>NZ_CP024190.1:3380305-3687605 GCF_003391395.1 Mycobacterium marinum
GCATGCCCACGGAAGATGCCGGCACCCCGAGTGGTATTCGATAGCGCATCCGCGGCGAGGATCATCGCCGCAGCGGTCCAGGTGGTGCGTTCCTCGGGCCAACGCTTCCCGTCTGCGAAGACCAATCCCGTCCAGTAGGACCCGTCGTCTTCGCGCAGGTGCTGCATCGCCGCGAACTGTTCATGCGCCGCGGCGCGGTGACCGATGGCATCAAGCGCCAGCACCAGTTCGCATGTTTCGGCTCCCGTCACCCACGGCCGGTCGTCGACGCAGCGAATACCGAGGCCGCCGACAACAAAGTCATTCCAGCGGTGGTCAATTCTGGCGGCCGCCGCCGGTCCGCGTAGCGCACCGCCGAGGATGGGGTAGTACCAGTCCATCGAGTAGCGCTCCTTTTCAGCGAACGCCTCCGGGTGCGCGACGATGGCGTGGCCAAGCCGACCGAGCGCCAGTTCCCACTCCGGCTGGGGCTCCCCGACAAGAGCCGCCAGCGCCAGCGCACACCTCATGGCGTGAAAGATGCTGGCGCACCCGGTCATCAGGGCCTCCGTCAGTGGCCCGGACTCACTTCGAGCCCAACATATTTCGCCATTGCCCACCTGCAGGTCGATGACGAAGTCGATCGCCTTGCGCACCACCGGCCACATCGTGACGGCGAATGACTTGTCGCCGGTCACGAGCACATGGTGCCAGATTCCGGTCGCGATGTAGGCGCAGAAGTTACTGTCACTGTTTTCATCTTCGACAGTGCCCGTGCGGATTTGAATCGGCCATGACCCGTCGGCCCGCTGCGCGCGGCGACTCCAGTCGAATGCGGCGCGCGCCTGCTCGAGAAGTCCGGCAGCGGTGAGCGCCATCGCACACTCCACATGATCCCACGGGTCGGTGTGGCCACCCACAAACCACGGGATGGCGCCCGAGGGTTCTTGTGCGGAAGCAATGGATTGGGCCGTCTGCCGACATTGATCGCGAGTCAGGGCACCCGGCACCGCCGGCGGACTAGGCCGATGCAACTGAATGTCCCAAATCTGCTGGGCTTTGCGCCGATTCCCGCTTGTCGAAATACATCGCGACACTCTTACCCACCAGCGGATTGAGAACCGACTCGGCCATCCGCGTTACCCTGGGCCGCCGCATCAGATCCCACACCAGCAGCTTGTGATACGCGGCCACCAAGGGGTGGTCCGCATTCGACACACCGACAGCGCATTTCAGCCACCAGAATGGCGAGTGCAGCGCATGGGCGTGATGGGCGTGGGTCAAGGCCATTGGGTGGCGAGTGATCTTTTCGCGCAACTCGCTGGCCCGGTAGACCCGCACGTGGCCACCTTCGTTGCTGTGGTACTCGTCCGAGAGCAGCCAGCACACTCGCTCGGGAAGCCATCGCGGCACGCTAACCGCAAGGGTGCCGCCGACTTTGAGTACCCTGACCAGTTCAGCGATTGCTGCGTCGTCTTGTGGCACATGCTCCAGAATCTCGGACGCGATGACGCAGTCGAATGTTTCGTCCGGATACGGCAACGCAAGCGCGTCACCGAGAACCACTTTCGCCGATGCCGCGGCCGGCGCCTCACCCGTCTGAGCCATTGCAGCCAACATGGTGTCCACCGCACGCAGTTCTGCCGCATCCCGGTCGAAGGCGACGACATCGGCACCGCGTCGGTACGCTTCGAACGCGTGCCGGCCAGCACCGCAGCCCACGTCGATGACCGTGGCGCCAGGACCGATATCTAGGCGGTCGAAATCAACTGTCAGCATTGAGCATTGCTTTCAGGTGCGGTCGTTGTTCGCTCGATCGCAGCGGCATAGACTCGCACGGTTTGCGCGGCCACCGCTTCCCAGCTGAACACACCGAGGGCCCGCTGCCGCCCGGCTTCGCCGAGGCTGCGACGCTTGTCCGGAGAATCGAGAAGCTCGCCCAGCGCGTGGGTCAGCGCGCCGACATCGGCGGCCGGCACCAGCTGCGCGCAGGCACCGTCAGTGCCCAACACTTCGGGCAATGCTCCTACCCGGCTGGCGACTATCGGAGTTCCGCTCGCCATCGCTTCTACCGCGGGAAGCGAAAATCCCTCGTAGAGAGAAGGAATGCAGGCGACCTCAGCCGAAGCGAACAAGGCCGCTAGCTGCGCATCCGAGAGCCCGTTGCTGATGTGAACGATGTCGGAGACCCCCAGTTCGGCGATGAGTTTTTCGGTGGGGCCATTGGGTTCCACCTTCGCCACCAGCCGTAACTCAATCTCGCGGTTCACCCGCAGCTTGGCGACCGCGTGAAGCAGTGTGCTGACCCCTTTGAGGGGCGTATCGGCACTGGCGATCGCCATGACGCGGCCCGGTTTCCGTGGGCCGACTCCGGGCTCGAACAATTCGGTGTTGACGCCGAGTGGCACCACATTTAGCTGATCGGGCGAAACCCCGAAATCAGTGACGATGTCCGCGGCCGATGACGAGGAGACGGTCAGCAGGTGCGGCAGCTGGCGCGCCACCTGCTTCTGCATGGCAGAGAATCCATACCAGCGGTGCACCAAGGGTTTTCGCCACCATCGCGCGGCCGCGAGATCAAGCACTCTGTCCCGCGTGATGGGGTGATGGACGGTGGCCACCACCGGTAGCCCCATGGCGGCGATGCGGAGCAGGCCGGTTCCCAGGCTCTGATTGTCGTGCACGAGGTCGAAGTCGCCAATGCGATCGGCCAGCAGTCGGGCGACGCGCAGCGAGAAGGTTCGCGGCTCGGGAAAGCCCGCTGTCCACATGGTGAAGAGTTCCAGCAGGTCTATTGAATCGCGGATCTCGCTCGGATGCGGGACCCGAAACGGATCCGGCTCGCGGTAGAGATCAAGACTTGGCACTTCGGTCAGCCGCACCCGCGGATCAAGCAGCTCCGGATAGGGCTGCCCGGAAAAAACTTCGACGTCATGGCCGAGGTCCACCAACCCGCGGCTGAGATGACGCACATAGACACCCTGTCCGCCACAATGAGTCTTACTGCGATAGGACAACAGGGCAATTCGCATACTTAACTCTTCTCCACTGGTGAGCGGCCAGGGAAGCGCGCCAAGCCCAGGGCGGTCACCGAAGCCTCGGACACCGCGACAGCAAACTGGACATTTGTCCAGACTATAGTTCGATGAACTAATCGACGCAACGCGTGCAGACGCTGGCTCATGCCCGCCGGCCGCTACTGCGGGCTTCGCGAACCCAGCTGTGCCTCGGGCCGCAAGTCGTCGAACAGGTGGTCATCACCGGCGGCCGCGGCCAGCTCGCTGCCCAGCGCCGGTGCGTGCTTGAAAAGGTTGTGCCCGGCGATGAAGAAGATCCCGTCGCGCTGCCAGACCCCCACGCCGTCGGAACCCCACGGTAGCTCGGTGACCCAGCAATGCCGGATGTCGACGGGAGCGGGATCAAGCCCCGGCAAAGCGCGCTCAACGTAGGCATTGGCCCGCTCGCCTAGCCGGGCAAGCGCGGCGGGCGCCAGCAGGCCACCGCCGGGGGCGTCAACGTATTCGTTGAGTCCGACGGCGTAACGCCGGTTGCCTGCCTCCGCGGCCGCATAGATGCCGGTCTCACCGAAACTGGTGGCGCCGTCCTGCAGGCAGGCCAGCCGAGGTGGCGGTTCGCCGCGAACGCGATAGGTGAGACGCACGTGGGCGCCCTCGCGCACGGGTAGCGCTAGACCGACACCGCGAGCCAGCGCAGCGGTCCCGCGCCCGGCGCACACGACCAGGCGGCCATGCTCGGCAACCGCGCCGCCGGTGCGAACTTCGACCGTGCCGGCGGAGGTGGTGCGGACCAGCAGGACCTCGTCGGTGACCAACCGGTCAGCCAGCGCGGCCGTGAGCGCCGATATCGCCCGCGTGGTGCGAATCGCCCCACCGCGCTCGTCGAGCACCGCGACGCCGTCGAAGTCCGCGTAGATCGGTAGCCGACGGTGCAGTTCGTCGGTGCCGATCCGCCGCGCAGGGCAGTCGCCGACGGCCTCGAGCACACCCAACCGACGCTCGGCCACCGGGCCAATAGCCACTACTCCATCACTGCAGAGCAGTTCCACACCCAGGCGCCGCCCCCATTCGTCCCAGATCAGCCGGCTCCTTTTGGCGAGGGCAACCATGCGGGCATCGTCGTGGGCATGCCGAAAGATGCGCGACTCACCGCCTGATTGCCCGTGACCGGGCACCCCACGCTCGTAGACGGTCACCGAGATGCCGCCTAGGGACAGGGCGTAGGCGGTAGCCAGACCGACGATCCCGGCCCCGACAACCCCAACATCGGTGCAACGCACACTCCCAATCAACCACGACTGTCGAAGTTTGTCAGTCGGGCGACACCCGCCTCACCCAGGTGCCGACGACCTGGCAACGAATACGGCTGGCGCTGAAAAGACTTTCAGTGCCCGCGTTTTCGCCTCCGACGGCAGTCCGGCACGCTGCGCGCGAGGCCCGATTGGTCACTCGTAGTACCGGGCTTCGACCACATTGCCGTCCGGGTCTGCGAAGTAATATCCCTGCGGCGCCCATCCCCGGGCGCCATAGCTGCGGTTGAGCCGCGCACTGGTGTCCACACCGGCCGCCTGCAAGCGCTGATCGAGCGCGTCGTATTCGGCTTTCGTCATAGCCAGGCAGACGTGGTTGACCCGATGGCCGGCGCTGCCCGGGCCTCCGGTGAGGGTTTCGGTGTCGGCAACGCTATCCCGCGGCAGCAGGTCGATGATGGAGTCGGCAGAAACCCGCACACTCGGAAACGGTGCGTCTCCAGCCTCGAACTCGCTGACCCGTACCGGCGCAAGCCCCACCACTTGGGTGTAGAAATCCACGGCGGCACGGGGATCTGTCGTCCACAAAACGATGTGGTCCAGCCGCATCACCCTTGTCTACCCGGTCTATACCGCGATGACAAAGCACCGCGGATCCAGGCCATTCGGAATGCGCACCGGACCCCGGGGTTGACGGACCTGTCGTGTTTCAAGGACGTGTCATGTTCCTGGGAGGGCGGCCGTTAGCCGACTTGGTAGTGGCCGAGCAACCTAGGATGCCGTCACCGACGCCGCCAACACGCTGGCGTTCGCTAGACCGATCGGAGTGACACGAGATGGATTTCGCACTACTACCGCCAGAGATCAACTCTGCCCGGATGTATGCCGGTCCCGGGTCCGGGCCGATGCTGGCCGCCGCGGCGGCGTGGGACGGGTTGGCGGCCGAATTGCATTCGACGGCAAGCTCGTATCAGTTGGTGGTCGCGGGGTTGACTACCGGCCCTTGGGTCGGTCCGTCATCGGTGTCGATGGCTGCTGCCGCCGCCTCGTACGTGGCGTGGACCAGAATCACTGCCACCCAAGCCGAACAGGCGGCCAGTCAGGCCGCGGCGGCAGTGGCCGCCTATGAGGCAGCGTTCGCGGAGACGGTGCCACCGCCAGAGGTGGCGGCCAACCGCGCTCTGCTGATGATGTTGGTGGCAACCAACCTCTTCGGTCAGAACACCCCGGCAATCGCCAGTACCGAGGCGCAGTACGCCGAAATGTGGGCCCAGGATTCCGCGGCGATGTATGGCTACGCCGGCTCGTCGGCGTCCGCGACGCAGTTGACGCCTTTCGACTCACCGCCGTCGGACACCGCGCCCAGTGGGCTAGCGACGCAAGCGGCGGCGGTCGCCCAAGTCGCCGAGACGTCGGCGGGCAACGTGCAGTCCACCGTGGCGCGCACGCCGCAGGCGTTGGCCGCCGTCCCCAATACGCTCAACAGCCTGGCCGCACCGGCGGCGCTCCCAACGCTGACGCCGCTGGAGCTGCTGGATCTGTTGTCTGACCTCAGCGGGCTGTTCATCGACCCGGAAATTGGCGCAGCGGGACTTGGTGTCGACTCATTTGTCGGGATCACGGCCCTGCCTTACGACATCGTCGGCTATCTGATCGGTGTACACACCGACGACATCGTCAGTGGGTGGGCTGGGCTCGAGACCTGGCCAGGGCTGGCTTCGGTGCCACCAACCCCATTCCCGGCGGCGATCACCAACCTGGGCGGGTCGGCGATATCGGCGGGTTTGGGTGAGGCGAATTCCATCAGTGGGCTCTCGGTACCGTCAGCCTGGACCGTGTCGGCGCCGGCAATACGCACGCTTGCCCTGGAATTGCCCGGCACCAGCGTCGCGGCCGCCGCCGAAGCCTCTAGCGGCGGCCTATTGGGACAGATGGCATTGGCCAGTGTCGCGGGCCGGGCGATCGCCGGCACCGGCGGCCTGGGACGGCGAGACCGGCCCGGCGGCGCTACCACCCGTGATCAAACAGCGCCGCAGACCGGTGCGCCAACCGGGCCGATCACCAGCATTGCCGCTGAGCTACGTGAGCTGGCGGCCCTGCGCGATTCGGGGATCCTCACCGAGGAGGAGTTCACCGAGCAGAAGCAACGCCTGTTGCCGCACTGATCCCGGCAATCCGAACCCGGTGTTGATCGCCGCGCCGAAACCTCTTGCGGCCCAGCATGATTGCGGGCCGCCGCGGCCGAGAACGAACCGCAGGAAGTTCGGGTAAATGGCCGGCATTTCCCCGCGCCGAAATATGCGGTTTTCGACCGCCCGCCGCGTTCTGAACCAGCATTAAAACAATGCAGTAGCGAAATATATCCCAGGTTGACTCTGGAAATTTGGATAAGTATTAATGGGCAATAGTTTTGGATCTAGCGCGGCTAAGCCGGCGGGCTTAATCTGTTTCACGTACTGCGCACACTCGCTGACTCCGCATCGGATCTTTATCCCGGAAAGAAAGGACGGGCATGACATGTCTGCACGTCACTGGCTAGCCGCCTGCACTGCCCCTGTCGCGGTTGGTGCCGCGCTAGTATTCGGCACCGCTGTCGCCACGGCCGACGCGACCGATGACGCGTTCCTCGCCCAGATGCACAAGCTGGGGTTTACCTGGCCAGCGGGAGACGATTCCGACATCGTCTCCATGGGTCACCAGATCTGCGCTGACCGCATGAGCGGCAAGACGCCGGACGCGATAGCCCAGGACATTCACACGACCTTGGGCGAAAAAGGCATTACGTTCGCGGACGTGACATCCATGGTTAGCGCCGCGGAATCAACGTATTGCTCGGATTAGCAAATTGCAGCCACCGCCAACTGTGGCCGTAAGACACAAATAACCTAGCTATCCTTTTTTCTGACACGCCCTTGACTCCCTCGAGGCGCGCAACCGCTCACTGAGTCGTGCAATTTATTCGGTGATCGCTGCGAAATCCACCCACAAGTGGCGGGGCCCGCGAAATACCTGATTGTGCCGATACGGAGGCGGGTCGACCACCAGCTTGGGGGACTGCACCCGCCGCAGGAAGATCTCCAAGGCGAGGTTGACCTCCAACCGAGCTAGCGGGCCACCCATGCACGTGTGGATCCCGCTGCCCCAACCGAAATGCTCGTTGTCCTCGCGCAGCGGGTCGAACCGATTCGGGTTGTCGAATCGCCGCGGATCCCGGTTGGCCGCGGCGTAAATCAGGTGCACCGCCGAACCCGCGGGAATCACCGTTCCGCCGATCTCGATTTCATCGGTGGCGCTGCGGCTGGGGAAGAACTGCACCGCCGACTGCAGTCGCTGCACCTCTTCGATGGTGCGCGGAATCAACTCCGGGCGTTGGCGCACCAGATCCCACGAGCCGGGGTTTCGCAGCAGCGTCATCACACAGTTGGTGATGGTGTTGACCGTCGAGTCATGGCCGGCGACCAGCAACAGCAGGGCATTGGCGGTAGTCTCTGGCACCGACATCGGACCATCGGGTCCGTCGTCGTGCAGGAGCTTGGACAACAAGCCCTCGCCGGGGGTCTTTGCATAGCTGCGCACCAGGTCGCCCAAATAGTCCGTCAATGCCGCGGTGCTGACCCGGCCTTTCTCGGCCAGCACCTGTCCCTCCTCGGTGTCTCCCTCGGGGCCGAGGTCGGTGCCCGCCATGAAATCGAAGATCCAGGCGTGGAATTTCGGCTCGTCCTCGATCGGCACGCCGAGGATTTTGCAGATCACGGCGACGGGTATGGGGTACGCAAAGTCCTCGACGACGTCTAGACGGGTGCTACCGCGCGCGCTGGCCTGGTCCAGGAGGTCGTTGGCCAGCCGCACCACGAACGGCTCCATGCTGGGAATCAGGTCGGGGGAGTGGGGCGGGGCGAAATGACGCATCACCTGCCGGCGGGCCCGGTCATGATCGGGCGGGTCGGAGACGATGATGCTGGCATCTTGTCCGTAGGCCTGCACGTGTTCGCTGCCCGGTTCGGGCTGGGGGGCTTCACCACCGAAACCCGAAGGGCTTCGGGTGATGTCGGAGCTGATCCGCGGGTCATGAGCCAGGGCGAGCAGTTCGCGGTAGCCCGTGACAACATAGGTCTTCTCGGCAACCTTGGCCACCGGCGTCTTGCGCAACTCGTCGAAATAGGGATAGGGGTTGGGGCGGTTCTCGAACTTCATCGCCTCGGCCCAAGCGGTTTCGGCATTCATCGCCATCTCCTCACATCCTCATGTCACCAGTTGCGCAGCAAGTCAGCCTCGGCGGGGCCGGAATTCGGCACCCCGCGAGGTCGGATCGTGTCCGGTCAGCACCACATCGGGCATTGCGGTCGGTTCGCGTGGGTCCGGGAACCGGGCCGGCATCGGCTCGCAACCGACGGGGCAGTCATAGCCCGGCGGGGGCGGCGGGAAGGGGGCAGACTGCTCAATCAGGCTCGCGTAGTAGGGCAGCCACTTGCCGTGATCGAACGTGACCGCGCCGACGATGCGGCCACGGTAGCCGTATGCGGCCGCGAAGCGACGTTGTTCGATCGATCCCTGGGTGAATACGATCTCGTCGCCGAATGAGCACACGCCGACACTCTTGATGTTGACGCCGAACTGCCCCGACCAGAAAGAGGGCAGCGGCAGGTGCGGGCGCCGACCCATTTCCAGGCTGATCATGTTGTTGGCTGCCACCTCGGCACCGAAAACAGCGTTGTCCCAATGCTCTTGAGACATGAATTCGTACTCGTAGAGCACATGCGGGGCCCGCGCTACGTCTCCGGCGACGAAGATGTTGTCGGTCACCACTCCGTTGATGTCGAATGCGCGGCAGCCCGCATCGCAGGCCACCCCCCAGAACCCGCTTGCCAGTTGCGCGCCTTCGAGCCATTCGACGTTGCGGATCGAGCCCAGCGAGGCGACCACCACGTCCACGTCGAGCACGGTTCCATCGGAAAGGCGGGCCGCCCGGACGTGTCCTTCCGCGTCGCCCTCGAGGCCTTCTACCGCCACGCCGGTCCGCAGGTCGACTCCGGCGTCCAACTGCATCTTTGCCGCGATATCGCCGATCACACCGCCAAGCGCACCAACCAGTGGCGCCTTGCCACGCTCGGCCACCGTCACCGGGAGATCGAGATCCCGGCACACCGAAGCGATCTCCGACCCGACAAAACCCGAGCCGACGATGAGCACCCGGCGTGGCCGCCGTTTCAATGCCGCGGCCAGCTTCTCGGCGTCATCGCAAGTGCGCACCGTGAACAGCCCCTCGAGCGCAGCCTCCTGCGGGTTGAACCAGGGGCGCGCCCGGGTTCCGGTAGCGATCAGCAACCGGTCGTACTCCACCCGTTCACCGTTGGCCAACAGCACCTGGCGGGTGGACCGGTCCAGACCCACCGCCGCCACGCCCAACCGCCACTGCGCGTCAACCGGACGCAGCCGGGGCAGCTTGGTGTGATGTGCCGGCACCCAACCCTTGAGCACCTGCTTAGACAGCGGAGGCCGGTCGTAGGGTTCGTACTGCTCGTCTCCGATGATGGTGAGATGCCCCGCAAAACCCCTGTCCCGCAATGCTTCCGCAGCGCGTAGGCCAGCCAGCGAAGCGCCCACGATGACCACGCGTCCCTGGGCTTTGAAGGTGTCGACGAGTTGGCCGACCAACGACCCCGGGTTCATTTGGTGTCCCGATCTGCCGGCGGGTCCACCTCGAGGATGATCGCCTGCACCGGACACGACGCCGCCGCACGTAAAACCCGCTGCCGCTGGGAGTCGTCGGGGTTGGGGTCATATGCCAGCGCTTCCTCGCCGACCAGCTTGAATACCTCGGGCGCCAGCGGGACGCACTGGGCGTAGCCCTGGCACTTATTGAGATCGACCACCAATCGCATATCCCGACCCTTCGTCTCCGCCGCCTGGTGCCCTCGCGCGCAGAGACTACTGCGTCGCGGCCAACAAGCGCAGAAATAATCGCGATCGGTCGGCTTCACCTCGCACAAGCGGGTGGCCGAAGCCGGTCGATCGCGACCTCAGACCGGTGCGGGAAGGCGAATCGCGGTATGACCTGTGCGTAAAACCGGGGTGGGGAAGCGGGTATCTGGATACTCTTACTCGCAACAACATCAAGGGTTGATGCGGAGGGGAGCGGCGTGTCGCTTCTGGTGGTGGCGCCCGAGTGGCTGACATCAGCGGCTGCAGAATTGCAGAGCATCGAATCGGCGCTGAGCGCGGCGAATGCGGCAGCTGCCGTTCCGACCACGGGCCTGGCCGCCGCAGCGGCCGACGAGGTATCGACCGCGGTCGCGACGTTGTTTGCCGGATTCGGCCAGGAATACCAGGCGATCAGCACGCAGCTCAGCGCATTTCAACAGCAGTTTGCCCTGACCCTGAACTCATCGGCCGGGTCATACGCGGCCGCCGAGGCCCAGTCCGTGTCGGTACTGGACACGCTGGGACGCGACGTGTTCGGGGCGATCAATGCGCCCACCGAAGCGTTGCTCGGGCGTCCCCTGATCGGCAACGGAGCGAATGGGACCGCCACCAGCCCCAACGGGGAAGCCGGCGGGCTGCTCTTCGGCAACGGCGGCATTGGCTACTCCCAGACTGGGTCGGGGATAGTCGGCGGGGCCGGTGGTTCGGCCGGGCTGATCGGCAACGGTGGCGCCGGGGGCACCGGCGGTGCCGGCGCAACCGGTGGTGCCGGCGGCAACGGCGGATGGCTCTTCGGTAGCGGTGGAATCGGCGGGACGGGTGGCGCCAACGCCCTGGGCACCGGTGGGACAGGTGGACTCGGCGGCTCGGCGGGCCTGTTCGGCGGGGGCGGCAACGGCGGCGCCGGCGGCCTCGGCATCAGCGGGGATCTCGGGACGGGCGGTGCGGGCGGCACCGGCGGCTTCTTGCTGGGTGACTACGGGGTCAGCGGTGCGGGCGGTGACGGTCGTACCGTGCCGCTGGAGGTTGTCAACGTCACTGAACCGGTGGTCAACGTCAACGTCAACGGCGGACACAGCACCCCGGTTCTGATTGACACCGGATCCGCCGGACTGGTGATGCAAGTCAAGGATGTCGGCGGCCCACTGGGGCTACTGCGTATGGGGCTACCCAGCGGAATCAGCATGAGCGCCTACAGCGGGGGACTGACCTACCTATTCGCCACGTACCCCACCACGGTGGATTTCGGCAATGGAATCGTCACCTCGACCACCGGTGTCGACGTTGTCCTGTTCTCCATCCCGACGTCTCCGTACGCCTTGACGACTTGGCTCAACGCCTTGTGGAGCAATCCGTTGACCACCCCGTTCGACGCATACTTCCAGTCCGCCGGTGTCGACGGCGTGCTCGGGGTCGGCCCCAACGCGGTGGGCCCGGGCCCCAGCATCCCGACTCAGGCTCTGGGCGGAGGCCTGGGTCAAGGGTTGCTCATCGACATGCAGGGCGGCGAGCTCGTGTTCGGCCCCAACCCGCTGATCGGGCCCAATGTCGAGGTCACGGGAGCGCCGATTTCCACCCTGTGGGTCTCGGTGGACAGCGGTCAGCTGATCGCGGTTCCCTCGATCATCGATTCCGGTGGCGTGATGGGAACCATCCCATCCTCCGTGGTCGGCGGCTCCACCCTGCCGGCCAACACCAACATTCAGGTCTATGCCGATAGCAGCGGCTCGGACCGGCTCTACTATCAACACGAGCGACTACCAGCCGACGGTGATTTCGTCGGGCCTGATGAACACCGGGTTCCTGCCCTTCTGGATGCAGCCGGTGTATATCGACTACAGCCCGGCCGGTACCGGGACGACAGTCTTTGATCACTCCGTGTAGCGCGGTTGGGTGCCGCGGCGGCAAGTTCAGTTGAGCTTGCCGGCCGCGAATGAGGCCGCTTGGTCGGTCATCCCGGCCTGAATGTAGGAGACGTGCGCCATGATGTTGCCGCCGCCGGTGCAAATCGGGTCATCGGCGGCACACAAGTTGATCGTCTTGGCGCCATAGAGCGGGTTGATCGTCGGCAGCGGTTGACCGCCCCACAACATGCTCGAGAATCCGCTCGAGGGCTCACCGAAGAGGGCGACCGCCGCGACGTGATCGGCCACCGTGGACGGCATCGCGGTGCTGGCCAGATCGATTACCGTCGCCCCCTGCGAGTACCCGCCGAGCACGATCTTGGTGTTCGGGCAGTTAGCGACGGTGCCCTGGATGTGCGCGCTGGCATCGTCGGAACCGAGCGACGCGCTGGTGTGGTAGTCGTCGTTGGCCGGGTAGTTGACCGCGTACACGTCCACCGAGCGCCCGCCGACCTGCGAGGTCAGCGAATCGACGAAAGCCTGCCCGATGTTGCCGAGACCGGGTTCCTGGTGGGTGCCCCGGGCGAAAACTACCGCGACGTCGGAGCACGGGTCGGCAGTGGCGGTCGGACTGTAGATGGGCGCGCTCAGCACTCCCAAAGCCACCACCGCGGCACCAAGGATGCG
Organism: Mycobacterium marinum; assembly: GCF_003391395.1. Classification (NCBI taxonomy): domain Bacteria; kingdom Bacillati; phylum Actinomycetota; class Actinomycetes; order Mycobacteriales; family Mycobacteriaceae; genus Mycobacterium; species Mycobacterium marinum. The sequence continues at coordinate 3,393,005 of NZ_CP024190.1, forward strand.
AGCAAAACTGCGTGCGATCATTCCCAAATGCTTACACATCGGCGGCGGGGGTGCCGGTGGGGCCGGAGCTTCCGCACGTCAGGTCCCTAACTGCCGGTGCTGATGCCAGCGCCGTCAATGCGTTGTCAGCGGAGTCCGATGGCGGCCAGGCCCCGTTCGCCGGGGACCACGGCCGCGTCGGTGATCAGGTGGAAGTGCTCCAGGCCGGGTATATGGGTGTGGACTGCGGTGACCCCGTTGGAGCTGGCGTGTAGGTGCCGGAAGTAGGCAGTGAAGCCGCGCGAGTGCAACATCTGCAGCAACTGCTGTAGGTGCTGGTCTGGCGTGGACGCCACGAGGGTGTCGATAAATCCCGTCGCGGACATGGAGGTGGCGAACCTGCTGAGATCGAGCGCCATGGCGGCCTGTAACCCCGGATAGTCGGCCAGTTGACTTATCGCCAGCACACGTTTGGCGGCCTGGCCGGCTCCGGCCTGCTCTTGTTCGAGCTGGACTTGAACCAGCTCGGTTAGGGCCCGAAAGACCGAATAGTGCCGCGACAGCGAGGTTCCGCTACCCAGCAAATACTGGCCTCGGGAACCGGGGGAGTACGCCATGGTGCTGGGCACTCCCAAGTCGGTGGTGATGTCGATGAGCCAGACCTGGCGCCCGATTCGGTTCTGAACGCGGCACAGCAGCTCCAGCAGCTCGTTCGGCAGAGTTTCGGTTGCCAGCGCGACCGGCGCATCGGGTTCCTCGGCAACAAACGTTTTGGCCAGAAACAACGACAATGCGTCGCGCTCGATGGCCTCGTTTATCGCGTGCACGGTGGCTTCGGTGCGGCTCGTGCCGATCGCCGAACCGTTGTTGGACGAATAGCGCGCCACCGCTGTGTAGTCCGCGGTGTCGCCGACCTCGGCACGCCGTTCGGCGGTGGCCGCCTCCGCCCACCACGGATTGGACAGGAACTGCGGTATGGCCAAAGTGTCGCTGCCGTCGATGGTTTGATATCGCCGGCAGGCGATGTGGTTGTCGGGCTGGTCGGCGAGGATGGCCGCGTACGCTTCGCCGGATAGCGCCGAGTGTGCGATTTGCCCGCAGGGCAGTAACTCGATATTGAACGGGGTCAAGCTCTCTCGATGGATCAGGTAGTGCTCGAGCGCCTCGTAGAGGGCACCGACGCGCGCTTCGGCGACTTGGCCCTTGCCGAACCCGATGCCCTGCCGGGCTTGGCTATTGGTGTCGAACAACTCGCAGTGCCACGCGGTGGGATCACCCCCGTAGTAGCGGAACTGCGCCGTCAGGCCTAGCTCTTCGAGCAAACCCATCCCGTGGGCCTCGGACTCGGTAAGCGGTAGCTGTCGCTCACCGTGCTGGTGTCGGCCGTTGGCCGCGCTAGCCGCGATGGTCAACACTTGTCTTGCCCCAATGCATCGTGTTCACAGGAGATCTCCGACCTCCGAAGGGAGGCGCCTTTCCGGGCCCAGGTGTGCGAGCCCCTGAAACTCGGCCCGGAAAGGCGCGGTACGCGCTTTGAAACTTAGGTGCGCAGCAACTTCAGCACGGCCAGCTCAGCCGGCGTCAGCTTCGCCTCCGCGTCATCTACGGGCCGGAGCCAAGGCGATCGGGTTGGCCGAACTTTCATCCTCATCATCAATCTCCCTTCGGTGTATACCATACCCCCCCAGGGTAGTAGTATGGGCCTGCTACTTATCCGGGTCAACCTCCACGGGAGGTGAAATTTGTTGTCAATTACCTGTGTGGATACCCGTGCACAGCGGATCGCCCATCGCATCGAGCAGCTTTACTCCACCGATGCGCAATTCGCCGCCGCCCGGCCCAGTACGACGGTCGGTATCGCAATCAGCAAGTCCAGGTTGGGATTACGACAGATCATCCAGACGGTGATGGACGGATACGCGCAACGTCCGGCACTTGGGCAGCGGGCGACGCGCGTTGTTACCGATCCGAATACCGGGCGTAGCTCGGCGCAGCTGTTGGCGGAGTTCGAGACCATCACCTACCGGGAGTTGTGGAACCGCACCAATGCATTGACCAACGCATTCGCCGCCGAGGCACTTGCGGATCGCGGTCAGCGGGTCTGTGTGCTGGGATTCGCGAGCATCGACTACGCCACCATCGACTTGGCGCTGACGTTGCTCGGCGCGGTATCGGTTCCGTTGCCGACGAATGCGGCCCGCGCCCAGCTGTGCCATATCGTCTCCGAGACCCAGCCCAGCCTGATCGCCTCGAGCACCGAAAACCTGCCCGATGCAATCTCTTTGGTGCTGTCGCACCGCGCACCACACCGGGTGGTGGTGTTCGACTACCGCCCCGAACTCGACGCACACCGCGAAGCCCTCGAAGCCGCTCGCGCGCGCCTGGCCGCCATCCCGGTGACCGTCGAAACGCTCACCGCCATCATCGCGCGCGGTCGAACGGTGCGGCCGGCCGAGGCCTATTGCGGCACCCAGTCCGCTGATGCACCGGCGCTTTTGATCTATACCTCCGGAAGCACCGGGGCACCCAAGGGCGTCGTATACACCCGGAAGCGGGTGGCGGACTTCTGGCGCACCTCGAAAGCCGAGGTCGAACCGACCGAACAACGAACCGCTCCTTCGATCACCCTCAACTTCATGCCGATGAGCCACGCGAACGGCCGCCAGGTGCTCTACGGAACGCTGTCCAACGGCGGCACCGCGTATTTCACGGCCCGCAGCGACCTCTCGACGCTCTTCGATGATCTCGCGTTGGTCCGGCCCACCCAATTGGGCTTTCCACCGCGCATTTGGGACATGCTGTTGGAGAGGTTTGGGCGCGAAGTCGACCGTCGGCTCCGGGACGGCACAGCCGAGGGCGCCGACCCGGGCGCGCTGAAGGCTCGCGTGGCGGCCGACCTACGCCAGGTGCTGCTCGGCGGACGGTATGCGCTGGCGATGATGGGCTCCGCGCCAATCTCCGAGCAGATGAAAGCATCCGTCGAATCCCTGCTCGATCTGGACGTCATGGAGGGCTATGGCTCCACGGAAGCCGGAACGGTCATCATCAACAACGAGGTTCAGCGTCCCCAGGTGATCGACTACAAGCTGGTCGACGTTGCGGAACTGGGCTATTTCCTTACCGACCGGCCATATCCGCGGGGCGAACTGCTGGTCAAAACGCGGACACTGTTTTCCGGCTACTACCGGGACCCCGAAGACGGCGCCCAGGTCTTCGACCCGGACGGCTTCTACCGGACCGGCGACATCATGGCCCAAGTCGGCCCCGATCGGCTCGCCTACCTCGACCGGCGCAACAACGTGCTGAAGCTGTCGCAGGGGGAGTTCGTCGCGGTCTCGCGACTAGAAGCAATATTTGCCAATAGCCCGTTGGTCCGGCAGATCTTCGTCTATGCCAACGGTGCTCGCGCCTACCCACTGGCGGTAGTCGTGCCCACCGAGGACGCACAGTCGCGCCACGGTCGCGCCGAACTCAAGGCCGAGCTCCATACATCGCTGCACCGCGTTGCCATGTCGGCCGGTCTGGAACCCTACGAGATCCCACGCGACTTCATTGTCGAGACAACCCCCTTCACGCCGCAGAACGGCCTGCTCACCGCAATCCACAAGCTGGCCCGGCCGCACCTCACGCAGCGCTATGGCGCACGTCTGGAGCTGCTGTACACCGAGCTGGCCGACAGCCAGACCTGCCGGCTGCACCGATTGCGCCAAACCGGTGGGCGGCTGCCGGCGCTCGAGACCATCAGGCGTGCCGCCGGGGCACTGTTGGGCACGGCAACCACCGAGCCGCGGCCCGAGGCCCACTTCAAAGATCTGGGCGGGGATTCGGTATCGGCGGTGACGTTCTCCAACCTGCTACACGACATCTACGGTTTCGATGTTCCGGTCGGTGTGATCCTCGGCCCGGCAACCGATTTGCGAGCGCTGGCCAGCCACGTCGAGAGCCGGCGCGGTGCCGGATGGTCGGGGCCCAGCTTCGCGTCGGTGCACGCGCCGCGGGCGACCTCGGTGCACGCCGGCGACCTGAAACTGGCCAAGTTCCTGGACACCAAGACGCTCGCAGCTGCCACGAGCCTGCCCGCTGCCGAGGCCCGGGCACGGACGGTGCTACTCACCGGCGCAACCGGATTCCTGGGACGCTACCTGGTGCTGGAATGGCTGCGCCGGTTGCGGGCCGTCGGCGGCAAGCTGATCTGTCTGGTGCGCGCCGCGTCCGACGAACAAGCCCGGGTTCGGCTGGATACGGCCTTCGATAGCGGCGATCCGCGGCTGCTCGGGCACTTTCGGCAGCTCGCTGTCGACCGCCTGGAGGTCATCGCCGGCGATAAGAGCGAACCAGGTCTCGGTCTGGACGGCCGAACCTGGCAGCGACTGGCCGACACGGTCGACCTGATCGTCGACCCCGCCACGCTGGTCAACCACGTGCTGTCGTACCGGCAGCTGTTCGCTCCCAACGTGGCGGGCACCGCCGAGTTGCTCCGCCTCGCACTCACCACCAAACGCAAGCCCTATGCCTACGTCTCGACCGTCAGCGTGGCCAACCAGATCGAACCGTCCGCATTCACCGAAGACGCCGACATCCGGGAGATCAGCCGCACCCGAACCATCGATGACAGCTATGCCAACGGCTACACCACCAGCAAGTGGGCCAGCGAGGTGCTGTTACGTGAGGCTCACGATCTGTGCGGACTGCCGGTCACGGTCTTTCGCTGCGACATGATCCTGGCGGACACCAGCTACGCCGGCCAGCTCAACCTCGCCGATACCTTCACCCGGCTGATGCTCAGTGTGGCGGCCACCGGGATCGCGCCCGCCTCGTTCTACCGGCTGGGCCCCGACGGCAAACGCCAGCCCGCCCACTTCGACGGATTGCCCGTCGAATTCATCGCCGAGGCGGTGACCACCCTGGGGGCGCGGCGCCACGACGGGTTCCAGGTCCACCATGTGGCGAATCCGCACCACGACGGCGTTGGGTTGGACGAGTACGTCGACTGGCTAGTCGATGCCGGTTGCCCCATCCGGCGCATTCCGGACTATGACGAGTGGCTGAGTCGATTCGAGACGGCGCTGCACGCGCTGCCGGATCGCAAGCGTCGTCATTCACTGCTTCCGCTGCTGCAGAACTATCGAGAACCCGCCGAGCCGATCCGGGGCGGCATCGCGCCCGCACCACGGTTTCGCGGTGCGGTACGGCAGGCGAAAATCGGCCGCGACAACGACATTCCCCATGTCGGCCCGGCGATCATCGCCAAGTACGCCAGCGACCTGCAGCTTCTCGGCCTGGCTTGAGCGGCGAGCGCCGGGGCGAACCGGCAAATGGCGCCGTGCTCAGCGCCACTTGATGCCGCAGCCGATCGACGGCCGCTGATCGGGCTGCACCGCACGCCCCGCCAAGACCGCATCGACGGCGGCCCGGATGTCGGCGGCCGTCACCGGCAGGTCGTTGCGTGGGCGTGAGTCATCGAGTTGGCCACGGTAGACGAGTCGGCGCTCGCCATCGAACACGAAGGTGTCGGGTGTGCATGCCGCGGAGAAGGCGCGGGCGACGTCCTGGCTTTCGTCGTAGAGGTAGGGAAACGTCCACCCGTGCCGGCGAGCCTCGGCGGCCATCTGGTCCGGCCCGTCCTGGGGGTAGGTGACCGCGTCGTTGCTGGAGATGCCGACCATCGGCACACCCTGATCCGCCAGATCACGACCGAGCTGCGCGAGCCCGGCGGCGACGTGCTGGACATAGGGGCAGTGGTTGCAGATGAAGGTGACGACAAGCGCAGGACCGGTCAGCTCCTCGAGACTGACCGTGGCTCCGGTGGCCGGGTTGGGCAGTGAGAAGTGCGGTGCGGGGGTGCCCAGGGCAAGCATGGTGGATTCGATAGCCATGTCCGCCAGCGTAGGGCCAAGGGCGTAGCGCGCCACAGGGTTGCCGCGCCGCGGGTTCACGGATCCGATGCCCGGCGGATGGTCGCAATTCGGGTCCGGCGACCGGTTCCTACCGGAACGCTCGATTCCCGTATCTGTCCAGCGAAACGATCTCTGCGACGGGCCGGCGTGTGGTGGGCCCGTACTTACCGATCGGCCATCCAAGCGGCACCACCGCGCATGGCGTCACGTTCCACGGAAGGCCCAACGCACGCCGCGCCAGCACCGTGCTCCACAGCGGCACGGTGATCAGCCCCGCGCCCAGTCCCGCCGCACGCGCGGCCAGCAAGAGGTTCTGCACGGCGGGATAGATGGAACCGTAGGCGCTGCTGGTCGATATCCGCGGCCAGGGCGCGATGACGCCCCTGAGGCATGCCACCACGACAACCGGGATTTCTTCGAAGTGGTCCGCCTGCCATTGCACGGCCTTCTGCAGCCGCAGCATCTTCTCGTCGCCTCGGCGCGCGATGGAACGCCGGTAGATCGGGCCGAACAGTTGCATGGCGCGGCGATTGAGGCGGCCCAGTTTGGCGACCACCTCGCGGTCCTTGACGACGATGAACTCCCAGTTCTGCGCGTTGGAACCGGTCGGCGCCTTCATGGCCAGCTCCAGCAGATGCAGTACCAGCGAGTCGTCTACTGGGTCACTCTTGAGCCGTCGAATCGACCGTTGTGTGCGCATCGCGTCTTCCAGCGGCATGGTCAAAGGCTCTGCCTGCGTCATAACCCCGATTCCAGCACAACCAAGCCCCGGTAGCCGAGCATGCCGGAGCGATTGGGTGCGGTCTCGACGCCGCGCCCAATAATGATTAGGCTCCTAACTATGTCCGGGACGCGCAAGGTTCCTCAGCTGCCGCAGCCGATCGAGACCACCAGGCAAGAGACGCTGAAATGGGTCGCCGCGTCCGCACCCGGACTCGCCGTCGACGACGCGGAACTGGGCACCTCGTTGTTTGCCGGTTCGGTTCGGCTGGTGCGGACCGTCGACAGCCACCTGCAGCGGTACGGCCTGTCGTCCGGCCGGTTCGCGGTGCTCATCACATTGGGCGCGGCGCCAGAGGGCCGCCATACGCCCTCGGCGATCGCCGAACGCATCGCCGTACGACGACCCACCGTGACCGGGATCGTGAACGGATTGGAAAGCGCCGGACTGGTGCGCAGGAGCGCCGATCCGACAAGCCGGCGCAATCAGCTGGTGGAACTGACCGAGCGGGGGCGCCGGCTCGTCGCAGAAATCGCGCCCGACCATTTTGGGCGGTTAGCCGCGGCGATGGGGGAGTTCACGCCGGCCGAACGGGACACTCTGCGCGCCGCGATGGGCCTGCTGGACCGATTCGGTGAAGTCCTGCTCGACGAAAGGGATGCATGATGCTCGCGCTGCTCTACGTTCTGGCCCTGGTCGCACTCGTCGTCAGCACCGGCGCGTTCTATCTGACGCTCATCCCGGCTTTTCCCGCCCCCTGGGTCTACTACCACTACCGGGTGCGTAAGCCTGCGGTGTGGACTTTGTTCGCCGTGGGCGTTCTCGTCGTCGGGTGGGCGGCCCTTCGGCAGGGGACGTTTCCACTCGCCGCGCTGTGGCCTCTGCTGCTATTGGCGCTGGCAACGGTGTTCACCTACCGCCTGCACCAGGAAGTGGTGTTCCCCGCGGTGGACTTCCCGCCGATGGCACCGGATGCGCTGCGGCTGCCCCTGCACGACGACATGCAACTGGCCCTGATCGAGTACCAGGGAGTCAGCAAGGCTTACCCGCTCGACTATGTGATCCACCACCACATCGTCAACGACCGCTTCGGCGAGGCCACCGTTTCGCTGACGTACTGCGCCATGTGTCGCAGCATCATTCCGTTCGACGTCACCGACATCGGACCGCTGTTCGTCGGCTCCTTCAAGAACGCCAACATGATCGTCGCGGACCGGCGCACCAAGACGTTCTTCCAACAGGGCACCTTCAGCTCGATCGTCGGCCCGCTGCATCCGCACACGCTGAACATGATTTCGTTTCAGATCCTTTCCTGGGCCGATGTGAAACAGCTCGAGCCGCTCCCACAGGTTGTCGACGTCACCGAGAAGGATCTGCGGCCGTTCGAGCTGCCCATCCACGGAGTGTGGCGGCGGATCCTCGCCAGCCAGGCCACACCGGGATTGCGGCGCGAGGACCGCGATCAGTCGATGCCAGCCCGCACCCGGGTCGTCGGCGTTCTGGAGTCCGCAGGCCGCCCGAGCCCGGTCTATGTCAAGGACAAGCTGCTCGAGCATGGCGTGGTGAAGGACCCGGAGACGGGCTGCTACCTAGTCGCGGTGCACGGTGCCGTCAACGGTTTCCGGGCCCGCGTCGATGGACACGACGTCGCTCTGAGCCTCGGTGCGGACCTGCTGCTGCACGACAAGACCAGCGCAACAACCTGGGACCTCACCGGACACCGTGTTCGCGGTCGGCTCAATGCGAACCTCACGCCCATCGCGGTCTCCGACGAGTACTGGTTTTCCTGGAAGTACTTTCACCCCGATACCCAGGTGATCGACGTCTGAGCGCTCCGCGCGGGGCCCGCCGCACGGAGAACCCCACCCCGGCGGTCGAGATTGGGCCGTCCGTCGATGCCGCACCGGACCTGCCCGCGGGCCAATGACAGGCCACGGGCCGCGGCGGCCACCCGGCTAGGCTTTCGAATATGCCGCTGAACGAAGGTGACATTTTCGCCGGATACGTCATTCAGCGGCTGCTCGGCACCGGCGGCATGGGTGAGGTCTACCTCGCCCAGCATCCCCGTCTGCCCCGTCTGGACGCCCTCAAGATCCTGTCCCTCGACGCCACCGACGACGACGAGTTCCGCGCCAGATTCACCCGTGAAGCCGAGCTCGCGGCCACACTGTGGCATCCGCACATCGTCGGCGTGCATGACCGCGGCGAGTTCGACGGCCGGCTGTGGATCTCGATGGACTACGTGGACGGTACTGACGCCCGCCACCTGGTGGAACAGCGCTACCGGTCCGGAATGCCGCTGGAAGACGTCATCGAGATCGTGACCGCGGTGGCCGAAGCGCTGGACTTTGCGCATGAGCGTCGCCTGCTGCACCGAGACGTCAAACCGGCGAATATCCTGGTCACAGAGCCATCCGAGAGCGCCCGGCGCCGGGTACTGCTGACCGATTTCGGTATCGCCCGCGAAATCGATGACAAGCACCGTCTGACCGAGGCCCAAATGGCCATCGGCACCGTGGCCTACGCAGCACCCGAACAGCTCACCGGTAAGCCGCTTGACGGTCGCGCCGACCAATACGCGCTGGCGGCGACGGCCTTCCACCTGCTGGCCGGTGTGCCACCCTTCGATCACTCGAATCGCGCCGTGGTGGTCGGCCAACACCTCAACATGCCTCCGCCCCGGATCTCCAAGCGCCACCCCAAACTCGCGCACCTTGATGCCGCGTTCGCCAAGGCGCTGGCCAAGGATCCCGATGATCGGTATCCCCGGTGCATCGATTTCGCCAAGGCTCTTGCCGCGGGGCCCGGCAGCATCGCCGAGCACCAGGCCCGCCGCGGCGCCACATCCACCGAGCCGTTCGACGTCAACGCGGAGATGTCGGCCGAAGCGTTAGAACCCGCACGTCCGTCCGGCACGGCCCCGTCGGCGCATGCTCAGCCATACCCGTCAGAGGCAGGCGTGTCCACCGCTTCACTCGGTGCTGCCGACCAGCCCGTTGCCGGCAAGGCGCGTCACACCAAGCGGCTGGAGCGCATGACGGTGGACGGCACCGCCGTCTCGGTCCAGAAGCGACCGGCCGGACCCGAGCAGGATGAAGAAGTCTGGTTGTTCTGCGTGCAGCGCTACGAGTCGACCGGCGAACCACACACCGTCATTCCGGTCGAATTGCGCGGCACGTCAATCACCGGGCAACTCGCCAACGGCGACGCGGTCGGGGTCAGCGGAATCTGGGATGGCAGCACCCTGTTCGCCGATGCGGTCGTCAACTACACCGCCGCAAATCGGGGCCGACGGCGATCGTCGGCATTGAAGGTCGAGGGGGGCCTGAAAGAGGGCGAGGCCAGCGCACCGGCCAGACCCCCCGGTTCGAAGTCACGCAAAGGCCGGGCCTTCGCAATCGTCGCGGCGCTGCTGGCGATCGCGGCGATTGCGGTGGCCGCTGTCTTGACCCACGGGTTCGGGTTGTGGTCGACCAGCGAACCGGGTCCGGTGGTGAAAGCGCAGCAGGCCACCGTGTTCTCTCCGGGTGGTACACCCGATCATCCCGGGCAGGCCGGCCTCGCCATCGACGGCGACCCGAACTCGGCGTGGCCAACCGACACCTATGTCGATGCGACCCCGTTCCCCGCCTTCAAGCAGGGGGTGGGTCTGATACTGCGGCTTGCCAAGCCGACCGCGCTGAGCGAGGTGACCATCGACGTGCCCAGCACCGGGACCGAAGTGCAGATCCGTGCGGCCGGCAGCGCGACTCCGGCCAGCCTGTCCGACACCACTGCGCTGACGCCCAACGTGGCACTTCATCCGGGGCACAACCGCATCCGGGTGGACAGCACGACGAAAACGGCCAATGTGCTGGTGTGGATCAGCAAGCTGGGCACAACCAAGGGGGAGAGCCGTACCGCGATCTCCGACATCACGCTGCGCGCACGCTAATCCAGCACTCTCGCCCATGGCGGACCCGCCATGGCTATCTCGCCGATGGGCGCCCGCCGGCAGGACGGTTGAGAGCTGACCGGCGCTACTCGGCCTCGTCCGCCGGGCGCAGCACCGACGACGGTTGCAGTCTTCAGGTTGGTTTCAGATCGCCTGTGTATCAACACACATATGACAGGATTCGCGCACTTCACCGCAACGACTGCCCTAGTAATCGCCGGCTTCGGGGTAGTCGGTTCGGGTATGGCCACCGCTACCCAAGCCGGGGCAGCCATCGCCCAAGACAGCCCAATAATTGAACTGTCCGGTCTTGCGGAGTTCGGTCCCCAAGGACCCAACCCGCGCGACCCCGGCCCAGGTTGGCCAGGCGGACCGGGTGGACCGGGCGGACCGGGCGGACCCGGCGTGGGCGAGCTTGGGCCCGGCGGTCCCGGCGGACCGGGCGGACCCCCCGATCCAGCCGGACCGGGCGGACCCGGCGGCCCCGGCGGACCCGACGGACCACCCCCCGCTGGTCCCGCTGTCAACGGTCACGGGCTTGGCGGGCAGTCGCAGTCCCCAACCGCGGTGTAGGCGGTCCAACAACGAACGGATCCGTCGCGCACCGGAGCGGGCCGGGATCGTCGGCATGCCACCTGCAAAAATTCGTCCTCGTCTCGGGGCAAAACCCGCGTAGGCTCCACGATGTCAAGGACACATCGCAGGTCAGGGGCGCAGCATGGATGTCGACATCGAGAGCAACGCCGAAGATGCCCGTCGGCTACGCGAATTCTCCGCTTTCGACGCCTTCTCCGATGCTGAGCTGGAGCGTGTCGTGGAGGCGGCACAGCGCATTTCGCAGTCCGTGCCGTGGCCATTGATCCGCGAACAGACTCCATCAGATGCCTGCTACATCCTGCTCAGAGGGGAGGCCGGCGTCTACGTCGGCCGGGACCGCATCGCCGTACTAAGGCCCGGCGAAGTGATCGGTGAATCTGCACTTCGCCGTGGGAAACTGCGGTCTGCGACAGTAACGACAACCGGCCCGGCCGAGGTATTGCGAATCGGCCGCGACGATCTCGCCCGCCTGCTTGATGAGATTCCCGCACTGCGCGAGACCATGGAGGCCACCACCGCTCGGCATGTGCCGGTAGCCCAGCCGCCGAAGTCAAAACCCGAACGCTCACCGCTGAATGCCTCGGCGCCGACGGAAGTGGTCGAACGTTTCGAGCAGGCAGCCGCCGCTGCCGGGGTGAGCGTCGGGGCCGCGCTCGAGGATGCGCTCACCCAGTGGATCGACCGGAACCACAAGGCGTAGGCGGTCATCGACCCAGGTCTGCGGGCTAGTCCGGCGAGGGCGCCGGGTCGCCATCCCAGGTGCTCGGCATCGCAGGTGTTCGCGGGCCGTCGTCGTACCCGTCACCGGCCACCTTGATCAACCCGGCTGCGGTGCGGTCGCCGGATTTGCCGGCGACACCGGAGAACCCGAAAGTCCCCGCACTACCTGCCAAGCCGGACGCGGTGGTGATCCGCTCGCTGCCCGTCATCGAGTCGGGAGCCGTCTCCGATTCCAAATCCATGTACTCAAAGCCGCGGCCGAGCTGGCCGACCTTCGTGCGCCGGCGACGCTGCGAGCGAGCCGGCTCCGATGGGGCCGGCGCGACGACCGGCACCTCGGCACCATCGGGCCGCGGGGCCTTCTTGCGGGCGCTGGCACGTGCGGCGCTCTTGGCATCCGCGCCCAGGCCACCCACCATGTAGCCGAAATTCTCCATCCCCACTCCCAGACCAGCACCGCTTACCGGCGGTGGTGCGGTCGACGGCGGGGGCGGCGGGGCCTGCGTGAGGGTAAGGGTGCTCGCGTCCACGGGTGCTGGCGCCGGGGGAGTGGGCGGGACGTTGGGGGTTAGCGCGACCGGCGGAGCGGCGGGCGCGGCGACCGGTAGCGCCGGTGGCGGCACGGCGACCAGCGCCGCCAAACCCTTGGCACCAAGCGGCGCCAGCACCGCGCCGGCCGCCAACGGCACCAGCGGAGCGGCCAACATCGGCGCCAGCGCCGCGAGAAGCACAGCGGTCTGCTCCAGCAGGGTCTTCAGCAGCGCGATCGTATCGGTGATGATCGTGCCAATGGCTTCCACGCTGGTGAACAAGATGGTGAGGCCAATGGTCATGGGATTGCCCGACGCGAACGCGGCGGCAAGGTCGGCACCGATGAATGCGAACGTTTGTGACAGGAGGGTGACATACGTAGCAAAGTCCATCGGGTAGCCGAGGGCGAAGGCGATGTTGAGCGGGCTGAGGTAGGTGAGCGGATTGCCGAGGGTGAGCAGATACGGGTCAAATCCGGAGAACAGCGCCTGCAGGAAGGGGATGTTCGCCAGCCAATCGACGAACGGCTTGATCAACTTGTTGTAGAGGTCGACATACCCGATGTCGTTGAGCCATTGCAGAAACTGGCTTTGCCGGTCGGGAGGTAGCTCCGCTGCCTGTGCGGCGGCAGCCGCCGGCGCGGCGGCGTTCATGATCGGCGGGGCCGGGGCGGGCTGCGGCGCGGCAGCCACCGCCGTGGCCGAGACGTCCTGGTAGCCGCCCATGACCGCGGCGGCCTGAATCCACATCCGCACGTAATCGGCTTCGTTGACCGCGATTGGGATGGTGTTGATGCCGAAAAAATTCGTGACTACCAGCCCCGTATGGATCGTGTGGTTGGCCCCCAGCTCCGCCAAGGTCGGCATCGCCGCCAGGGCGGCGGTGTAGGCGGCGGCAGCGGTTTGCTGCTGACCGGCCATTGCAGCGCTGTTGGCGCTGGCCTGTATCAGCCACATCAGATATGGCACGTGGGCCGCCACGTAGATTTCGGCGGTCGGACCGTCCCACGCTCCGGCCTGTACGGCGGCGAGCAGAGCGGCCAGTTCCTCGGCCGCCTCGGCGTAGGTGATGCTCAGCGAAGTCCACTCGCCCGCGGCCACCAGCAACGAACCGGGGCCCGGGCCGCTGCTCAACAGGGCCGAATGCACCTCTGGCGGCGCCGCCATCCAGATCGGCGCGGTCATCGATCACCGCCAGCGAACCGATGCTCACCGATGTGAGGCGCGGCCGACATCCTGACGGTGTGGGCACGTGGGGCCATCAATAGTCCTCCGGTACGACGGGATGCCCGCGCCTGGTGAACCGTGGTAGCCGCTAGAGCCGATGAATGGCGCCGTCTGCCCGGCACCGTGTCTGCATACCTACGACCATCCGCCCAATCCACGAGGCGACGCGCGCCGAACACAACGTGCCCGGCGCAACTGGCAGGTCTTCGGACTCGCAGGCCCGCACCGACGATGGTGCTCCTACTAACCGTCGCTTCCCAGTCCCAGGCTGTGGGGCCAGTGCCGATGACGGTGTTCGTTCCTGCATACCGCTGCGGGACAGTCCCGGATTCCCACCGGGTTCCCTCTCACGACGAAGCCGCGAAAGCCTCCGCCGCTTGATGCCGACAACACTCAGAATGCCGCCAGCAAACCAGCTGCGCGGCTTAGATTACTCGACGCGCACGCTTTGGGCCCAACGCTCACACCTAAATCACAGCGGGAAGCCAGGCGGATAGGCGACGCTGATGCGGATTGAGATCCAAATGTAGATGGGGTGACCCCCCTCGGCGGCAGCATCAAATCCGTTCGAGGGGGAGCGGCTGGAACAGCCATGTTGGCGACGAGTTTGCTGAGGTTGGGTCACAACTGCCGTGACCGGGCTTCATATTCGCCGCCGCCGCGCTGGCATCGGTGATAATGGCCGAAGTGTGGACGTCCAATGATGCTGATGCTCGACCGGCCCAGAGGTGGCTGTTCGCGAGGTCACGGATGCGAGGCTCCCTAGGCCCGGTAGCCGCGTGAACGCCTACCTGCATCAGCGATTCCCCGAGCTGCGCACCACCCTCGAGCGCGTCACCCTCGGCGACGGTCCCACACCCGTGCGCCCCCTGTCCCATCTGATCAGCGCTTGCCCGTCGATCTGGATCAAAGACGACGGCGCCTACGGCAACGGGGGCTGGGGCGGCAACAAAGTCCGCAAACTGGAATGGCTGCTGCCCGAAGTAAGGCGCCAACGGCGAAGCACGATCCTGACCTTCGGTGGGCTGGGCACCAACTGGGGACTCGCGGCCACGCTCTACGCCGCCGAGCTGGGGATTCACACCGCTCTGGCACTCATTGACCAGCCGGTAGACGAGCATGTCGAAGCCCAGCTCGACCGCCTTCGGGCATCCGGTGCCGACATCTATCTGACGCGCTCCAAGGCCCGAACGGTGGCCGCCGCCCCGTACTTATACCTGCGCCACCGACGTCCCTACCTGCTACCGGCCGGCGGCTCCTCACCCCTGGGAGTCATCGGCTATGTCGAGGCAGCATTCGAACTCGCCGCGCAGCTTAGAGACGGTGCGCTGCCGACGCCATCGTCGATCGTCACCGCGGTCGGGTCTGGGGGTACGGTGGCCGGCCTGCACCTGGGCCTCGCGCTCGCCGGCCTGACCGATATTCAGGTGATCGGCGTCGTTGTCAACGACAAGCTGCGACTCGACCATCGATCGATCACATCGCTGGCTCGACGGGCCGCACGTCTGCTGCAAGATCGCGGCGCCAAGCTACCGTCCATCGACCTGCCTGCCGAGCGGCTGACCCTGCTGCGCGACTGGCTGGGGCCCGGTTACGGCCACCCGACCAGCCAGGGGACTCTGGCACTGAAACTCGCGCGCGAATCCGAGCATCTCGATCTCGAACCCGTCTACACGGCCAAAGCGATGGCCGCCCTGCTCGACCTGACCACCAGCGGCCGGCTGCCAGTGGGACCGACGCTCTACCTGCACACCAACGGGCCGCGGTAGCGCGCACCGGGGTGCCGTGTTGCACCCCGGTGCCGCCCGCACTGCTACGCCAAGGTGGGTGCCCCTTACCCGCCCTCGCCATCACGGATCTGCACGTGGTGATGTGCTGTGTGCTGTGCCCTATCACCGGTGCGCAATGCTGGGCTGCGATGTCAAGGAGGGAATCGAACCCTCTGCGCTGCCCTCCGCGCGCCAGCAGAGACCGGACTTTGCCCGCCGATCTTGGGCTTGTGCACGCCTCCGCGACAACTATCTGCTCCACCTCGGCCCGCTAATCCAGCAGCTCGACCTCCCAGTTGGACTGTTGGATCCGAACATCGAGCTCACGAAGTTCGCGGGCGAGCTCGTCGGCCTGGGCGCGCAGTTCGGCAACGGGCAGGGCCGGCAGCATCTTGAGCTCGGACCGCAGTTGGCGCGAGTAGGTGGGCTGGTTGCTACCGGCGGCCGCGTCCGCGGCGGCGGTGAGCACGTAGTGACGCAGACGCAGGGCGTCTCGGCGGGCCAGCGCGTCGGTCAGCGTGCCGTCCGCGCCGATCGCCGTGGCGGCGTTGGTGCGGTTGATGCGCCGGATCAGCGTCTCGTACTCATCCAGCGTCTCGCCGGCTTCGGCGAGCAGAGCCGCGGCATCCTCGGCCGGTTCCTCGCCTTCTTGATAGCGGGCGTTGCCCACGATGCGCGTGCGCAGCTGCTCGACCCGCCGCGCCGCGTTCGCGCGCAGCGATAACGCCTCTGCCAGCTTCACAATCCCTGCTCCTCAGTTCGTCAGCCCAAGCGCCGGCTCTCGCCAAGGCCCGGCCGCAAGCCCTTAGCATGATGGCTCCAAATCAGGTAGCTGGCAACGAATTTTCGGTGGCCGGTCAGATCCGCGGACCGCGCTATCGAGGGGCCACGCGGCACCGCCTACCCTGACCGGAGTGGCCGATCTGTCCGTTGCGCAGCTGCGCAGCCGTCTCGACGGTCTGAGCACCCGTGACGCCGTGCGTCTGGGCAGGCGCCTGAAGGGGCTTCGCGGCGCCAAGCCGGAGAAGCTGCAGCAGCTGACCGAGCAGATCGCTGTCCAGATTTCTGCGGCCGAGGTGCTGATTGCGACGCGACAAGCCGCCGTTCCGGCGATCACCTACCCCGACCTGCCGGTCAGCGAGCGTCGCGAGGAGATCGCCGAGGCGATACGGGCGAACCAGGTGGTCGTCGTCGCGGGGGAGACCGGGTCGGGCAAGACCACCCAGCTACCGAAAATCTGCCTGGACATCGGCCGCGGGGTCCGCGGGACGATCGGACACACCCAACCTCGGCGGCTAGCCGCCCGCACGGTCGCGCAACGCATCGCCGACGAGCTGCAAACCCCGCTGGGCGACGCGGTCGGATACGCCGTCCGGTTCACCGACCAGGTCAGCGAGCGCACCCTGGTCAAGTTGATGACCGACGGGATTCTGCTCGCCGAGATCCAGCGCGATCGACGCTTGCTGCGCTACGACACGCTGATTCTGGATGAGGCCCACGAGCGCAGCCTCAACATCGATTTCTTGCTCGGATACCTGCGCGAGCTGCTGCCGCGCCGCCCGGACCTGAAGCTGATCGTGACGTCGGCGACGATCGAGCCGCAACGCTTCGCCGCCCACTTCGGTGGGGCGCCGATCATCGAGGTGTCCGGACGGACCTACCCGGTCGCGATTCGGTACCGGCCGTTGGAGGTTCCCGTTTCGACGGGGTCCCCGGAAGACTCCCGCGACCCGGACGACCCGGACCACGAAATCGTCCGCACCGAGACCCGCGACGAGGTGGAGGCGATCGTCGACGCGGTCCACGAACTGCAAAACGAAGCCCCCGGAGACGTCCTGGTTTTCCTGTCCGGGGAGCGTGAGATCCGCGATACGGCCGAGGCACTCAGCGGCCTCGAACACACCGAGGTGCTTCCGCTGTATGCCCGGCTGCCGACCGCCGAGCAGCAGAAGGTGTTCGCGCCGCACACCGGGCGCCGCGTCGTGCTGGCAACCAACGTGGCCGAAACATCGCTGACCGTGCCGGGCATCCGCTACGTCGTCGACCCGGGCAATGCTCGCATCTCGCGCTACAGCCGCCGCCTCAAGGTGCAGCGGCTACCGATCGAACCGATCTCCCAGGCGTCCGCCGCGCAGCGGGCCGGCCGATGTGGTCGGGTTGCCCCCGGCATCTGCATCCGCCTCTACTCCGAGGACGACTTCGCCGCCCGACCGCAATACACCGACCCGGAGATACTGCGGACCAACCTGGCCGCGGTGATCCTGCAGATGGCGGCGCTGCAGCTGGGCGAGATCGAGAACTTCGGATTTCTCGACCCGCCGGATCGGCGCAGCGTTCGCGACGGCGTACAGCTGTTGCAGGAACTCGGCGCCTTCGACCCAACCGGCGCGATCACCGATCTCGGCCTTCGCTTGGCGAGGCTGCCGGTTGACCCCAGGCTGGGCCGGATGATTCTGCAGGCCGGGATGGAGGGGTGTCTGCGTGAGGTCCTGGTCCTTGCCGCGGCGCTGACGATCCCTGATCCGCGGGAAAGACCAACCGACCGCGAAGAGGCAGCCCGCCAGAAGCATGCCCGATTCGCCGACGAGGACTCGGACTTCATGTCCTACCTCAACCTCTGGAGGTACCTCGGCGAGCAGCGAAGGGCTCTGTCACGCAGCGCTTTCCGGCGGATGTGCCGCACCGAGTTCCTGCACTACCTGCGCATCCGGGAGTGGCAGGACTTGGTCGGACAGCTGCGCAGCATCTGTCGCGACCTCGGCCTAGCCGAGTCAGGACCGCAATCGGATGATCCGGCCGAGCCCGCCCGGGTGCACGCGGCGCTGCTGGCCGGGCTGCTCTCGCATGTTGGGATGCGCCGTGAAGACGGCCGGGAGTATCTGGGTGCGCGCAACTCGAGGTTCGTTCTGGCGCCCGGATCGGTGCTCACCAAGCGACCGCCACGCTGGGTCGTGGTGGCCGAGCTGGTCGAGACCAGTCGCCTCTACGGGCGCATCGCCGCCCGCATCCAGCCGGAAGTGGTCGAGCGAGTTGCGGGGGAGTTGGCCCAACGCGGCTACAGCGAACCGCACTGGGACGCCAAGCGCGGCGAGGTGATGGCCTACGAACGGGTGACGCTGTACGGTTTGCCGCTGGCCGCGCGCCGACGCGTGGGGTACTCGCGGGTCGAGCCCACGGTGGCACGGCAGCTGTTCATCCGCCATGCGCTCGTGGAGGGCGACTGGCAGACTCGTCATCACTTCTTTGCCGACAACGCGCGGTTGCGAACGCAACTCGAAGAACTGGAGGAGCGGGCCCGCCGACGCGACCTGCTGGTCGATGACGATGACGTCTATGAGCTCTACGACGCCCGCATCCCCGCCGAGGTCGTCTCCGCACGGCACTTCGACACGTGGTGGAAAAAGCAGCGCCACCAGACGCCGGATCTACTCACCTTTACCCGAAATGAGCTGCTGCGCAGCGATGATCCTGCCGACACCGATCGGCCGGACGCCTGGCAGACCGACGACGCGGCACTGCCCCTGACCTACCGGTTCGAGCCCGGCGCCGCCGATGACGGCGTCACGGTGCACGTGCCGGTCGACGTGCTTGCCCGCTTGGGGGACGACCAGTTCGCCTGGCAGGTGCCGGCGTTTCGCGAAGAACTGGTCACCGAGCTCATCCGCTCACTCCCGAAAGACTTGCGCCGCAACTTCGTTCCGGCCCCCGATGCCGCCCGGGCGGTGCTGGCCGGGATCGACCCGGCCAAAGAGCCGCTACTGCAGGCATTGCAGCGCGAACTACGCCGTCGCAGCGGCGTTTTGGTACCCATCGATGCCTTCGACCTGACCAAGCTGCCACCGCACCTGCGGGTGAATTTCGCCGTGGAATCCGCCGATGGCACCGAGGTCGCCCGCGGCAAGGACCTCAAGGCGCTGCAAGCCGAGCTGGCGGCCCCCGCCCAGCGGGCGGTCGCCGACGCGGTTGCCGGCGATCTGGAACGAAAAGGGTTGCGCGCCTGGCCCGATGGCGTGGACGAACTGGCGCGCGTCGTCGAGCGCAGCGTCGGCGGGCGGGCCGTGCGAGGGTTCCCGGGGTTCGTCGATCAAGGCTCGCACGTGGACCTGCGAGTGTTCGCGACGGCGGCCGAACGTGACCATGCGATGGCACCCGGCACCCGGCGACTGGTGCGGCTCGGTGTGGCCGCACCGCTGAAAGCCGTCGAACGCCAGCTGGACCCACGCACCCGCCTGCTGCTCGGGACCAACCCGGATGGTTCGCTGACCGCGCTGCTC
This sequence comes from Mycobacterium marinum, assembly GCF_003391395.1. Taxonomy (NCBI): domain Bacteria; kingdom Bacillati; phylum Actinomycetota; class Actinomycetes; order Mycobacteriales; family Mycobacteriaceae; genus Mycobacterium; species Mycobacterium marinum. Next base: position 3,412,653 of record NZ_CP024190.1, read on the forward strand.
GCCGACTGCGCCGACGCGGCGACCGACGCACTGACACCGGGGCTGGTATGGACGCGGGCCGAGTTCGCCGCCTTGTGCGCCAACGTGGCGAAAGCGCTGGTCCCGATGACCATCGACATCGTGGGGCGCGTCGCGAAGGTACTCGCCGCCGCGCAGGAGGTGCAGCTCGCCTTGCCCGCGAAGCCACCGTCGGCGCAGACCGACGCGATCGCCGATATCCGCGCCCAGCTGGACCGGTTGGTTCCACCGGGCTTCGTGGCCGCAACCGGGCGGGCACATCTCGGCGACCTCGCCCGCTACCTGATCGCGATCCGTCGACGCCTTGACCGGTTGCCGCATGCCGTTGCGGCCGACCGGGACCGGATGGAGCGGGTACAGGCCGTTGTGGAGGCCTACGACGAACTTGTGCACACGCTGCCGCTGGCACGGGCCAGCGCCGCCGACGTCCGCGACATCGGCCGCCAAATCGAGGAGTTGCGGGTGAGCCTGTGGGCCCAGCAGCTCGGCACCCCGCGTCCGGTCAGTGAACAGCGGATCTACCGGGCGATTGACGCCGTGCACCACAGCGACACGGAGCGCTGAGTTCGCGCCGGAATCCGAAGCGAAAGTGGCCCGCATCACAATAGGCTGTTGCTGACCCGAGCTCGTCGAAACCAGCCGGGAACCCCCCGGCTGGTTGTGAGCCTTCTGGAGGTTCGACATGACCGCGCTGACGGCGGTTCCGGAAATCGTGGTACAGGCGGCCACCGAGCTAACGAACATAGGTTCTTCGGTCAACACCGCCAACGCCATGGCGACGACGCAGACCACAACCATCGTCGCCGCGGCCCAAGACGAAGTATCAGCGGCGATCGCGGCGCTGTTTTCTGTTCACGGTCAGACCTATCAGCAGTTGAGCGCGCAGGCGATAACTTTTCACGAGCAGTTTGTGCGGACGCTGAGCAGCGCCGGAGGCGCCTACGCAGCTGCGGAGGCCGCCAACACCGGACCGCTTCAGCAGCTGTTGGAGGCGATCAATTCGCCGGTACAAGCGTTGACCGGGCGGCCGCTGATCGGCAATGGCGCCAACGGTGCGCCGGGCACCGGCGCCAACGGTGGCGATGGCGGCTGGCTGCTCGGCGATGGCGGCGCCGGCGGGTCGGGCGCCACCGGCCAAGTGGGAGGTAACGGCGGGGCGGCCGGGCTGCTGGGATCGGGAGGTGCGGGCGGGGCCGGGGGCGGCTCCACGGTCGGTAACGGTGGTGCCGGAGGGGTTGGGGGGGCCGGGGGCTGGTTGTCGGGTAGTGGCGGAGTCGGCGGGGCAGGTGGGGCGACCAGCGACGTTGGCGCGGTCGGCGGGGCCGGCGGCGATGGCGGGGCCGGGGGTCTGCTGGGTGCCGGCGGAACCGGCGGGGCAGGCGGAGCGGGCCGTCTCGGGAGTGGCGCGACCGGCGGGGCCGGAGGAGCCGGGGGAGCCGGGGGGCCGTGGGCCGGACTGGTCGGTGCGGGCGGAGGCGATGGCGGCATCGGCGGGATGGGACAAGACAATGGCGGAGCCGGCGGGACGGGTGGCAGCGCTGGGGTGCTCGGTGGCCCAGGCGGGGCCGGCGGCACCGGCGGATACGGCGGTGTGACAGGCGGCAGCGGTGGTTCCGGCGGTGACGCCGGCGGGATGTTCGGCGTGCGGGGGCTATTCGGCACCGGTGGGGCGGGCGGGACCGGAGGATTCGGCAGTACATCCGGGGCGGCCGGGGGGACCGGCGGTGACGGCGGGTTGTTCTTCTCCAGCGGCGGGGCCGGCGGGGAAGGCGGTGCCGGCGCGACCGCCGGCCCGGGTGGGGGCGGCGGGGCCGGCGGATTGCTGTTCTCCGACGGCGGCGTCGGCGGAGTCGGCGGCTCCAGCACCGGCGGTGTTGGGGGCCAGGGGGGAACGGGAGGCCGGGCGGGCCTGCTGATCGGCAACGCAGGCGCCGGTGGCGCGGGTGGCGAAGGTACGGCGGCTGGAGGCGACGGCGGTAACGGCGGCAACGGAGTGCTGATCGGTAACGGTGGCAACGCCGGTACCGGCGGAGCGGGTCCGAGCAACGGTGGCAATGGTGTCGGCGGTACCGGTGGTGTGCTGCTGGGGGCCGACGGATTCAACGCCCCGGCGAGCAGCTCACCGCTGCACAGTTTGCAGCAACAAGCGCTGACCGCGGTCAATGCCCCCATTCAGGCGGCCACCGGGCGCCCGCTGATCGGCAATGGAGCCCCGGGGGCTACCGGCAGCGGCGCGAGTGGGTCGCCCGGGGGTTGGTTGCTTGGTGACGGCGGGGCCGGCGGCTCCGGAGCTGCCGGCTCGGGTATCGCCGGTGGTGACGGCGGGGCAGCCGGGCTCATCGGTACCGGCGGCACCGGCGGCGCCGGCGCTGGCTCGGCCTCCGATGACGGCGGCGGCGGCGGCTCCGGTGGGGCGGGCGGGTGGCTATCCGGTACCGGCGGGGTCGGCGGGGTCGGCGGATTCTCACTGACCGGCGGTACCGGCGGGAGCGGCGGGGCCGGCGGGGCCGGCGGGCTGTTGGGTGCGGCCGGGCTGGGCGGTGCCGGCGGGGCTGGCGTCAACGGAGACGGTGGTGGCGGCGGGAGCGGCGGGGCCGGCGGCCTACTGGGTGGGCTGGTCGGCGCCGGTGGCGGCGACGGCGGGACCGGGGGAGCCAGCGAGTCGGCAAACGGCGGGGCCGGCGGGGCTGGCGGCCATGCCGGAGCGTTCGGCGGGCCCGGCGGTGCGGGCGGGAGCGGCGGATTTGGCGATGCGACTGGGGGGATTGGTGGCACCGGCGGCAATGCCGGGATGCTGTTCGGCAGCGGCGGGGCCGGCGGTGACGGTGGATTTGGCCTGGGTGTCGTGGGTGGGCACGGCGGGGACGGCGGCAACGCCGGCCTGTTGTTCTCCAGTGCGGGATCTGGAGGATTTGGCGGTTCCAGCACGAAAACCGCTGGTGACGGCGGGATGGGCGGGGCAGCCGGGTGGCTGGGCTTCGGTGGGGCCGGTGGAGCCGGCGGGTTCGGTGGCGTGGTCGGTGCAGGCGACGGGGGCTCGGGCGGCAACGGCGGTGCCGGCGGTCAATTGTTGGGAATCGGCGGGGCCGGAGGGGCCGGCGGACAGTCGCTATCGAGCGGCGTTGGAGGCGACGGCGGCACTGGCGGCAACGCCGTGCTGATCGGCAACGGCGGCAACGGCGGCAACCGCGGCAACGTTGGAACCGGCACCCCCGGCGCCGGTGGGTCAGGTGGGGTCCTGCTAGGCGACGAAGGGCTCAACGGCTCGCCCTAGTCGAGGCAACCAAACGACTGGGACCGCCAACTCAGGTCGCACGGCCCGCGGGCCGCGAATCAGTTCGAGGCGCTGAGGACCTTGATCGCGAAGACCAGTGTGTCGCCCGGACGGATGCCAGCGCTGGGCTGGCCGTCGGGGTAACCATCGGCGGAGGTCATTGCGACGGCAACCGTGGAGCCGACTTTTTGTCCCGCGATGGCCTTTTGGAAGCCCGGCACCACCCCATTGAGCGGGAAGACGACCGGGGCACCCCGTTCGTAGCTGCTGTCGAAGACCGACCCGTCGCGCCCATTGACGCCCATGTAGCAGACGGAAACCCTCGCCGTACCCGGGACCACGGGGCCGTCGCCGGCTTGCAGCGTATGCACCTGGGTTTGATTCACGCTGAACGGGGTCGACACCTTCACGACTGGAGCCGCCGTCTCGGTGGATCCGGTGACGGCAACGCTGCCGGTGGCCCCGTTGAGCGTCCACTCCGGCGTCGCGCCACTGGACGGCGCCGCGGTTGGACACGAAGCGGCGGCGGTTGCCGTTCCCGATGCGGCGAGCGGAACGCCGATTGCCGCGACGCAGGCGGCAAGTACAGCGGAGGAATAAACCCGGAAGGACTTCACGGCGCTCAGGCTACAGCCACTGGTCACCGCCCCAATTGGTAGCCCTGCCATAGCCGACCAGGCGAAGCGGCGGCGCCACGCGGCGCATTGAGCTGTGCCCTTTGGAACCGCTCAGAAATGGCTGGGATTAGCGGGGTTCATCGGGCTCATCGGATTTGCCGGGTTCATCGGATTTGCCGGATTTGCCGGGTTCATCGGGTTTACCGGATCCATCGGGCTCGCGGGGTTGAGAGGACTGTTCGGCCCATACGGGCCGAGGTTGCATAGGGCATCCGCATTCGCCATGCAATCCGCAGGGTCAAACGGGTTGACCGGGTCCGCGCTGGCGGGGGCGGCAGCAATGAGGGCAGATGCGGCGCAAAAAGCGCCTATTTCCAATACTTTTCCAAAGCCACGGCGGGCACCAGAAAACGTCGTCAACCTCATCGAAATAATCCTTCTTTCTCTAGCGCCATCAATGGTACCGAGGAAAACGATGCATATCGCACGGCGATCTTCCATGCCGTAAGTCCCGCCGGCGCCTGACCGACCCGAGACCCGGGGACCGGTCCGGTGTCACCGGTAGGGAACCCGTTTCACTAGCCTCTGGGGCATGAAGGCCATGGCGCAGCGAACGTGGAATCCGGCAGAACCGCTAGAACTCATCGAGCTACCCACGCCCGAACCGAAAGCCGGCGAAGTCCGGGTACAGGTCCAGGCGATCGGGGTCAACCCGGTCGACTGGAAAATGCGCAGCTCGGGCCCCCTGCGGCTGGCGGCACGCCTGATCGGACCAAAGCCACCGGTGGTGGTGGGGGTGGACTTCGCCGGAGTGGTCGAGGCGGTCGGTCCGGGCGTGACGCGCGCCGCCCCGGGAGACCGGGTGGTGGGCGGCACCAACTTCTCGCGTGGTCAGCGCGGCTCTTACGCCGACACCGTACTGGTGCGCGAGGACCAGCTCTGCCGCGTCCCGGACACGGTGGACATCGCAGTGGCGGCCGCCTTGCCCGTGGGCGGTGTCACCGCCTGGATGGCGGTCGTGGAGCTGGGCCGCATCCGGCAAGTGCCACCCGCCGACCGGCGGGTGCTGGTGCTGGGTGCCTCCGGGGGCGTGGGCCAGCTGGCCGTGCAGATCGCCAAGCTGCAGGAGGCCTTCGTGGTCGGCGTGTGCTCGACAAAGAACGTCGAGATGGTCAAGGACCTAGGGGCCGACCTCGTTCTGGACTACAACCAGGGCGACGCACTGGCGCAGGCCAAGCCGCATGCCCCATTTCACGTCGTGATCGACTGCGTGGGCAGCTACTCCGGCGCCGGGTGTCGGGCTCTGCTGTCTTCGCGCGGTCGCCACATCATGGTGGCCGGCGACGAGCCCAGCTCCGCCGTGCAAGTGGTGGTGCCCCCGTTCAAATCCAAGGCAATCCTGGGCAGACCCAACGGCGCGCGGCTGGAACCGCTGGTGGATGCTGTGGCCGCCGGCAAGCTGCGGGTGAGCATCGCCCAGAAGCTCCCACTCACCAGCGCCGAGGAGGCCCACCGGCTCAGCCAGACCAGCCGCATGACCGGGAAACTGATCCTCGAGCCCTGAGATCGTCTGCCGGGCACTTTGACTGTGCCGACGGTCAGTTGCGCGACAGTGCGGGGCCAATGCGGGGCACCCCGGGGCCCGACGAGTGCGGCGACGCCAACATCTCATGACGGTTTCGGTTGCGCAAAGGTACTGCAGCCCACCCGCGACGCAACGGCCAATATCGCTTTGATGTCTCTAGTGTTGGCTGTCATGGCCAGACTGGACAGCTTCGTGAAGCGCTGGCGTACAGCGCTTCACGTCACCCTGTTGGCGTTGATGGTCGCCATCCCCGGACTCGCCATTAGCCCCGAGGCTCACGCAGCCGCGGCCACGGCAACGTTGACGGTGGAACATACGTGGCAGACCGGCTTCATCGCGCGCTTCGCGATCACCAACGCGAGCCTGGTACCGATGAGCGACTGGCGGCTTGAATTCGACTTGCCGGCGGGAGAATCCATCTCGCACGCGTGGAATAGCACCGTCGCGCAATCCGGCACGCACTATGTTGTGAGCCCCGCGAACTGGAATCGCGTCATTGCACCTGGCGGTTCAGCTACCGGTGGATTCCGAGGAGTGTTGCTCGGCACGTACTCGCCACCGACCAATTGCATGCTCAACCGACAATATCGTTGCTCCTAGGAGCACTCCGAGGTCCAGAAGTCATCAGCCCTCGCGATGCGCCGGTGCAGCATCGGCGCTGGATGTGCCATGTCCCGCCTGGGCGTCCGACCGAAGCCGCCAAGTTGAGCTCGATGATCGGCTGTGCAGAATTCCGGCAACCTATAGGCTAACTACCGCGCGCGATGTCTGGCCATAGCGCGAACGTGACGGAGGGATGTAGCGCAGGTGAGTCAGGCACTCGGCGGAGGCACGCAGTGGTAGCCGTGTCGGCGCTGGTGCTTTCCGGCAAGGGCGGAACAGCGAAAACGCTTTGGCAGATGATGCTGGCAGGGGAAGCGTCGCGAGCCGGGATCTCGACCTTGCTGGTCGACGCAGACCCAGAGCGGAATCTGTCTAATCACTTTGGGGTGTCGCAGCATTCAACCGGCTTGGGTTCCGTCCTAGAAGATGCCGGAATCGACTTTTGGGGCAAGCCCGACCAGGGCGCCAAGCGGATACCCGAAGAGATTATTGAAACCGCATGGCCCTCGGTGGATTTGGTGCCCGCCGGCGCTTCGTTAGGCCGCGTCGCGGGCATAGGCGTATCGGACACCGGGTTGTTGCGACGCATCTTTACAGTTGCGGGGATATTCGACCGCTATGAACTTCTGCTGATCGACACCGGCGGTCGCACCGGCTCTTTGGAAGCGCTGGCAATGCATCTAGGTGATGTGGCATACGCGCCGATCACCCCAACCCTCGATGCGGTACGGAAAGCCAAGGAGGCGCGGAACAGGGTGGAAAGTGTCCAACGAACACATCCACTCAGATGGTGCGGTGTTGTCTTGTCCGCCTTCGACAGTCGGATCGGCATCGAGCGGTCGATCCGGGAAAAGGCGTACCGCGAGTTTGGCGACGAAGTCCGCGCCGAGGTGCCGCGCCGTGCCGTCATAAATGAGGCTTTCCAAGGCGGCACGCGGCTCGGTGATTGCCACGACACCATCGCGACCAATCTCGCGCGAGTCTTCCAAGACTTCCTGGAACGCGACCTGTTGGGTCGACCCGCTAGTACGCCCCCGAACGTGCAGCCCTGACGAATCGATGGTTGGCGCAATAACACCGGTGAGGCTCTTGGGGTCTGTATCTCGCACGCGATGATGCCGAGCTCAGCGAACGCCAGCAGCGGCTATCGCGCATCGCCAGTCCGATGCCCCTGATGGAGGTTCCACTGTCCGCAGTCCGGTGCCAGAACGTCGTTGACGTCGACTTCGAATCCGCCGACCCGCGGGCCAGGACTGGACTTGGTGCTCACGACGCGCTGGTAGAGAACGGCGGCCGGGTAGATCCGATGGCCGGACCAGGCTCGAGTTTGCCAGGCCCACCGGCGGCCGGGTGTGCCCGAAGACCCGATAACACCATCGGCCGCGGCCCACTGACACACATCGATTCCTCCGTAAACCCCGGTACGTTGAACCCCAAGAACCGAGTTGATTCCGCGAAACCATTGCAGCGCAACGCGGTTCCAGGTATCGCGATTGATGTCCTCGTCGACCGTGAAGAAGATCGGCGCACCTTGGCCGCCGCCCGCGGCGGTGTGCAGCTGCCAGGCGGTGCGCGCATCCGCGACGCCGCCGGCATAGCCCCGCGTGAAGTCCGACGGCGCTGACCCACCCGGTTTGCCGTATTGGTAGTTACTGACTATCACCAAGCCCGCGGCCGTCAGTGAATCGGCGTAGCGCCGGGTAATCGGCTTAGCGCCAAACGATGAGCCGGGCCGCGACAGCGAAACGTAGTTGACCACACCGCTGTAGCCGGCAGCTCGGATCTGCTGCGCCGGAATCTGCTGCGCGGCGAAGTCGATCAGTCGAGGGGGAGCGGCGGCGGCCGCGGTGGGCATGCCGCAGGCCGCCGATGCGGCACCGAGCCCGGCCAACGCAGTCGTGTAGCGCAGCGCGTCGCGCCGGGAAATCGCTCGCAATCGAACAGCACTGGGCGGCAGGGGCAAATTGTGCATCGCGCGATGTTAACGATGTGACTGCTGTTGCCGATAGACCTGCGCCAGCCGAAACGCGGGTGCGTTCCCAAATGGATACCAAGCGGTGACCGTTCGGCAATGGCCACGCCGAATGAGAACGCCTCGGCGTGTCGTTGGTGGGGCCGTCGACGTACGCTTCAGCTTGCGGCTACTGGTAACCCGCCATCTTCGGTCTCTGCATAGTCATTCGGCCCAAGTGTCCGAATAGTCTCGAGTGTGCGTCCAAAGTGCGGCCAACGCCCGCGACTCCGAGCTGCCAAGTGATGCTTGGGAGTGGCGGTTGGCGACCACGCGGTATTGACCGACTCATCCCAGGATCGCCCGCGCTGCGCGCTCTGCGACCAACATGACTGGCGCGTTGGTGTTCCCGGAAGTGATGGTGGGCATCGCCGACGCATCAGCCACTCGAAGACCGGCGACGCGGTACACGCGACAGTCGGTGTCGAGCACCGTGGCGGCCGACCTCGGCCTACCGCGTGCGTCAAAGGCTCCCATCGCGCAGGTGCCCACTGGATGAAAGATAGTTGTGCCGAGTTCGCGGGCCGCCTTCTGCAGGTCTTCGTCGCTCACCAGTTGCGGGCCGGGAAGCAACTCTTCTGGGCAGTAGCGGGCCAGCGACGGTGCCGCCATGATCTGCCGGGTCATCCGGAGGCCGCGCACGGCTAGTTGACGATCCTGGTCGGTGGACAGGTAATTGCAGAGGATCTTTGGCTTGGTCAGCGGATCTCCACTGGCTATGCGCACGTGGCCACGCGAGCTGGGTCGCAGATTGCACACCGAGGGAGTGATCGCTCCGAAACGGTGCAGGGGTTCGCCGAATTTCGGCAACGACAAGGGCTGCACATGCCACTCCAAATCGGGACTGGCCAGCGCGGGTTCGCTTTTGGCGAAGGCGCCCAGCGTGGAGGGCGGCATGGTCAAGGGCCCCGATCGCAGCAGTAGGTACTGAAGTCCCATGCCTGCACGGCTGATCCAATTCCGGTACAGCGTGTTGACGGTCCGGGCGCCCCGGACCCGGTAGATCGTTCGCAGCTGCAGGTGGTCCTGGAGGTTTTCACCCACTCCCGGCAGGTCGACGGCCACCGGCACTTGATGCTCGGTAAGCAGCCCGGCCGGGCCCAGACCCGAGGCCTGCATCAGCTGCGGCGACCCGATCGCTCCGGCGCTCAGGATCACCTCTCGGCGGGCTTGGACGTCGACGATTTGGCCATCTTTGAGCAGCCGCACGCCGGTGGCGCGGTGCTGAGCTGTGGTCCAGGCACCGCGACGCTGATCTTCGTGAACCTGGTTGTCCACCAGTAGCTTTAAGGCCTGAGTCTGGGTGTAGATGGTGAGATTAGGCCGGTGGGCGACGGGATGCAGGAAAGCATCGGCCATCGACCAGCGCCGGCCACGCCGTTGGTTGACATGAAAGTACGCACTACCGGCGTTGTCTCCCCGGTTGAACTCGTCGATCGGGGCAATGCCCACCTGGGCAGCAGCGGCCTGCCAGGCGTCGAGGATCTTCCAATGCACTCTTGGCCGCTCGACGCGAATCTCGCCACCGGCGCCGTGCCAGTCGTCGGCTCCGCCGAAGTAGTTTTCCAACTTCTGGTAGATCGCCAGTGTCTCGCCGGAGCTGTCCGGGCCGCCCCAAAGCCATCGGTCGTCGCCGGTGGCCTGCGCCCATAGGTCGTAATCGCTGGCCTGTCCGCGCATGTGGATCATGGCGTTGATCGATGAGCAGCCGCCGATCACGCGCCCCCGTGCGTAGTGAATGCTGCGGCCGGCCAGACCCGGGTCAGCCTCGGTCGTGAAGCACCAGTCGGTGCGGGGGTTGGCAATTGTGTACAGGTAGCCCACCGGCACCTTGATCCAGAACCAGTTGTCCTTGCCGCCGGCCTCGATCAAGAGCACACGGTGATCAGGGTTGGCGCTGAGCCGGTTGGCGAGCAGGCAGCCCGCACTGCCTGCTCCTACGATGATGAAGTCGAATTCGGCGACCGGGCTCATTGCGGCATCGGTCCTCCATCTCATGCGTGTTCTAGTGTCACGCGAAGACAGCCCTATCCGACGCCAGTCGGAACGGCTGTCCGGCATCAGTCTTGTCATCCGGCAACTGCAGAATGCCATCTTCAGAGACATGGTCGTAGCGCGACTGTCTCGACGGTGTCCTCATCTTCGTTGCAGCGGACGTCACCGATCGGGGTTGTATCCGAGGACGTCACGCTCAACGCCCCCTCAGGATGCCCGTCCCCACTCAAACCTCGTCGGTGGGCGGCGCCGGAATGCGGTCGTAGGCGCCAACCCCCTGGACGATCAGGTAAGTGGCCAACTCGGCCCCGTTGTTCCGTACAACATGGGGCCGCCCAGGTCGGACCCGGAACTCGACTCCGGGGGCTAGCTCGATCCGCTCGACCGGATCCCGGGTCTCGACCTCGACGTTGCCGGTGATGCCGACGAAATAGTCCACGATCTGACTGTGCAGGTGCCATGGCAGCACCCCGTGCGGCGCCAGGGTGAAGCGGCTGACGCGAAGGTCGGGCGTCTCCATGACAACGTCGACGGCGGCAACACCGCCGCCATACTGGGCGAGCTCCTGGTCTGGCATGCCAGCCTCCATTCACTGGTTGTGCCGGATGACCGCCGCATGGTAGCTGGGTCACCCATGGCCGCGAAAGGAGTGCAGCGAGACCGCGAGCAACAAACGCCATCTTGCGTGAGCAACCGGGTACTTGCCGAGCAAACCGCAGCGGTCGCCCCAGGCCGACTCGGCAAAAGTGTCGGGTTGCTAAGCCTCGACGAAATGCGCAGTGCTGACGACCATCTTCAGGTAGCTCAGGCGAACCGTCGAGCGGGAGCTGTGGCATGGATGTCTGTTTGCTGCCCGGCCGATCTGACTATCCGGCCGCGCAGATCATGCGTTACATGTAACACGGCGGCATGGCGGTTAGGGACAGGGTCGGCGAGTACCGACGGCGGATGCGGGAGCGGGGCCTGCGGCCGCTGCAGGTCTGGGTGCCTGACGTGCGCACTGAGAGTTTTGCTGCCGAGGCGCATCGTCAGGCTTCGTTGGTCGCACGAGCGGACGAACGCGGCGATGATCAGGACTTCATTGAGGCCATCTCGACGCCATGGGATGAGGAGTGAATAGAGGGGAGATCTGGACCGTAGCGGGGGGCGTCTACGCGACCAAACCGCATCCCGCGGTGATTGTTCAGGATGATCTCTTTGATGCCACGAGTTCGGTGACGGTTGCTCCGATGTCCAGCACCCTGTTGGATGCGCCGTTGATGCGCATCCGAATAGCCGGCGGAGACGGCCGGTTATCCGGACTTGATCACAACAGTGACGTGATGATCGACAAGCTCACAACCGTGAAAAGGTCGAACGTCCATGCCCGAGTCGGTCGGCTGACAGCGGAGCAAGTCGTCGAGGTCGAGCGAGTGATGATGGCATTCCTCGGCCTTGCGCGATAGGCGAGTATCCGTTCCTGACGAGCTTGAATACGGAGGGCTGATCAATAGGTGAGAGTGCTGCTTCTCGATACCGACATGGCCGTCGATGCGGCGAAAGCCAGCTTCGATTCCACGCCACCATAGAGACGTACATGCGTCAGACCACTACGAGTATCAGGTTTGGCGATATTCGCACGCTGCGCGAATAACCAACTTACTACTGGTAACCCGCCATATTCGATTCCGCCGTATTCCTCCCGACACGCAGCGATGCATCACTTGAGATGTGGTGGCGGAGCGGCACTGATCGCCGGCGTGGCTGCAGCCGGATCAACCGGAGAGTCCCTGCAGAGGTTTGAGGCAACTTAGTTCGCTGAAGCGTGTGCGATCGTCTGGTGCATCAGTGATCCTTCGGTTTGCTCGGATCGAGTGGCGAGACTTCCCGCCTACGCTGGGGCCCAGTTGGTCGTCACGTTGCAGCCCACGAAAAAAATTGGGTACAGTGATGATATGGCTACAAAGAAGGCTGGCGGCGCTAAGAGTGCGTCGAAGAAGGTGGCCGTCAGAGCTCCGGTGAAGAGGGCGCCCACAGCAAAGGCGGCCGCAGTGGGGGCCCGGAAGGGCCGGGTGGCGGCTGATGATCCCCTGTCTGAACATCGGGTCCTGTACCTCGCGAACGTGTTCTCGCGTGCACAGCTGGCGAAGTTGATTGGCGTCAGCCCATCGCAGACCTCCCGATGGGCATCAGGCGAAGAGCGTCCTGGCCCCGCCGCAGCTCCGGCGCTAATTGATCTAGAACATGTGTATTCGCGCGCGCGCTTGGTGTGGGGTGGCGACTCAGCGCGTATCTGGATGGAAAGCGCTAACGCCTTCCTCGGGGGAGCCCGACCGCTTGATGTTCTAATAACCGAAGGAGCCTCTCGGGTCCTTCAAGCGCTTGACGCAGAGATGTGGGGCGGGGCGGCGTGAGTGCTGGTATATCGCGTCTTTCCCTACCTTGAAGCGGCTCCGCTTGGCGAGCCGGGGCATCCTCTCTATGAGCACCGCCCGCAGCGCGGTGGCCGGGCTGACCACCCCGACTATTACGTGTGGTACGTGGCCCGCCAATCCGAAGCCGCGTGCGGCGAGGCGTTCGGCAACCTGTCGCGCTGGATCGACTCAATGTTCGATTTTCCGGCAGTGCCCGGTGCACGGAAGACTCTCGGACTGTATGAACTGCCCGACGATCTGCGCGTTTGCGACCTTGATGATCCGCACCGCCTAGTAGAGCTAGGGCTTCGACCGACACAGATCGTCACTCGCAACCTGGCAGTCACTTCGGAGTGGGCGCACCGGATCTGGTCGCAGCGTTCTCCTGCCATTGATGACCGAAAATGGCAGGCGGTGCAGTGGTGGTCCTTCCACCGGCCGACTTGGACCGTCATCGCCAGCTGGGAACGGCCCAAGCTCGTCGAACTCGAGCATCTGAACCTCGACCATCCAGCCGTTGTCGCGGCAGCCAAGAGCCTCAACCGCCCTCTATAGACAATCTGGCTCCGGAAGGGATCTGCGACCTAGCTGACGCCGCCAAGGGCTTACCGGCGTATTCATCATCGTCGTCAACGACCGAAAACCGTTGGACCGCGGGGTAATACGACGAACTTTGCTGGTAGCCCGCCATATTCGATCCCGCCGCATTCCACTTGAATCGAGCGCGACGCGGGCACCGGGCAGGACTGGTGCTACTGGGGTTGCCGCTGCCAGGAGAAAAACCGCTCATGTGACCCCAGCGATCGTCTTACAAAATGTCGTACACTGTTGCAATGGCTGACACCATCACCTTCAGGCCCGACGAAGACACAACGAAGGCGCTGGAGGTCTTGACCAAAGATGGAACTGCCGTGTCCGTAGCCGTTCGATCTGCTCTTATCGATGCCGCACGACGGAAGGCCAGCGCGGCGATTCGTGCCGAGGCGGAAAGGCTTGCTGAAGACGAGTCCGACCGCGCTGAGGCCATGCAGGTGCTCCGCGACATGGAGACGTTGCGTGCGTGGTGAGGTCTTTCAGTTGCGTGCCCCGCGGGGGAGTCGCGGTCACGAGCAGTCCGGTTCCCGCTACGCCGTAGTAGTCCAGTCAGATCAACTGCCCTTGTCGACCTGGCTGGTTGCACCAACATCCACGTCGGCTCGCGCCGCGAGCTTTCGTCCCGAAGTTGAAATCGCCGGCGTGAACACCCGAGTGCTTGCCGAACAGGCCGCCGCGGTCGACCCGGGCCGGCTCGGCACGAGCGTCGGGTTCCTGAGCTTCGATGAGATGCGCCGCGTTGATGCGGCACTGCGCATCGTCCTCGATCTATGAGTATCCGGCAGCCTCTCTATAGCCAATGGATACGAGGCTTTTTGGCCGACGCGGCGGGTGACGGCCGCTCGCCACCGGCATGGCGGGCGAAAAGTCCTGCAAAGCAGCCGAAACGACGGGAGGAGCGGTGGCGACAAACAGGTCAGGCGTTGATTCATCTGATGCAATATGCAGTGGTTTACTGGTAACCCGCCGTATTCGATTCCGTCGTATTCAGCACCGATGCCGGCCGCAATCGCTCCGGATGCACCGAGGGAGGTTCGGGCCCCGTTTGCAGTGCAGATGCCGCCACGGCCACTCTAGATCGGGGCTGGGGAATGTTTGCTACCACCGGCCCGCGAGATCCCTTGACCCGACTCGGTGGGTTCTGCAGCATATTCGCGTGGGATCACTGGATAGTGCGTATGCAAAGGCGAGACGGGCGCAGGAACACCTCGCCACACTGCGAGCGTCGGTAGACGAGTACCGAGCGTCCGAACCCCACGAATTCGTGCGGGAGGTTGTCGATCACATGTTTCAGCCTGAGCTGGTGGTCGTCAACTTTCGGGTGAACGTCAAGCAGCCACCCCCGGAGAACTGGGGACTCATTGTTGGCGACATCCTGACCAACCTTCGAGCAGCGCTCGACCACGCCCTGTTTGGCCACGCAGCAGCCAGGCAAACGTTGACCGCGGCGCAGGAGCGTGCGCTGCAGTATCCACTGATCGCGAAGGCTTCCGAATGGGCAGGTGCTCAGGCCAAGCTCGCACCGCTCACGGAACCGGCTGTGCTGCAGGTCATCGAAGACTCCCAACCATTTAAGGCGCAGAAACCCGATTGGCATTCGTTCGCTCTGCTCAACGGACTGGTCAACCGTGACAAGCACCGCCAAGTGCGTGTGGTCAGCTACAGCAACGAAGCTTTCGACATCACTAGCACGACTGGCGACGTCGAAAGGGTCGATAACAAGCCGCGCGAGATGACGGATGGGGCGCTGGTCGCTTCTGTGACCCTCCGCCGTCCCTTGCGGAAGCCGGGCGATTCACCCGCCGATGTATCGGTGCCTCTGAACGTTGAGTTCGGGTACACCGAAAACATCGAACTCCCCACAGTGGCCGAGCAGAAGTCGGTCACTGTGGTCATGCCGATTTTGGTGGACCACGTGATCGAGACGCTGGACAATCTGAAAGCCGCTGGCGCGTAGCGCAGCTTTGTATTTTCTCGTGACCCGGGGAGGATCAGGTGTTCGAATACCGGCTGACGGCAGGTGTGCACCACGTGTGGCAGCTCAGTCGGGACGGCGCCGTCCTCGACGACGAACTCCAGACGCTGAGCGAAGTAGAAGACGCTGTCGACGACGCGGTCGACAGCTACTGCCGTGAGCATGACGTGACCGTGTCGCTGGTTCGTGGCGGCGACGGCCGGCGTGACGTCACCATGACCCATGGGGCGGCGCTGTCCTTCACGTGGGTCGTCGTCGCGCTCGAATGCCGTTGCGAAGACTGCGGCGCAGATACCTGGGACGAGACCTACAAGGTCGACGAGGTTTTGTGGGCCACTGCCGGGGACCCCAGCGGGTTTCTGTGCATCGGTTGCCTCGAGGGGCGACTGGGCCGGGCCCTGACTCCCGACGACTTCGCCGACGACGAACGCGCCGAACAGGCCCGCCGTCCGACGTCGCCCCGACTACGACAAAGACGAGAACACCCGCGACCTCCGCGGCCAGACATAACCTTTCACGCGCCGATTGCGCCGGTCGACCTGCGCGCCTTCAACGAAGTCGGCGAGGCATATGAGATCGTGGCCTGCCCGGAATGCCTTCCCTGGCGTGCCGAAGTGGTCACCGACCCGCAGACCAACGAGATCCTGGTCCGCGAGTGGCACGCGGTCGAATGCACCCTGTTCCGGGAGCTTATCGCCGATTGACCTTTGGGTTCCCGCCCACGGGTAATGGGTAGTGGCGGCGGGCAACCAAGCAGCCGAAACGTCGAAAGACACTCGATTGAACCGGCACCTGACAAGGATGGGTTTGAGCACATTGGGTGCCATCCACCCAAAGCTGCTGCCGCCGAGGGATTTTCGCCAAAACTTGCCGAGGCGTTAGGCGAGAGTCGCACGGCACCGTCGTGATTCATCTGATGAGAAGCGACGGTGGACTATCGAAAGTGCCGTAAGCCGTTGGCGTCGAGAGATCGGGCGCACCAGGGGAGGGTTGCTCGAAATGAGCGCAATGCGTGTTGAACACCGTACTAGGCGCGTACTGGTATACCCGCCATTTCCGTCGTGTCCTCCCGCTATGCGGCCTGAATGGGCATCGGGGATTAGGCCGTCAGGCGCCATCATCTTGAGAGACTTAGTCGGGATACCGCATAGATCCGCGGCTTCTGAAAGTTTCGCCCAGGTTTTGCATGGGCACGGGGCGATTGGTACAGAACTACTGGTGGCTTCGCGGCTGGCCCTGAACTGCTGGGCTATCGGTTGCCGCGAAAATTGATATCGACGAAGTTTGCCGGCGCGTGGCGTTGGTGGTCCCACGCGAATGCGAGAGTCTTGCAGGTATTCTCGAACTGGGAGAACATCCGTATTCCATCGGGTCGGTGGTGGGCCACCGCGCCGTTGCCCGCTTCAAGTTTTCCGGCAGCGAACGTGAATGTAAATGCTCCGAGCGTCATGTCTCCGGTGAGGAAGGTGTCGTCTCGGACCTCGATTTTGGTTTCCATGGCCGTCGTGTACTGACGTACGAAGCTTTTCGTGAGGCTCCGAATGTACAGGCCCCACCCCCGAGGTAGTAGTCCGTCCCGAAATAGATAATGCATGAACATCTTTTGTTCGCGCTTGTCTCGCATGCTGGTGGGTGCAGTCTTGGCCCCGGTGGTCATGCCCCACAGAGCCTTGAGCATCCATCGTTCGAAGAGCTCGCCGCTGACGAGGTTGAATTCGTTGCCGTGAGGGTCGGGGGGACGAATCTGTGCGAGTTGGAAGCGCTCAAGCGTCCGATAGACCTCGAGCGCGGCGTCGTCGAACTTATGCAGGGCGTTATTGTGTCTGTTACACAACATCTTCGAGCCCATCGTGGTGATCGGAAGGCTAGTTGGCGTCGGAGAGCCCTGTTGCCAGTAGGTATTGCTGGCTGTCACGGTAGTGCCGTCGCCGATGTCTTTGAGAATGCCCTTACTTAGCGGGTGCTCAAGGGTCAGTCTGGCGTCGCAGTCGTTGGTGCTGGCGGCATAGCAGCGGCGATGGCCGAATCCGGTCACGGGTCCGGACAGGCGTGGCTGATAGGAGGGTAGGCGCCACTTTCCAGTCGGTCGGTGGAGGTGACAGTCTTCCGATGGCAGGCCAGATTCGCAGGGACACAGTGCGTTACACCATGCGGCGGTACTTCCATCGTGATGGAACGGCACTGGTCGCACCGCGGGAGTGAAAGGCTTCACCACGGGCGAATCGTGCCCTTGTTAGCGGGCGGTGCGGCCGTTAGTGGCGCGCGCCTATCGTCGTGCATATGCGGTTCCCTTCAGGAATTCGCGGACGTTGGTCTGATGATGGTTGTATGCCGACGACCGCCGATAGGCTTCGCCGATATCGCTCGCATCGACTTGCGCTTGAAGGAGTAGAACGGTGCGCAGTACCCATTGCAGCGAGTAACTCGCGGCTATCAGGGCGTTGATGAATTGATCGTGAGCGTCACGATCGTCGTGGGTGCCCCGGTGGGCAAGGATGTTGCGCACGGAGTGGATCGCGGCCGGCCAGTCTGCGAACTCGGCGACGATGCCCGGTACCGCGGCGACGGCGGTGTCCACCAGGTCGTCCATCATGGTGCGAAACGTGGACTCGTTGATGTGACCGAACGCGCTGTCCATAGCTTCGCCGAACGCCGTGAGGTCCGCCGCCGTCAGCGCGGAACTGTCGCCGCGATCGGCGGTACGAACCGACTCTAGAGCTGCGGCGCGCGCTGCCTTTCGTGCTGCTCTGAGGTCGGATTTGGACAGTGCGGGTATGCGTCGTTTGTCTCGATAGATTCGGCGATGTAGGCCCTCGGCGACGGACGCGAGGGTGAGCACGGCGGTCTGTACGGCCACTCCGCTGAAGTCGTCGACGACGACGGCGTCGAGCCCGTTGCTGCGTTGTCGAAAGTCGATCCAGAGGGCGCAGCGCTCGGGGGTGAGGTACGAGGCATCGAATAGTTCATGGTGTCCGGTTGGCGTCGGCTCCTCGTGTCGGTGCACCCGGAGCAAGGGGCCGTCGGTGGACTGTCGAACCGATAGTTCCACGGTGTCGGCAGGGTTGGAGGTGAGGAGAGTCGCCAGCGTCTCGATGGGGTGCAGGACCGACCGGTCGTAGTCCAGGACGCTCATCGGCTCGGCGGGAATGAACTCAATCCAGTGATTGCTGCCCTCGGTCACGGAAATGAGATGGCCGCCTCCGAGTGTCTCGGCGCGTCCGTCGCGGTGCCGCAGCCAATTAGGGCCGGTGAGGCGAAATCTGCAGGTAGAGAATTCCTGCTCGCGGCCAACGTGTACGTCGAGGATGGCGTGTCGGATTGTGCCGAACCGTTGGCGGTACTGCGGTGGAAAGGTGCCACTGGGATCTCTCATCCCGCCCTGCGCGCCGACCAGCGATACCCGTTGCCCGTTGTCGAGCACCCCGTGAATGTCGCGCGGGGACCAGTCGGCCACGTGATCGTCCGAGTCGCCGCTGTGGATGACGGTGGTTCCACCGTGCGGGGACACTTCGACGCGGTAAGCACGTTCTTGGAAGATCGGTCCTAGCGTCTCCATTACGGGTGTCGGCGCAATCGTTAGTTGGCCCCGAACCTGGCGCTCGGGCGTGTCGATCTGCCAGAACGTCCCGTCTACAGGCCCCGTCTTTGCTGACTGCATCCCTTTAGTTTGCGCCGCCAACACATGACCGAGCCGACACACCCCGTGGTCGTGAGCTCTCAGCCGCCAACGACCGTATTGGTCGCGCTTTCGAAGCAGTCGCGACCGCACAATACGACGCGTGCACGGTGAAGCTTGGGCTCTGACGATCTCGGCACTCAAATTGCGGTACGACATGCACGCGCGTTGAGTTGCCGAATCGAACCGGTGTCTCCGGGTTCAATAGGCATTGAGTGTTCGGAGTCCCGACGGCAGTACCGGCACGATCGGGGTGAAGCAGAGGAGTCAGCCCATGCCCGAGAGCCGACACCGCTACCTCTACGAGCGCCTGGGCGACCACGACTTCCAGCAGCTCGTTAACGCCCTGCTCGCCGCCCAGTTCCCCAACTTCACCCCGATGGCGCTACGCCAGGCCGACGGCGGCATTGATGGGCAGCGCAAGCTCGACCCGTCGACGGTGTTGATTTATCAGGTCAAGTGGTCCGTGTCCGGCTCGGAGAAGAACCCCGTCAGCTGGCTGGACGCCGTCGTGAAAAAGGAGCTGGACAACCTCCGGAGACTGTCGGAGGAAGGTGTGCGGCACTACGTCCTGGTGACCAACGTGCCGAGCACCGCCAAGCCCGGGACCGGTACCTTCGCCCAACTGAATAACAAGCTGGATGCGTACGCCAAGGAACTCGGCTTCGAAGAGATCACGTGCATCTGGCGCGAGGCGCTCAACTCATGGCTCGACAACTCCGAGGACTCGATCAAGTGGGCCTACGCCGACATGCTCGCCGGGTGGGATCTCATCCGGTTCCTCGTCGCCGAACAGGTCGGAGCCACCAAGAACCAGGCGGACCGCAAGCTGATCCGGCAGGTCGCCGCGTCGCAGTGGGACGACGACCAGCGGGTCAAGTTCAGCCAAGCTGAGGTGGACCGGAAGAGGATGGTGGACCTCTTCGTCGATGTCACAGCGGAGTTGGTGCACTCGCCGGAGAGAACCCGAGTGCGATCACTCTCATCGACCGAACTCGGCGGCGCTGCGCATCACCTGCTACAAACGCCAGCGCCCTTCACCTTAGTGCGAGGCGCCCCCGGGCAGGGCAAGTCCACCCTCAGCCAGTACATCTGCCAGGTGCACCGCAGCGCGTTCGTGCCCGAGTCGGAGCGGCCGAAGACGCTGCCTGCGTTGGAAGAGCCGCGGTTTCCGATCCGGTTGGACTTGAGTGACTACGCGCTGTGGCTCTCCGGCAATGACGTGTGGGATAACTCCGACGAACGCAAACCCAAGAGGGAGAAGGCGCGCAAGGGCGAGAAGGCAACCGTCGAGTGCTTCATCGCCGACCTGATGACGCACGAGAGCGGCGGTATCACCGCCACCGCCGACACGGTGCAGGGGATCTTCGAGCGAGTTCCCAGTCTCGTCGTGCTCGACGGACTCGATGAGGTTGGAAGTGCCAACATCCGGCGTCGGATCGTCAACGAGATCAACGCGTTCGCCAGCCGGGGGAAGGCGTACACCGAGCCACTCAAGGTGGTCGTCACCACGCGCCCCAGTGCCGGTGAGCTTCCGGAGCCTGCGCCGGACAAGTTCGAGATCATCACGCTGAACCAGCTCACCGGCGAACAACGAGCCGACTACTTGCGCAAGTGGTGCGCCGTCCGAGGGATCAGGAGTAAGGACGGCCGCGCGCTGCGCAGGAGCTTCCAAGAGAAGAGCCGCGAGCCGTACATCCGCGAACTTGCAGGGAACCCGATGCAGCTGACGATTCTGCTGGATCTTCTCCACCAGCAGGGCGCAGCCACACCCACGCAGCGGACCGACCTCTACGACACGTACGTCGACCTCCTCCTCGCCCGCGAGGCGAACAAGCACCCCAAGGCCGTCAAGGACCACAAGGAGGAGCTGCTCGAGATCATCCCGTTCCTCGGCTGGTACCTGCACGCGCACACCGAGGAGTCGCAGATCAACGGTCGCATGAGCATCAACGACTTGAAGGCGGCGATGCGCCACTTCCAGCGCACCTACGGCAACCAAGAATCGATCGTCGACGAGCTCTTTGAGGGCGTCAGCGACCGCCTGTGGGCCCTGACCAGCCAGGTGGACGGCACCTACGAGTTCGAGGTGCTCTCGCTCCGTGAGTACTTCGCCGCCCGATTCCTGTACCACAACGCCGGCGAGGACAACCCGCACTTCGACAGCACAACGGTTTTGCGGGAGCTCCTACGCCGCCCGTACTGGCTGAACACCGCCAGGTTCTACGGCGGCAACGCGAAGGGCAGCGACGTCTACGTACTGGCCGCCGGCATCGAACAGGAACTGTCGCAGACGTCGGCCTCCGCGTCGTACCTCGCCGCGTGGGCACTGCTGACCGACGGTGTATTCCAGCGCCGGCCGCATGAGGCGCGCAAGGTGTTGACGGCACTCTGCTCGGATCCGGGGGTGGAAGTCCTCCTTGCCGCGCTCGACCGCCGGGACATCACGCCCCTGCCCGAGCTGCCCAACCCCACGGAATCCGGTGCCGACCCGACTTGGTCGCGACTGACGACATTGGTCAGCAAAAACCCCGGTGACAGCGCCAACCCCCAGCGCGTGCGGGTGCTTCGAGAGCTACTCAACCAGCGCAGTGAGTTCGGGAAGTGGTGGTACGAGCAGCTCACAGCAGCGATCGGCACAGGCCAGCAGAACGCGTGGCTGGCGATCGGGGCCTGCTGCGAGGCCGGCGCGGGAACCACCGCGGACTTCAACAACATGGACCTGTCCGACGGCGCCGCGGAACTCTTCCTCAGCACGGGCCTAACTCCGGAGCCCGGAAGTTCCTTCGAGGAGGCGCTGCTCACCGCGGTATTGAACGGCGAGTGCCCGTGCGTCACCTCGACCTGCTCCATGCCGGCGCAAGTCGCCGTGGCTCTGACGCCTGGTGAGTTCTTCACCAGTTCCACGACCGGGTTCATCTCCGGCGACGACCGGCAGAAGCGTCGTCGAGCTGAGGCGGTCAACCAACTCAGGAAGGCCCGTTCACCGTGGGAGGAGGTCGCCAAGAAACGCGCGTTCAGGTCCGGCTACAAGAACAGCACCTTCCCGTGGGCGGATACCGCCGCCGCTATCCACGAGCGCGTCGAACGCTGTTGGATCTCCTCGGAGATCGCGATCATCGGCGCTGCCTCACCGTTCGGGCTCGCGTACAGCAAGCACGCGGGGGCAACGGCATTCGGGTCCGCAGGTCACCCGTCCGAACTTCTTGGTCGGACACGGGCAGGTAGCGGGAACGTCGGCTGGTGGCGCGAGCAGTTGGAGACTGTCGACGATGACCTCGGCCGAGCGGAGTGGGCGTTGGCGCTGTGGTGCGTCGCGTCCGGCTCGGTCGTATCCGAGCTGCTGCCTGAACTCACGGACGTTCTCGGACAGCTCCCAAGCTCGCGGCGGCGGATTGTCCTACGCGCAGCAGAGCAGATCGCACGCTTCGGATGGCTGGAGAAGCGCCCGGTCACCGGCGACACAACCGACGCCGAGCTGGACACACTCAATCGCCTTCGGGCACCGGCACCAAAGGCGAACCCAGTAGACAGCTTAGGCACGGGTGGTCAGACGGCTTTGCCTTCGCTTCTCAGCGTCGCCCGCTCAGAACAGTGGCTCAAGGTGGACACGGCGGCCGCCTACCGCTAATCGAGGTAGCGCCCAGTGATTTGTCGTTGCAGGCAAGTTTCGTCGGCGAGACAATTGCTCAGGGCGTACCGCCCAGAAGATGGGATAGCGGATTGCAGGAGGGGGGACAATGCTGTCAGTTAGTGCTCGAGTTGCCGCGCAGAGCTTGGGTCGGCTGGTCGATCAGGTGCGTGACTCGGGGGAGCCGGTGATGATCTCGACGCCGGGCGGGGCAAAGGCCATTCTGATGCCTGTCGATGAATTCGAGTCGTTGCAAGAGACTTTGCATGCGTTGACGCAGCCCGGGCTTGTAGAGGGACTGGCGCAGGCCGATAGAGATTATGCAGCGGGCCGGACCATAAGTGGGGAAGAACTCCGCGCGCGGTATGGGCTTCCCGAGCGCAAGCCGAGACGTAAGGGTTCAAGGAGTAAGGGAACGCCGTGAATGTTGCTCGGGAACAACAGATTTAGGGCTGGATGTACTCCGCCCAGGTGTTGCCGGCTTCGGCCGCGTGTTTCTGGGTGACTTGATCGCTGTAGCCGAGCATTTCGGCGATTAGGGGAGCGGGGATCTCGGAGACGAGTGTTTGTAGGGCGGTGTTGCGTGCTCCCTGCAGGTTGATGCCGAGCCGTCGCAGCCGCTGCATGATGGCCTGCGGGTCAATGTGTCGGCCGGGTCGGCTGCTGGTGAAGAGCCAGGGCGATCCGATGGCTCCACCGCCGGTGCGCAGGTTGGGGCGGTGGCGAAGGTGGTAGTTGAGCTGGGAGGCGAATGGTTCCGGGACGGGGACGGGGTCTTTGCCCAACGCGATGCGGGTCTCTCCGTCAGCTTGGGAGATCGCCGTGGTCTGCAGCGCGGCGACCTTGGTGAGTGGTTGGGCGTAGAGCAGGAGCAGCACGCCGGCGACGCGGTAGGGCAGACTTTCGGAGTCGCCGGTGAGCAGTTCTTTGAGCCAGGCCAGTCGTTGATCCTGCGTGATTGTGGGGGTCGTTCTCGCCGCTCGGAAGCCGATCTGCACCGCGACGTTGAGCTTGCTTTTCTTGGCCCAGATGAAGAATGTTCGGATCAGGTGGCGGGTGGTCGGGCCTGATGCGAGGTATTCATCGACGTCTTGTTGTGTGCAGTTGGCGATGGTGCGCAGGTGGGTCTGTTCTAGCCAGGTGAGAAACTTAATGGTCTCGGTGATTTCTTGTTTCGCGGAACGCTTTGGCCCATCCGAGGATTGGCCGGGTTTCGATTCACTGCGGAGCCGTCGGAGATGGTGCCAGGTCGCGAACTGTTCGACCGGGGCGCGAACAGCGGGGGAGTCGATAGTGTCGAGTTTGTCGGCTAGCCAGATTTCGAAGCGGGCCAGGTGTTCGTCGCGTTGTGGGAGCAGTCCGTGGTGTTGCAGCAGGCTGCGCAGGTGATCGATATGGCGGCCGGATCCTGCAGCGGTCAGGCCGTCGTGGGTCAGCGGTATTGCGCCGGAGGTGATCCCGCCGAGCAGCTCCAGTACTTGGATATTGCGTTTCCAGGTCAGGATGCTTTCGGGTCGGTCAACGCCACAGAGCACTTCGATCAGCGTTTGCATGGCGGCGAGGTCGGCGGGATGGTGCAGCAGAATTTTGCACAGGTCCTCGCGCAGGGCGCAGCGGGCGCACAGGCCGGAGCGGTAGATCTCGCCTTCGCCCTGGCACGTTTTGCAAGTGAAGTTGCCAGGGATACCGGCGCAAGTCAGGCAGACCGGGCGAGAGTCGATCCGGTCGCAGCGGCCGGGTAAGACGCCATCGTGTCCACAGATGGGACAGATGCCGTGGGTGCGCATCGCGGTGTAGAAGCAGCTGTGGCAGAGCTGATCTCCGGGCCAGTAGACCCGCAGCTTGTTGGCCATGCGGTGGCATCGGCTGCATTCGAGGGCGCCGGTAGTGACGCGTGGTCGCCCGCGGGTGATGGATCGCGGTGTGGGGTTAATCGTTGCCATCGGTGATGACTCGTGCTCGTCGGGGTCGGATGGACTTGTTGAGTTCGACGACGTTGGGTGGTGCAGTTGTGCCCGAGGCGGTCTTCTTCTTGCGAGCGTCGGTGGCCGTGACGGTGACGAGGTCTTCGACGCCGCAGCCGAGGATGTCACACAGTGCCGCCATCAACTGCAGGGCGACGCGTTCGGGGCGTTGGTGCACGATGCGGTAGACCTGGGGCCGGGACAGCTGTATTCCGCGTTCAGCAAGACGGGGGATGAGGTCGGTGCTGTTGTGCATGCCGTGCGCGGCCATCAGCTCGGCGAGGCGCCAGGTGTAGTCGACGTCGCGTTTCACGACGTCTCCTCTCCGAAGGAGAGGGCATCTTTGATGGTCCGGTCCAGGACGCGGCGCAGGGTGCGGGTGCGGAAGTCGCTCGAGACGCCGGTATAGAGCGATGTGGTGCTGGCGTATTCGTGGCCGGCCTGGTCTTGGACGAACTTGGCGTCCCAGCCGTCTTCAATGAGGTGGGTGATGTAGGAACGCCGGAACGAGTGCAGATCCAGGCCTGAGGACAGCTCGAGGTCGTTGCAGTACCGCCGGAATCTGCGCAGCAGGGTTCGTTCTGCGACCAGGGCGCCGCGCTCACTGGGGAACAGGTCGATGCCGTCGTCGAGGTAGGGCTGCCCGTGAGTGAGCCAGTCACTGATGATGTCTGGTGTCCAGTCGAAGACCGTGAGCACGGTGCGGCGTTTGGGCGGGGAGCCCTTCTTGGCCTTGCCGTAGCGGACCTTCACCACGCCGTAGCGGCCGAACTCCGGTGCGTGCGGGTTGCGGGAGAAGTCGACGGTCTGCAGGTGCCGCAGCTCGTTGAATCGCACTCCGTAGGAGTAGGCGACCTTGAACATCACGGCATCGCGGTAGGCCGGCAGCCAGCCCTTCTTCTTGGTGTTGGCGATCAGCGTCACCTGATCGTCGGCGTGGTCGAAGAAGTCCTGAAGCTCTTGTTTGGTGAATGGGCGCTTCTCAGGACTCTGTTCGTTGTCCTGAACGTGGGGGGCGGTGTTCCAGGCGAAGAACACCTGCGCTGGGTGTGTGCCGAAACGTTGCTCGCAGACTCGGTCCCAGCCGTAGTCGGGGTCGGCGATGTAGGAGCAGAACAGCCTCAGGCCGTTCTGATACCCGCGGATCGTCGACTGCGCGCGCCCTTTGATGCCGCGGAGGTCGGCGAAGAATTCCTCGACGATGGCCGGCGTCCACGACCACGGGTACTCGTTGGTGTGCGCGATGAACCGGCGAACCAGGCCGATACGGCCGTCGATCGTGTCGTGGTCGAGGTTGCGGCACAGTTGCTGGTTGCGCCAGCCGTCCAGCATTTCCTCGACCGTTTGGACCTCGGGATGCAGCAGCGGAACGGAACCAACCAGGAACACGCGACCGCTCTTATCGACGGGCAATTCGGCCTCCTGAGGCGTCTCATCTGATGCATCATTGAATCATCTACTGAATCATTACCACATCGGCGCTGGTAGGTCCATCGCGAAACGAACGTTGATAGGCGCGTGTCGCGACAACTACACCGGAAGAAGGTGGTGAGAACCTGGCGCAATCCACTAAACCCGTTGGCGTCGAGGCGCTTTGGGCTACTTGACCCAGAGCTGCGGGTGAGGGCCGCTCGGAACGGCCGTGATTCATCAGATGAAAACGGCGTACTTAACTTGACATAATGTCGCTTATCGGCACATTGGGTGGCATATGGAGATCGCCACACACCGATCTCGCCGTCGACGGCTGCTTAGGTTTGCTAATCGCTTCCTTAAAGACTGTGGCGCAGAACACAATGCCGGTGGAATCCGCTGCGGGCGGTTCTAGCGGGAGCCAGCGTGCGAGATCGCCGGCGTCGCGCCGCGGTTTTGCCATCGTGCGTGACGGACCGTCACCGGCCGGATGCTGGGCCAGGCCCAACGGCTCGTGCACGAATGCGCAGCCTGCCCTCGCACCGGAGCGCGAAATGAAATCACGGCGATCATTTTTCCCGCGGCGTGCCATCAATGCGCGAGCTGCCAGAGGATGGCCAGCTCGTGCCACCAGCTCCGCGGCACGCACCCGGTCCGTCCTCGGCGCGACGGACAATGGCGCCGCAGTGGGCGGCGGTCACACGCCAGGCGCGGTCACGAAGTCGATGAGTTCTTCCACCCGGCCGATCAACGCCGGTTCCAGATCGTTCCAGTCCCGCACCTTGGAGCGGATGCGCTGCCAGGCGCTGGCGATGTCCGCCTGATCGGCATGCGGCCAGCCGAGCGCCTCACAGATGCCGTGCTTCCACTCGATGTGTCGCGGCACATTCGGCCACTGCTTCAGACCAAGCCGCTGCGGCTTCACGGCTTGCCAGATATCGACATAGGGATGACCAACGACCAGGGTGTCGCAACCACCCGGTCCCTGGCGTACCGCCTCGGCTATCCGTGCCTCTTTCGAGCCGGCGACCAGGTGGTCCACCAGAACACCCAGCCGACAGTCCGGACCGGGTCTGAAGTCGGCAACGATTTGGACCAGGTCGTCAACGCCGCCGAGATATTCGACGACGACGCCTTCGATGCGCAAGTCTTCGCCCCAAACCTGGGATATCAGTTCGGAATCGTGGCGGCCCTCGACATAGATCCGGCTCGCGCGGGCAACTCGGGCACGCGTCCCCGCGACCGCGACGGAGCCCGATCGCGTCCGGCCCGGGCCGGACGGGGCGGGCCGCTTCGGCGCGGTGAGAATCACCGGGCGACCGTCAATCAGATAGCCCGGGCCGAGTGGAAATCCGCGGGTTTTGCCGTGCCGGTCTTCGAGATCGATGCGGCCGTATTCGACGCGGACCACCGCACCCACGTAGCCCGACTGTGCGTCCTCGACCACCATGCCGAGCTCCACCGGGTGCTCAACGGATCGGGGTTTGCGTCGCGCTCCCGCGGCCAGCACATCGGTTCCATAGCGATCCACCACGCGGCAATAGTAGGAAACCGGACGGGCGATCGTCGCTGCGGCGCGCCGGTTAGACCTCGAAAATCGCTGCGCTGGAAACATTTTGCACGATGTCGGGCAGCTGATGACGGGTTCGGAAGCTAGCTCCTGGAAAAGCGGGATCCGCGCCGGTGGCCGCTGGTCTGGGCACAACAGGTTTGAGGCAGCGCACCCGCAATCGGCTACCCCTACCCGTTCTGCCCGGCCGAGCCGATCAGTCCTCCCCTGCCACCGGAGCCGCCGGCCGCCGGCGGGACACCGGCTCCGCCGTTGCCGCCCGTACCGATCAGGAGCGCGGCATTGCCACCATTGCCGCCGGCACCGCCGGTGCCCGCACTGCCGCCGGTTCCGCCGGCCCCGCCGGCCCCGCCGTCGCCACCGTCACCGCCGTTGCCGAATAACAGTCCGCTTGACCCGCCCTGGCCGCCGACACCACCGTCACCACCGGCGAAGCCGGTTCCACCCACGCCGCCGTCCCCGGCGTTGCCACCGGCGCCACCGTTGCCGAACAGCAGGCCGCCGCTACCGCCGATGCCGCCGTCGCTGCCGGCACCCCCGGATTCCTGGAGTTCGTTGCCGAAGCCGGTCCCACCGGTGGCCCCGTTCCCACCAGCCCCGCCGTTGCCGATCAGCATCGCGGCTCCGCCCTGGCCCGCCACGCCTTCGAAGCCGCTGCTTCCGCCGCTGCCGGCATTGCCACCATTGCCGCCGTTGCCGTAGAGCAGCCCGCCCTGACCACCGGAACCGCCTGTTTCGCCAAACTGAACGCTGAGGCTACCGGCCCCCACGTCACCGGCGTTGCCACCGTCGCCGCCGTGACCGATCAACCCCACGCCATCGACGCCGATCGGTCCGAGCGTTATGTTGCCAACCCAGCCGCCCTCGCCGCCAAGGCCGCCGAAGCCCGCGAAACCTTTGGCGCCAGCGTCGCCGCCCTGACCTCCATTACCACCGGCGCCGCCATTGCCCAGTACCAAACCACCCGCACCGCCATCCCCCGCGGAGCCGCCATTGCCGCCGCTACCGCCGAAGATGCTTGCACCCCCTAGCGTGGACCCGGCGGCTCCCTTTCCGCCGCTACCGCCGGCTCCGCCGTTGCCGATGACCCCCGCGTCGCCGCCCCCACCGGCGAGTCCGGCGCTGCCGCCGGTGGCACCGTTCATGACACCGGCTTGGGTTTCGTCGCTGCCGCCACCGCCGCCACTGTCCCCGCCATTTCCGGCGTTACCGATCAGCCAGCCACCGTGGGCACCGGAGCCGCCATTGCCGCCAGCGCCTCCGACACCGCCCAAATCCGAGCTTGTTGTGGCGCCGGTCGCTTGTCCACCCACACCGCCGAGGCCCCCGCTACCGCCGTTACCGAACAAGAGCCCGGCGTGACCGCCCGAACCCCCGGCACCGCCGGCGCCGCCGTCCAGGCCCGCTGGGACAGTTCCCGATGCCGTGGCGTTGCCCCCGGCACCGCCGATGCCACCGTCTCCACCGTGGCCATAGATCCATCCACCGGCGCCGCCGTTGCCGCCGGCACCGCCCGCGCTGCCGGCTTGACCGCTCGCGCCGTCGGCACCGGTGCCGCCCAGGCCGCCGTTGCCACCGCGGCCCCACAGCCCGGCCGAACCGCCGCTACCGCCATTCTGGCCGACCCCTCCGGACCCGCCGTTGCCCCCGTTGCCGATGAGCCAGCCGCCATCGCCGCCGTTTTCGCCGGTCCCCGCCGCCCCGTCGGCGCCATTGCCAATCAGTGGACGCCCGGTCAGCGCCACTGCGGGGGAATTGATCAGGTCGAGCACAGCTTGCTCGACCGTCTGCAACGGTGACGCGTTGGCCGCCTCAGCGGCGGCATATTGCGCGGCTCCACTACTCATCAGCTTGACGAACTGCTCGTGCAATGCCAGCGTCTGAGCGCCGAGCGTCTGATATGCGTTCCCGTGCGCTTCGAACAACGCCGCAATGCCCGCCGAAACTTCGTCGGTGCCCGCCGGCAGTAGCCCCGTTATGGGAGCCAACGCGGCCGCATTGGCCTGGCTGATCGTCGAACCAATAGTTGCCAGATCGTTGGCCGCCATCTCAACTACCGCGGGCACCACGGTGACCTGCAAGATCGACACCTCCCAGTGACTTTTCGTCGCCGGTCGCGACAAAGTGATCCACGACACACTCGGAATTGGTGCAAATGGTACGTTCGTCCGAGGCAAGTTGGGCGGCATTGACCAAAATCGCTCCGCCGATATCCGCTGAGTCCTCTCGGCCAAGCGCGCCGGGGCAAGACGCTAGGGCGAGGGCGCGGCAGGACTCCCGCACTCAGTCAGGTAGTCGGCGTAATTCCAACTCTGCAAAAACTTGCGGCCCGCCTGTAATCCGCGCCGGTAGAGCGCATCCCGTTGTTCGGACGTGATGTCGAAGTCGATCGGGCTCACGCCGTCAGCCGGTACGAAGATGGTGCGTTGCACGGTACATGGATCGTCGATGTAGGCGTTGTCCTGATTGCTCACCAGCGTCTCAATCGCGGCGATTCCCAATGACACTGGACCGTGCACCGGACGGGTGGGAGGAATTCCCGGGCGCGCCGACAGCCGGATTCCGAAGGTCGGCCACCGCGGTTCGCCGTCGGCACGATCGAACAGTGCCACCGGAAAATTGGACAGCAAACCACCGTCGACCCAAGTAGCTCCGCGCACCCGAACGGGTTCGAAGACGAAGGGGATGGCCGAGGAGGCGTGCACCGCCCGCGCCACCGAAAATTCGTCCGGGTCAAGGCCATAGGAGTCCAGATCCCACGGGATGCGGACCAGCCGGCGCCGGGACAGATCACTGGCGGTGACCACCAGCGACCAGGCGAACTGCTCGGGCTGCTCGCCGGTGCGCAGATCGCCAAAAGTGTGCACGCCAAGATCGGCGAGTAAGCCGGCGAGCAGCTGCTCGAGGTACGCGCCTCGATAGACCCCGTCGGACACCAGCAGCGAGAGCCCGCCACCGATCAACGGAATATGCCCGATCAGGTTACGGTCAAGGAACTTCCGGTAATCGAGGGTGCGCATGATCTCCGCGAGCCGCGACAGCGGTTCACCGGCGGTCTGCAAAGCGGCGACCATCGCAGCGACAATGGCACCCGCACTGCTGCCCGCGACACGCGGAAACTCGTAACCGGCCTCGGCCAAGGCATCCACCGCACCGACCAACCCGATGCCGCGGACCCCGCCTCCTTCGCACACCAGATCGACACGCGCTGCGCTCACGGGCGCCAGGGTAGCCCGATCGAGTCGATTTGCCGGTAGGCGGCGCGCCGGACGACGGAGGGTTCCGGCGCCGGGGCATGAACCCGATCGGAACGCTGCGGCTCAAGCGATACGGCGGCCGTCGACGGTAAAGAAGTGCAATTGCGCCGGTTGTGGATACAGCCGCACCCGACTACCCCGCTCGGGCGGGTTGCTGCCATCCGCTCTAGCCACAACGGATTGATCGATCATCGCGCCGCCGTTGATGATCCGACCGTAAAGGTAGGCGTCGGCGCCGAGCTCTTCGACCACGTCAATTTCCATTTCGACTCCGAGGTTGCCCACTTCGAAGTGCTCGGGCCGGACTCCGACGACGACCTCGGGTGCCGGCACGGTCACCTCCCTGGGTAGCTGAATCAACCAATCCCCCAGCAACACTGACGAATCGACGATCGGCAGGATGAACATGTTCATGGCCGGCGATCCGATGAATCCGGCGACAAACACATTGTCGGGCCGGCGGTAGAGTTCACGCGGGGCCGCGCATTGTTGTAGTACGCCGTCGCACAGCACCGCAACACGATCGCCCATGGTCATGGCCTCTACCTGATCGTGGGTCACGTAGACGGTGGTGGTACCCAACTGCCGTTGCAGTCCGGCGATCTGGTTGCGGGTTTGCACCCGCAGCTTGGCATCAAGATTCGATAGCGGCTCGTCCATCAGGAACACCTGGGGGCGGCGCACGATAGCGCGCCCCATCGCTACTCGCTGGCGCTGGCCGCCCGAGAGGTCTTTGGGCTTGCGATCGAGATAAGCCTCGAGATCGAGCAGCTTCGCTGCCTGAAGGACCCGGTCGCGGATCTCGGCCTTGGGGGTCTTGGCGACCTTCAGCGCAAATCCCATGTTTTGTGCCACGGTCATGTGCGGGTACAGGGCATAGTTCTGGAACACCATCGCCACGTCGCGACTCTTCGGATCGACATTGGTGACGTCGCGCTCAGCGATCCGGATCCGCCCGGCATCTACCCTTTCCAATCCG
Organism: Mycobacterium marinum; assembly: GCF_003391395.1. NCBI lineage: Bacteria > Bacillati > Actinomycetota > Actinomycetes > Mycobacteriales > Mycobacteriaceae > Mycobacterium > Mycobacterium marinum. Next base: position 3,444,208 of record NZ_CP024190.1, read on the forward strand.
GCCAGCATCCGCAGCGACGTCGTCTTGCCGCAGCCGGACGGACCGACCAGCACCACGAATTCTCCGTCGTCGACCTCGAGATCAAGGCTGTCGACGGCCGGACGGTCCGCACCCGGGTATCGACGTGTTGCCCCCTCGAAACTCACCGAAGCCATCCGGGTTACCCGCCCAGTCCAGTCACGGCGATACCACGGATGAAGGCGCGTTGCGCGACGGCGTAGACGACCACCAGTGGCAACAGAATCAGCATCGATGTTGCCATCAGTACCGGCCACCGAGCCACGTACTCTCCCTGCATCCGCACCAGACCGAGGGTTAACGTGGCGATGCTGTCGCGCTGGACCATCAACAGGGGCCATAGGAAGTCGTTCCACACATTGACCCAGGTGAGTACACCGAGCACCATCACCGCTGGCCGGGCGTGCGGCAGCAGGATTCGCCAGTAGATCTGCCACGGCGAACAACCATCGAGAGTCGCGGCCTCCTCCAAGTCGCTCGGCAGCGTCCGGAAGAACTGGCGCATCAGATAGGTCCCGAACGCGCTACCAAACAGTCCCGGCACGATCATCGCCCAGGGCGTGTCCACCAAGCCCACCGTTCGCATCAGGATGAACTGCGGAATCACCGTCACGGTGAGCGGCACCATCAAGGTGCCCAGGTAGAGGACGAAAAGTGTGTCGCGGCCTCGAAACTCGAGTCGCGCAAACGCATATCCGGCCAGTGAGCAGAAGAAGATCTGCCCGGCGGTGACGCAACCGGCATAGAGCACGGTGTTGAAGAACATTCGCCAGAAGGGCATCAAGGTGAATACCTCAGCGTAGTTGGACCACTGTGGGTCCGACGGCAACAATCTCGGCTCGCTGACCTCACCGCTCTTCTTCAGTGAGCCGGACAGGGCCCACAGAATCGGAAACAGAGCACACCAGGCGATCGCGATCAGCGCCGCATAGAGGGCGACAGCACGCACAATCTTGCGCTGCACCACCCGGTCAGCTGAGCCCACTAGACGCCTCCCACGACCGTCGCCGGGTGATCCGGAGCTGCAGCACGGTCAACACCAGCAAGATGGCAAAGATCACCCAGGCCAGCGCGGACGCATATCCGAACTCCAGGAACGAAAAGGCGTGCTGAAAGAGCATGATGCCCAGCACATAGGTTCCCGTTTCCGGTCCGCCGTTGGGACCGGTGAGGACGTAGACGAGGTCGAACGCCTGGAAGGCGTGAATGATCGAGATGACAACGACGAACGACATTGCGCCACGAATCAGCGGGACCGTGATGGACACGAACTGCCTGATCTCGCCCGCGCCATCGATTTTGGCGGCCTCGTAAACGGTCTCGGGGACGCCCTGCATCGCGGCCAGCAAGACGACGGTGGCGAACGGGACACTTCGCCACACGCTGACCAGACACAGCGAGACCATGGCCCATCTGGGTTCGATCAACCACGGGACGGGACCGACTCCGATCCAGCCGAGGATGATGTTGAGTAGCCCGTTGTTGGTATCGAAGACGAACTGCCACACGACCGCCATCACCACCGACGAGATGGCCAGCGGCAGGAAGACGATTGTCCGAAAGACACCGATTCCGGGCACTTTTCGGTTCAGCACAGCAGCCACCACGAGGCTGATCAGAACGGTCGGCACGACGGTTCCCGCGGTGTAGACCACCGAGTTCCGCAGGGCGATCAGAAACAACGGGTCAGACGTGAACAGCTTGGCAAAGTTCTGCAAACCGACAAAGGTGGGAGCGCGGAACAGGTCCCAGTTCTGAAGGCTCATGTAGAGCGAGAATCCCAGCGGGAACAACAGGAACATCGCAACGGCCGCCAGATTTGGAGCCACGAACATGCGGCCGGCCCACGAGCGGCGTTGCCAGCGGCGCGACCGGCCCGTTTCGGCGCCAGGTTCTGGCGTGCTGCGCGTGTCGATGGACGTCATGGGCTGCGCAGCACTTCGTCAAGGGCCCGCGACATGCCGATCAACGATGTCGCGGGCCGAGATCCGCGCAGAACCGGGCCGAAGTTGCGATCCATCAAGGCGTGGACCTTCGGCCACGCCGGTGTGATCGGTAGCCCCTGTGAGTGGCCCGGCCCCGCGGTGAGCACAGCCAGATTGTCAACCCTGCGGTGGGCTTTGACGAACCCGGCCGAGTTGAGCGCGGACCCCAGCACAGGGACGAACAGATCGGTCTCGCCGATCAACGCCTGCCCGGCCGGACCGGTGGCGAACTTGACGAACTCCCAGGCTTGTTCTTTGCGTGCACTGCTGGCCGCAATCGCCAGGCCGGTGGCGCCGATGTTGGAGCACGCAGCGCGCCCGTTGGGACCCAACGGCAACGCGGTGACGTCGAACTCCAACCCGTCGGCGCGGTCGAAGGTCTGGTATCGCCAATGGCCGCCCAGGGCCATCGCCGCCTTGCCCAACGAGAAGAGGTCGGTGGTGGCTATCGACTGCAGCTCCGATGCGGTGGGGGCCACCTGGTGCTTGGCGGACAGGTCCGCGTAGAACTGCACGGCCTCGATGAAAGCGTCGTCGTCAAAATTGAGGTGGGTCGGATTCATCCGCGGAGTCGACCACGGTACGCCATTGTTCAACGCGAACAGCCCGGCCGAAAGCGGCGGCACAAACGTGTCGACAAATCCCCACTGCGTGACCCGGCCCGCGCCGTCGCGCTTGGTGAGCGCGCGGGCCGTGTCCAGAAACTCGGCGAAGCTCCAGGGCTGGTCCCAGCTGGTCGGCGGAGGTGGCACACCGCCGTCCGCGAAGAGCCCTCTGTTGTAGAACAGGAAGTTTCCCGACCACTGCTCGGGAAACGCGTACTGACCCCCGTTGTAGGCGAAGGTGTCATACAGTGCCCCGATGCTGTCCGCGGCCAGCTCGTCGGCGAACTTCTGGTCCCGCGCCAGCATGGTGTTCAGATCCAGGAACACGCCTCGATCGGCCAGTTCGGCGTAACTCAATTCCCACGCCATCAATACATCCGGACACTTGCCGCCGGCACAAAACGTCGATATCTGCTGCAAGGCCCCCGGACCTGACAACAACGTCCGCACCTTGATGTCGGGATGACTGCGCCCGAACGCGTCGACAACCCGGATCCGGGCGTCCGCTTCCTCAGGATTCGCCGCGAAAAAGAACGTCAGGGCGTCATCGTCGGAAGCGCAACCGGCCGCCACCGGTGCCAGGGCCGCTGCGGTGAGTAATCCAGCACCCCGCAGCAGCTCCCGGCGCCGCAGCGGCTTGTCGAACATTTCGCTCCCGATGGTGGCCCCGGCTCCAACGCCGACGGTATCTAGGTCCTTAGTACCCGCGTTGCGCCGGATAGGCCGCGATCAGCTCGGGAAGTAGCGGACTCGGTGGATTTCATTGCCTCGCCAGGGCAACTCGGCGAACATGATGCCCCGCCCGTGATCAGTGACAACTGACACCGTGACGGTGGATCCGGATCCGATCATCTTCGACCAGGTGGCCCGACGAAGCTGCTCGATGAGTTCAGCCAGCTCCAGCACATCGTCGTCACCCAAAGTTATTGTGGCCGTGTCCGATAGGGTCCGCGTTGCGGCCTGGCTGTCGCCACGAACGACGGCGTCGAGGAAGGTCGACACCAGCGCTTGGTGACGCGCACCCGACCGCCGGAATCCGGTCATGAAACCCGCGGTCCCGCGCAACCCCTGATTGCCCAGTAAACCCCGGGAGAGCATGAGTGCGGGCTTGGCTACCTGCGCTCCCCCGCGCAGGAACTGCAGCATCATCGCCGGCAGGTCCCAATACGCCCGCAGCACGGCGATCTTCCATTCGTCGCTGGCCTTTCGCAGGTCGTAGCGAAGAAAGGCGGGGACGAACATCGTGACGCCCGCAGCCATTGCCACCTCGAGTTCGACATCGCGCAGCACCACCGTGCCGCAGACGATGTCGAGGTCCCGGTGGAACTTGATGTCTCGTGGACCGATGAACGTGTCGAAGAACCGGCCGATCTGTTCATGCCCCACGTGTGGCATCGACCCCACTGGGTCTTCGACGCGGCCGTCGCTGGTGAACAGGCTCACCCAGCCGGCGCGATCGTGAGCCGCGGCGGCCCGTGGCGACCGCTCGACGGCGGCCAGGAGATCGTCGCGCTTGGGTAGGGCCATTACCGGCTCCCGACCAACGCGACCCCGGCGGTACGCATCCCGGCCAGCGCCACCTCGGTTGTCTCGGCCGAAATGCCCGCGGTCAGGTCCAGCAGCACCCGGGTAGCGAAGCCGGCCCGAACCGCGCCTTCGGCGGTCTGACGCACGCAGTGGTCGGTGGCAACGCCAACCACGTCGACCGCATCGATACTTCGCTGTCGCAGCCAGTCCTCCAGCGTCGTGCCGTGGTGATCCACGCCCTCGAATCCGCTGTAGGCAGCGCAGTAGGCGCCCTTTCGGAACACCTCCTCAATCGGGGCGACGTCCAGATCCGGACAAAACTGGGCGCCGGTACTGCCGGCACGACAGTGCGGCGGCCACGACGATGAGTAATCCGGGGAATCCGAGAAGTGAGCACCAGGATCGATGTGAAAGTCCTGGGTGGCCACCACCCGGTCATATCCGGGGCCACCAGCCAGATAGTCGTTGATCGCGCGTGCCACGAGGTCAGCGTTGTGCACTGGCAGCGCGCCGCCGGCGCAGAAATCGTTCTGCAGATCGACGATGATCAACGCTCGCACAGCGTCCACCATATCGCCAGCGGGACGTGGTCACCGCGCGGCGGGACAAACCGGCCGTGGGTTTGTTCGCCGGCGCAGCGGGTAATACGAGAGTCATGTTGATCCGCAGAATCGCACGACCCATGCTGTCGGCGGCGTTCATCGGCCAGGGCGTCGAGTCGCTGTTGAACCCCAAGCCGGCGGCGCAGGCCGCCGCACCCGCGGTGGCGGGTTTGCGTACCCTGCCGGAACCGATGGGCAGCAGAGTTCCGGCGGATCCCGAAACCGTCGCCCAGATCAACGCCGCCGTGCAGATCGGCGGTGGTCTGCTCCTGGCGACGGGCCGGTTGCCGCGCCTGGCCTCCGCTGCGCTGGCATTGACCGTGGTACCGGGAAGCCTTGGCGCCCACATGTTTTGGAACGAGCCAGACCCGGACCGCAAAGCCCAGAAGCGACGGGAGTTTCTCACCGACGTAAGCCTGCTCGGCGGACTGATCATCGCGTCCGCCGATACCGCGGGCAGGCCGTCATTGGCCTGGCGGGGCCGGCGGGCCGCAGAGCAGCTGTCCGGCGCGGTGTCTTCGGCTCTACCGGGGTCTGACGACGTGCGGCTGGAGTCCGAGTTGGGCGACAAGATCGTGCATGGCATACAGGCGGGAGCCGAGCGCGGCCGCGAGCTGGCCAGCACCGCAGCGGAGAAGAGCGCCCCCTATGCGGAAGCCGCGCTGGAACGCGGCCGCGAGCTGGCCAGCACCGCAGCGGAGAAAGGCGCCCCGCTGGCCGAGGCGGCACGCAGGCGGGGCGAGCGCCTGGCCCACAGCGCCCGCGTTCGCGGGGCTGAACTTGCCGAGACCGCACGCCACCAAGGCACCCACCTCGCCGACACCGCGCGTGCGCGGGTCGAGGCCCCGGTTAGGGGCCGTCGGCACTAGCCACTGGCCAGGAACGCCTCGACGATCGAATCGACATCGCCGCCCACACCGTCGATGTCCACGGTTACACCTCGCTCGTCGTCACCGAGCGGCTCCAATGTGTCCAGTTGGGAGCGCAGCAGGGTGGCCGGCATGAAGTGATCGGACCTGGCGGCCAAACGGCGGCCGATCAGTTCTGCGGAACCGCTCAGATGCAGAAACGCAACCTGCGGACAGTTCTCCCGCAGCGTGTCGCGGTACCGGCGCGCCAGCGCCGAACAACTGATCACGCCCCCGCCGGGATGGTCGGCCAACCAGCGCCCGACCCGCCGCAACCAGGGGCGGCGATCATCGTCGTCAAGGGGTTTGCCGGCGGCCATCTTCGTGACGTTCGCTTGCGGGTGCAAGGTGTCGGCCTCCATGAACGGCACCCCAAACCGCTGTGACAGCGCCGCCGCTACCGTCGTCTTTCCTGCCCCGCAGACACCCATCACCACGATCGGTGACGGCTTTGGCGACGGGTGAACGCTCACACCTGGTTGCGGTTCCATTCCATCCACCCGACGCCGCTGCGACCATCCGTGGTGACCACAGCGACCCACGCGCGCGGGAAATGGCTCACGCGCCAGTCGGAAGCATTCAGGCGTACCGGCGCGTGGGCACGTACGTCGATATTCGCCGTGATATCACCCGGTTTCAGAATCAACGTCGTGTTCTGCGGTAAGCCGTTGCTGCCGAAGGCTTCCCGAAAGTTCACGGCCTGCAGCTCGGTGAGGTTCCCGCCGGAATCCTGAACATAGCCGACGCTGAAGGCGGGAGTGCCCGGGAGCTGGATGTTCACCCCATGCAGGTGGGTTCCGTCGTCGAGATGCAGCGCACTCCACATCCAGTCCATGCTCCACCAGTCGCGCACGCCCCAGGAATGGTCACGCTGTCCGGGGACCGCATCGACGCGATAGTGCGTCCCGTCGACGGTCACGGTACCCGCTACCGTGCAAGGGATCTCGTAACGCGACGTCAGCCGGTATCGGTAAGGGACTCCGTTGGTTGTCCAGACCAGGTTCATCGTTACCTCGACCGGATCCCCGGGCTCCCCGCGCAGCAACGCTGACGGGTCCTCGTATGCCTGGCCTCGCGCCCGCAGCTGCACCGCATAGGTCTGCAGCGGTGCCGTGGCATGGTGGCGCAGCTCGATATCACCGGTTCGCACCGCCCACGGGTCATCGGGCAGCGCAACCTCGATGTCGGCAACCGCCACGGTCGCCATGTCGGGCCCGCACAGCAACGCGTGTACCCACGCCTTCTGCTGGTTCGCTATTCGGCCGAGACGAAACCAGCCGCCCAACCCCTGTGCGGCATCAACGAAATCGGCGTACCAGCTTTCACTCCAGAGCGGCTCATCGGTGGGCTCGTGCGCCATTTCGTCTTGCTCACCCGGGCACAACGGTTCCGGCGGTGCCGCATCCGGCAGCGTGGCCAGGGCGTCGGTGTCCAGAACGTGTTCGCAGTGGCGGTGCAGCATCGTCATGAACAGCCGATCGCCCCGGTCGGTCCGTTCCACCAGCATCGATGACACGATCGCCATCATCACGCCGAAAAAGCTCTGCCGCCGTACCTCGTCGGCGACTTGCTCGAGCGTGATCGGCGCTTGCGGGCCCAACGCATCGTGATAGGTCCGCAGCAGGTCGTCGTAGTGCGCGCGCCGCTCGTTCGGCTGCAGGGCACAGCCCAGGAAGTAGGCCAGATCTGTCAGAGCCGGGCCCCAAGATACGGTCTGCCAGTCCACCACTGTCAACGGCCGCTCGGCACCGGCGGCGCCGAAAAGCAGGTTGTCCAAACGGTAGTCACCGTGCACCAAGCCCTGGATTGCGCCTCGGGAGGACTCCTGAGCCAGGTAGCCGTCGAACGCCGCCACCAACCGTTCACACACCATGCGACTTCGTGGGTCGATCTGCTCGCCGTAGCGGTCGAGGAACCCCGCGTACAGCCCGTTGACCATGGCTTGGTTCAGCGGCGAATCACGGTTGAGCCATGGCGCTTCGGCCAGTGCCGCGTCACCGAGCAGCGGAGCGTGCAGCCGCCCCAGCTGACTGACCGCGAGCTGCGCCTGTGCGACCGTGGCACCGGCAATCTCGTCGCCGACCAGCGCTGGCCCCGCATCACCGAGCAACAGGTCGAATGCGCCCGTTTGGGCGTCGACGGCGGCGTGATAGCACGGCGCTATCGGCCCACCCAGACGCGGCGCCACTTCGGCGTAGAAGCGAACTTCGCGTTCGTAGAGCCCCAGCGCCTGGCCGGTCTGGCGGCTCATCGGATCGGTGGCCGCGACCTTGAGCACCACCGATGACGGACCGCCGGGCACCGCGTAGGTGAGCTGGACGCGGTAGCACTCGCTCATCTGGCCGGTGCCGATCCGCTCGACGGTGAATTCGGTGACGTCCCCGGCGCCGATCTTTTCGGTCAGCCACGACGCGGTGAGGTCGCCGGGTTCTTCGATGATGCCCGCGTTCTGGTCGCCCTCGTCGTTCATGACGTTCACCGCGCCAGCGAGAAGCCGTCCCACGCCAGCCTGCGATGCTGGTGCGGATCGATCTCGACGCGACTCTTGCGGTCGATCACCATGACCGCACGACGCGTGTGCGTGTAGGCCGGCCAGTCCTCGCCGGGCGTACCGGTCTGGCTGAACGAGCGCCAGCGCCGGATCACCTCGTCGCTGACCCGCAGCGCGTGTCTGCGGTCGGCGGCGGCGGTCAGTAGCGCGCCGAACCTGGTTCGATAGATGTCGAAGACGGCGAACAACTCGGTCGTATGCGTGGCCCCGAACCCGGACCAGCGCAATGTCCGTGGCGCGTAGTCATAGCGATAGAGGTACGTGGGAGCGTGCGCTCCTTGGGCTTCGGCGATCTGCCAGGCCGCGGCGTTGAATGCGAAATCACCGCCCAGCTGGATGCAGGCAGCGGACTCCGGATAGTTCGGGTAGGCCGCGGTGATGCGTTCACGGGTGGCCGGTTCGGTGTCGGCGAGCAACTCGTCGATCATCGCCTTGTTGGTCGGCAGCATTTTGAGGAACCGGGTGAACAGGCGGCCCTCGTCGGCGTTGGTGCCGACGATGAGCGGCACTTTGTGTGATTGCCCGGCGCGCATGGCCTCGACGGGGTCCAGCGGCAGGCAGTCATCACCGAAGGTGGGGCCGATTGGGAAGGCGCCCAAGCGTTTCTGCATGCCCTGATCGATCAGCCGGTGCTGGGTTTGCACCAGTTGGGCCGCGCTCGCCCGCATCAGCGCGCTGGCGGCGTCGTGCTTGCGCGCGCCGAGCAGTTGGGCAAAGCGTGTCGCGAATTCGGCCGCGATTTCCCGGGGACGCACCATACCGGCGGCCGGACTCTCCGAGATCGCCCGGGCGAAAAGACCTTTGGCCGCCGGAACCGCCAGCAGCGTGGCGGTGATATGCGCGCCCGCGCTTTCCCCGAAGATGGTGACGTTGTCCGGATCACCACCGAACTCCGCGATGTTGTCCTGAATCCACTGCAATGCCATCACCAGGTCGCGCAGGTACAGGTTGCCGTCGATGGCGATGTCCGGTGTCGACAGCGAAGACAGATCCAGACACCCGAGCGCGCCCAGCCGATAATTGACCGAAACATAGACGCAGCCTCGCCTCGCCAGTGCCGCGCCGTCATATATCGGAGTCGCCGAGCTGCCCAGGATGTAGCCCCCACCGTGGATGAAGACCATGACCGGCAGCGGTCGATGCGAGGGGGCTTCGGGTGCGACGACGTTGAGGGTCAGGCAGTCTTCACTCATCGGCTGGTATTTGCCCAGGCCGAGCATGGTGTAGCGGCGCTGCTGAGGCGAGCAGTGAGTGAACCCATGACAGTGGCGGACACCCGACCAGGGCTGCGGGGGCCGCGGCGCGCGGAACCGGAGCGGGCCGATCGGAGCCCGCGCGTAGGGGATGGACCGCCAGCGGTGCACGCCGTCGCGAGTGAAGCCTTCAACGATGCCGGTGGCCGTGCGGGCGCGGACGGTGCGCTCATGCATAACCCGACGTTAGCGGACCCGAAACGCACACGGCGTGCGTACCACTTGAAATCCCCTCAGGGCGGCTAGCCTGACGGGATGCGAATCGCCGCGCTAGTCGCAGTACCGTTACTGGTTGCCGGGTGCGCACATGACGTCGACAGCGACTCGGGTCGTTCGCAGACCAGCACCCCGGCGACGCCGAGCAGTAGCGTTCCTTCCTCGACTAGCAAACTTCCCGCAGCGTCGAAGGTGCCGTCGGCCGGGGCGCCGGTCTCCGAGGTCATTGCCTGGATAGAGGCTGGTCACGCCGCTGATCCGGCGCGATATCACAGTGTGACGCGAGAGGATGTCACCACCGAGCTCGGCGACGATGTCGCATTCAGCGCCCAAGGCGGCAAAGTGTCCTGCCTGACCGACACCAAGCACACCGGTGACGCGATGGCCTGCCTGGTCAGCCTGACCAACCCATCTCCCCCACCCCCCACCGCCTACGGCGAATGGAAGGGCGGCTGGGTCGATTTTGACGGCACCAACTTGCGGGTCGGGGCCTCCCGAGGCGACCCGGGACCATTCACCAACGGCAACGGGCCCGAGTTGGCCAACGGCGATTCCCTGTCGTTCGGCGACTACCGCTGCCGCGCCGATCAGGCCGGCGTTTTTTGCGTCAACTACGCCCATCAGTCCGCCATTGAGCTCAGCAGCGCCGGCGTCGAGCCGTTCGGTTGCCTGCGGTCGGTGCCGCCACCCGACGGTGTGGGCGCCGCGTTCAGCTGCTGAGGCGTGCCTGTCGCCCGTGCCGCCTCGGCAATTGCCAGTGCAATGGAAAGGTAGCCCCTCCTTGGCGGGCGACGCGGTGGGGCCGACGACTTGCCCGACTGTGGCGGGTTTGTAGACATATCAACACATTTCACCTCGCGGTCTCGCCCGCATCGGCCAGCTACGGTTGACGTCGTCACCTGATTTGCGCAGTCTGGGTGCGGGGATCCGGCGGCGATGCCATGCCGAATTGCTTCCGCTTCCACAAGGTGGCCCCGTTGGTCGGCACCCGCACCTGAGGCGGGCCGGTGGGCATCGTCGGATTTCCGCCGCTCAGGATGGCGGTTCGCTCACCGCTCCCAACCTCGACTTCCGCAACACGTCCGGCGCCGCCGACGCGGAAGCAAAGTGTTGCGCCAGACATCGAAATCTGGAAGCATCCGGCGGCGGTGCGATAGGGGCATGATCCGCGGTTGGAGTGCGCCGTAACCGTCGCCATGGATGCCCTCACGAAGAACCCCCGCGCCCGCGCCTGCAGAGCCCGTCTATCCCAACTACGCGAAGTAGATCATGATCGAATACGACTCGCACAAATGGCTGGACCACTTTTTTGACATCCGCGGCTCGCTGGTCCGGGAGATCAGCGGTCGGGTCTCCCTATGTGTCGCGTGGTCGGCGGCAGTTGTCGCCTTTCACAACTATGTCGCTCCGGTCGGCATGCCGTTCCAGCTGCACACCCTGATGGGCCTCGCTCTCGGTCTCCTTCTGGTTTTCCGCACCAATTCCAGCTATGACCGCTTCTGGGAGGGGCGCAAACTCTGGGGAGGCATCGTGAATGAAACACGGAACCTCGTCCGGAGCGCCAGCGTATATATGAAGGGGGATTCGGCGCTGGTGGCCCGGCTCACCCGATGGACAGCCACCTTTGCCTGGGCTTGCATGCACCGTCTGCGCGGTACCGAAGGCCTCGGGCCACAAATCACCGAACTTCCGCCCGCCGAGGCGCAGGAGGCGCTCGACGCCCAGCATCCCGCTCTCGCTGTCGCCGGCAACATGTCCGATTGCCTCCGGGAGGCGCGCGAGCGCGGCCTGATCTCTGACATCATGCTCACGTCGATGGACCAGAACATTCAGCTCCTGGTCGACTATCTCGGCGGCTGCGAACGAATTCGCAAGACGCCCATGCCCTTCGCCTACGCCGTTCACCTGCGCCGGGCGCTTGTACTTTATTGCTTCACCCTTCCCTTCGCCATGGTCGAGACCTTCGGCTGGACCACCATTGTCGACGTCCTGATCATCGCCTACACGTTCTTCGGCATCGAGGAAATCGCCGTCGAGATCGAAAGCCCCTTCGCGAATGACGCGAACGACCTACCCCTCGAGGAAATCTGCGAAACCATCCACAAGAACGTCTACGCCCAGGCGGGCATTTAGCAGCTCGCGTGCCCGAGGGGCTTCAACGCATGGCCCGCCGGGCCGGCTGGCGGGTCAACAACGAGCGCATCCGCGAGCTCTGGCGCGAGGAGGGGCTGCGGGTTAGCGCCCGGGTGATTTCAGTGGACTACTAACTCGCCGCCTAGCCCAAATCAGCGGGATCGCTCTGCGTAACCGATGAATCGCCCTCGGCCGCCAGTTCGAGCACTTGGATCTCCCCGGTGGTGCCGTCGACCTCGATGAGCGCGCCCGGCGGCAAGAACCGGGTGGCACCCTGGGCGTCCACCACACAGGGAAACCCGAACTCGCGGGCCACCACAGCCGCATGCGACATCGGGCCACCCAATTCGGTGACGACGGCCGCCGCGTAGCAGAAGGCAGCCGTGTAGCCGACGTCGGTGACCTCGGCGACCAGAATTTCGCCCGGCTCTAGTTCGTCGATGGTCTCCGGACGCACGATCCGCACCCGGCCACGCACCCGTCCGCCGCAGACGCCGACTCCGCGCAAGCTGCCCCCGGCCGTTAGCGCCGCCGCCGAGGCGGTCGACGGCTCCCACTTCCCACTGAACACCGTGGGTGGGACGACGGCGGTCAGCCTGCGTTGTTCTGCGCGGCGGCGGGCCACCAACTCGGCCACGTCCGCGGGCAGTGCGTCGAGTTCGTCGACCAAGAGGTAGAAGACATCGTCGGGGGCGTGCAGCACACCGGCCTCGGCCAGCCGGCGCCCATGCTCGCGCAGCAGGGCGCGCAGCACCCAGATCGCGCGAACCATCTTGTCTCGGCGCGCTTCCCGGTCACGCAGTTGACGTGCGGCCAGCACCGCAATCGGCTTGGCCTGCAAGGGAATCGACGGCTGCGGCGGCTGCGGCACCGAGGAGGTGCTCAATGTCTTGGCCACCATGCCGACCAACAATTCCGGGTTGTCGGCGTAGCTGGTCGACATCATCTCGACTTCCGCCGGACCGCGGTGCCCAATCAGCGAAAGCTCTTGGCGCACTGCGTCGTAGAAGTGCGGCGCCGCCACCGCCAGCTTGCCGAGGCGGTCCCCGGGTTCGGACAGCAGCCGAATCACGGCTTCGTCGTGGCGCGCCGCGGCCACCAGGCGCTGTACCGCTTCCACCGAACGGGCGCTGACCAGTTCGGGCCCCGCGGCCGGGGCGGTGTCGCGGCCGCTCACGGCGCGCAACAGCACGTTGAATGCGGCACAGAGCATGAAGGAACCCGAAGCCAGCACCCAGCCGTGCACCACGTGGTCGCGGGCCAGCAGAATCAGGCTCAGCAGGCGCCGATCGTCAAGCGTGGTGACATCGCCCCCGGCAAGCTGTTCCAGGCGGTCGACATCGGCGATGAAATCGTTGGTGTCCAAGGCCGAACCGGCGCTCAGGCCGACCAGGTTGACGCCGAAGACGCCGATATTGCGGACGGTGCGCAGTTGCCGGCGCACGAAGCTGGATTCTGACGGTGGGCGTTCCTCGCCGAAGATTGGCAGCGAGCCCATGCTCGGGCCGAAGAACCCGCTGTTGCTGACGATCATCGCCGGCTTGGCGAATGGCACTGTCTCGGCCATGAAGTGCGCCGATGTAATGGCGCCGTAAAGCCGGTGGGCGAACACCGCGACGGTGCGCATTGCGATCTCGCGCTGAATCACTCCACCTGGCCGCAACCGTTCGGCAATACCGACGCCGCCCGCACGCAGGCCACGCACGGTGACCGATGCCGATGAGGGCGAGAACGGACCGGGCAACGCTTCGGACAGATTGGTGGCCAGAAACGTCGGGAAACGCGGATCGATAGGTGTGTCGAACTCCCCGTTGACGCCTTCCGGGCCCGCCAGCCGGGGAACCACACCGTCTTGCGCGGGAGCGTCGACGGCGGGCAGGTCCTGGATGTTGGCGAGTCGCCAGGGCAGCGATACCACCCGTCTGCCCAACGAGACTCGGCCACGCACGGCCAGCGCGAAGTCCTCGACGGACTCCTCGGCGGTGAAGGCCGGCTGGAACTTCCATTCATCGTGCAGCCGCGCGGTGTCCATCACGGGAACGGCATGCACCAATTGGAATTCGGCGACCGACCCAAGGCGGCGAAGCGCCGCGCCGACCGGCAGGATGGGGCGTCGCAGTGCCGTGGCGATCTCGCGCAACGTGGGCAGCCCCGGGGCGGCCAGATTGACCGGACCGGTGCCCGCACCGACGTCCGATACCGCGCGCGTCAGCAGCCGAAGTACGTCGTCGAGGTGCACCACCTGCAGTACGTCATCTGCCGAACCGTCGGGGAACGCCGGCAGAGCAAACAACCGGCGCACCCAGTTGTCGATGTTGCGCCCGACGATGAGCGCCGAACGCACGGCAACCCATTGCGCACCGGACTCCTGCAGCATCTGCTCGACGTCCGCCTTGTGCCGCCCCTCGGCCGAAGCTGGCGCCACCGCACCGTGTTCGGTGGCCGGCATCGGCAGACCCGGCCGGTAGACGTGGGGGGAGCTGGTGAACACGATGCGGCCGGTACCGCAGGCTGCCATCGCATCCAAGACGTTGCGGGTTCCGTCGATGTTGATCTGCTGGCTGATCCGGCCGTCCGGACCCGGGTTCCTGGCCCATGCGCAGTGGGCGACCACGTCCGCGCCCGTGATCGCGCGCCGGACCGCGGCCGCGTCGCGGATATCGCCGGCAACGAAGTCCGCCTGACTCGGCCAGCTGTCGGGCCGCCGGCGCGAAATCCCGACGACTTCGTGGCCCTGGCTGAGCAATCGGGAGGCCAGGCCACGGCCCAGTACCCCGCCGGCCCCGGTGACCGCGACCCTCACTGAGTTTCCTCGCTAGTGAGCACCGCTCCTCCTCATCGCTTTACTCTGCACCCCTGCGGGTGCGGCTCATGTCTACTCGTCGTCGTTCATGAACGCCGCGTTGACCAAGGCGTCGAGGTCCATGTCCGCTAGATCTTCCTCGCTGGTCTCCGCGGTCACCGCGGCCTGCCCATTGCCGCCGGTCTCATTTGCCAACGCGAGCAACAGTTCCAGCACCCCGGCTTGGCGCAGGCGCTTGACCGGAATCGAGGCGACCACCCGCTGCAGTTCGGCTTCCCCGGGTGCCTCGGCCGTGGTGTCGCTTTGCGGCGACGAGCCGACCAGTTCCCGGTGCATGTAACCGGCCAACGCGGCGGAGTTGGGGTAGTCGAAGATGAGCGTGGGCGAAAGCGCCAGCCCCGTCGCCGACTTGAGTCGGTTGCGCATCTCGACCGCGGTCAGCGAATCGAAGCCAAGTTCCTGGAAGGCACGGTCCGGGTCGATCGCGTCCGGGCTGGAGTTGCCCAGCACGGTCGCGATGTGAGAGCGCACCAAGTTCAGCAAGATGGCGTGCTGCTCATCTTCGGGCAGTCCTTCGAGGCGTTGCAGCAGAGCCGATTTCGACTTCGCCGCGGCCAGTGAATCATCGACCTGACGTCGAGTGGGCGCGTTGATCAGATCAACGAACATCGGCGGCAGGGTCCCGCCGTCGAACTTCACCCGCAATGCGGCAAAGTCGATGTGGGCGGGCAACATGAATGGTTCGCCGAGGACCATTGCGGTGTCGAGCAATCCGAGCGCTTCATCGGAGGACATGGCCACGATGCCGTCTCGGGCGAACCGCTTCAAGTCGACCGCTGCCAATCCGCCGGTCATGTTGCTGGCCTGATCCCACAGACCCCACCCCAGCGAAATCGCCGGCAGGCCGTGCGCTTGCCGGTGTACGGCCAGCCCATCCAGGAACGAGTTGGCGGCCGCGTAGTTGCCCTGGCCCGACGAACCCACCAGGCCGGCCATCGACGAAAACATCACAAACGCGGACAAATCCATGTCGCGGGTGAGCTCGTGCAGGTTCCACGCCGCATCCACCTTTGCCCGCAGCACCGTTTCCATGCGCTCGGGCGTCAGCGAGGTGACCACCGCGTCATCCAGCGCCCCAGCGGTGTGAATCACGGCGGACAGCGGGTGCTGCACCGGAATATCGGCAATCAGCTTGGCCAGCGCCGCCCGGTCGGCGGCGTCACAGGCGACCACCTGGACTTGGGCGCCAAAGGCGCTCAACTCCTCGGCCAGCTCCGCGGCCCCCGGAGCGTCTGGACCACGCCGACTGACCAGGACCAACTGACGCACCCCGTGGTGAGCCACCACATGGCGGGCCAGCGCCGAGCCTGCCATCCCGGTGCCACCGGTGATGAGTACCGTGCCTGCCGCCCACGCGTCGGGCATGGTCAACACGACCTTGCCGACATGGCGGGCCTGGCTCAGGTAGCGCAAGGCCGCCGGCGCGCGCCGCACGTCAAATGTCGTCACCGGAAGAGGCCGCAGCACATCCTCGCTGAACAGCGCGGCGAGCTCGGCGAGGATCTGCGCGATGTGATCCGGCCCCGCCTCGAAGAGGTCGAAGGCCCGGTACCGCACACCGGTGTGCTGTTGGGCGACCACCGCGGCCTCGCGGATGTCGGTCTTGCCCATCTCCAAGAAGACACCGCCGGGGGCAACCAGCCGTAGCGACGCGTCGACGAATTCGCCCGCCAACGAGTCGAGCACCACGTCCATGCCGCGCCCGCCGGTGGCCGCCCGGAACTTGTCCTCGAATTCCAGGCTGCGTGAGTCACCGATGTGGTCCTCGTCAAAGCCCATGGCCCGCAACGTGTCCCACTTGCCCTTGCTGGCCGTGGCGAATACCTCGAGACCCCAGTGCCGGGCCAGCTGCACGGCCGCCATGCCGACGCCACCGGTGGCCGCGTGCACCAGGATCCGCTGTCCGGGCTGCACCGAGGCCAAGTCCCGCAGCGCGTAGAAGGCGGTGGCGAACACGACCGAGGTGGTGGCGGCCGCGGTGTCAGACCAACCCGCGGGGATCTTGACCAGCAGCCGGTGGTCGGTAATGGCGATTGTCCCGGTGCCTTCCGGGAACAGACCCACGACCCGGTCGCCCACCGCGAAACGCCCGTCTGTCGAGGCGGTTTCGACGACAACGCCGGCACCTTCCACGCCCATCGCCGCGTCCGGGTCGGGGTAGAGACCCAGCGCGATCATGACGTCGCGGAAGTTTGCGGCCATCGCCGACAAGGCGACCCGAACGTGCCCCGGTTGGAGCGCGGCGTCGGCGTCGGGAATCGGTTCCAGGCGCAGGTTTTCGAACGTGCCCGCGGTGCTCATACCCAAGCGCCACGGGCCATCACCCGGTGGCACCAGCAGGCCGGCAACCGCGCGGCTGCCGTGTACCCGCGCGGTGTACACCTCGCCGTTGCGCCACAGCACCTGCGGCTCGCCGGCGGCCAACACCGCCGCTACAGCATGTTCGTCAAGTTCCGCATCGGTGTCGACCAACACGATTCGACCGGGGTGCTCGGTCTGTGCCGAGCGCACCAATCCCCATACCGCCGAGCCTGCCAGATCGGTGACATCCTCGTCCGGCAGCGCCATCGCGCCGCGCGTGGTGATGACCAATTGCCCTGCCCCATCACGGGACAGCCAGGATCGCAGCACCTCGAGCACGGCGGCGGTGGCCGCATACACACCCGCCACCACCTCACCGGCCTGAGGCACGGACTCGAACACCACCGAGGCCCCGGGGTCGTCATCGCCTTCGGACTCCGCTGCGCCCCAGATACGTACCGGCACAGGCTGCAACTCGGCCGAGGGCTGCGCCGTCCAATCCACCCCGAACAGGCGATCGGGTCCGGCCCCTGATACCGCAGCCCGCAGCTGCTGATCGGTCACTGGCCTTGCCAGCATCGACGCAACCGAGAGCACCGGTAGTCCTAGCCCATCGGACAATTCGATGGAGACCGCGGATGGCCCCGCGGGCGCGATGCGCGCCCGAACCGCCGAGGCTCCCGCGGCATGCAGCGTCACGCCCTGCCAGGCGAACGGAACCAGGACCGAACCCTCGGGGACCCCGAAATCGTCGGCGCCATCGGAAGCCAGTATCACCGCGTGCAACGCGGCGTCCAGCATCACCGGATGAATACCGAAGCCGGACACCGATACCCCGGCGTCGGCGGGCAAGGCAACCTCGGCGAACACTTCGTCGCCGCGACGCCACATCGCATTCAGGCCACGGAACGCCGGGCCGTAGCCGTACCCGCGTTCGGCCAACTGCTGGTATCCGTCGGCGTTTTCCACCTCGACGGCGCCGACCGGCGGCCACGTCGACAGATCGGTGGCCGGCTCCGGCGAACCAGAACCCAGTGAGCCCTCGGCGTGCAGTACCCAGTCCGAGCCGGCGTCGCCACGCGAGTACACCGACACCGCGCGGGCACCGGAGTCATCGGGGCTACCGACTACCACCTGTACCGCGACCGAGCCCCCGGACGGCAGTACCAGCGGTGCGGCCAGCGTCAGTTCGTCGACCACTCGACAGCCCACCTCGTCGCCGGCGCGAATGGCCAGCTCGACGAAGCCGGCACCCGGGAAGATCACCACACCGCCGACGGCGTGGTCGGCCAGCCAGCCCTGCGCCGCAAGCGACAAGCGGCCGGTGAGCACCACGCCGCCCGATGCGGGGAGCTCCACCACCGCGCCCAGCAGTGCGTGTTCGCCGGCCTGCAGCCCCAAGCCGGCCGCGTCGGCGGCAACTGCATCCCCCGAGAGCCAGAACCGTCGCCGCTCGAAGGCATAGGTCGGCAACTCCACAAAGTTGGACTGCCCCACCACGGCTCGCCAGTCCACGGCGGTGCCGGCGACGAATACCCCTGCCACGGCGCTCACCAGGCTCACCGGCTCCGGTCGATCCTTGCGCAGCGCGGAGGCCGTGGCCACCGGGTTGGTCACCGCAGCATCGGAGAGCACCTCTTCGATCGATGCGGTAAGACCGCTGCTGGGGCCAACTTCCAGGAATCGGGCGGCACCGGCTGACTGCGCGAAGCGGATGCTGTCGGCGAACCGCACCGCATCCCGGACGTGACGCTTCCAGTAGGCCGCCGAGCCGAAGTCCTCTCCGGCCAGCTGCCCGGTCAGGTTGGAAATGATCCCGATGGTGGGCGCACCGACCGTGAGTTCACCGGCCACCGTTGCGAATTCGTCGATCATCGGATCCATCAGCGGCGAGTGGAAGGCATGCGAGACGGCTAGCCGGTGCACCCTGCGGCCGTCGGCGCGAAGCTGCTCGGCCACGGCGCTCACCGCGTCCTGGGCGCCCGAGATCACCACCGACGCCGGTCCGTTGATGGCCGCGATGCTGACCTGGGCACCGAGTAGGGGCAGAACTTCCTCTTCGGTTGCCTGCACGGCAATCATCGCGCCACCGTCGGGCAGCGCCTGCATGAGCCGGCCGCGCGCGGCCACCAGCACCGCCGCATTCTCCAGCGACAAGACACCGGCGACGTGGGCGGCCGACAATTCACCGACCGAGTGCCCCATCACGAAATCGGGTCGCACACCCCAGGACTCCAGCAGCCGGTACAACGCGACTTCCATGGCGAACAGCGCCGGCTGGGCGAACTCCGTTGTGTTGAGCAGATTTTCGTCGTGGCCCCAGATGACCTCACGCAGTGGGCGCAACAGATGGCGGTCCAGCTCTCCGACAACGGTGTTGAACGCCTCGGCGAAGACCGGGTATCCGGCGTGCAGGCCCATGCCCATTCCCAGCAGCTGGGAGCCTTGGCCGGGGAAGACGAACACCGTCTTACCCGCGGCACCAGCCACACCCCGAATCACCGAAGCCCCACCGAACTCATCACCGGCCAACTCATCCAACCCGGCCAGCAACCCATCCCGATCAGCCCCAAGCACCACCGCACGATGCTCAAAGGTCGACCGACCCGCCAACGACCACCCCACATCAGCAACATCAAGCTCATCGTGAGACCGCACATGCGCCGCCAACCGCGCCGCCTGCGCCCCCAACGCCGAACCCGACTTCGCCGACACCACCCACGGCACCACCGGCACCGCACCACCAGAGGACCGACCGACCTCAACCCGAGGAGCAGCCTCCACAATCACATGCGCATTAGTGCCACTGATCCCAAACGACGACACCCCCGCACGCCGAACCCGATCCCCCGCCGACTCGGCCGGCCACGGCTGCGCCTCGGTCAACAACTCCACCGCACCCGCCGACCAATCCACATGCGGAGACGGCACATCCACATGCAACGTCGCAGGCAACACCTCATGGCGCATCGCCTGCACCATCTTGATCACACCCGCAACCCCCGCCGCGGCCTGAGTATGACCCATATTCGACTTGATCGACCCCAACCACAACGCTTTTCCAGCCGCCCCAGCCGACCCACGATCCTGCCCATAGGTCGCCAACAACGCCTGCGCCTCAATCGGATCACCCAACGTGGTCCCAGTCCCATGACCCTCGACCACGTCAACCTCAGCCGCACTCAACCCCGCATTGGCCAACGCCGCACGCACCACCCGCTGCTGCGACGGACCATTGGGAGCCGTCAACCCATTGGAGGCCCCATCCTGATTCACCGCCGAACCACGCACCAACGCCAACACCGGATGCCCCAACCGCTGCGCATCCGAAAGCCGCTCCACCACCAACATGCCGCCGCCCTCGGAGAACCCGGTGCCGTCGGCCGCGCCCGCGAAGGCTTTGCAGCGTCCATCCGCTGACAATCCACGCCAACGACTGAATTCAACGAAGATGTCTGGGGTGGCATTGATGGTGACGCCGCCGGCCAGCGCCAGATCACACTCACCGGACCGCAGCGACTGCACCGCCATATGCAACGCCACCAACGACGACGAACACGCCGTATCCACCGACACCGCCGGGCCCTCCAACCCCAGCACATAAGCCACCCGACCCGAAGCCACGCTGGAGAGCTGCCCGGTCAGACGGAAGCCTTCGACGGGTTCGGCAGCGAACATGCCGTAGCCCTGCGTCATCACCCCGGCGAACACACCGGTGGCGCTGCCACGCAAACCGCCCGGCTCAATCCCGGCGCGCTCCAGTGCCTCCCAGGACAGCTCCAGGAACATCCGCTGTTGCGGGTCCATCGCCAGCGCCTCACTGGGCCCAACACCGAAGAAGGCGGGATCGAAATCACCGACTCGGTCTACGAAACCGCCGGTGCGGGTGTAGCAAGCGCCGGGCACGTCAGGATCCGGGTTGAACAGGCCGGCCAGATCCCAGCCTCGGTCGGCCGGGAAGTCAGACAGCACGTCGCGACGGGCCATCAGCATGTCCCACAGGTCGTCCGGCGACTCGATGCCACCGGGGTAGCGGCATGACATGCCGACGATCGCGATCGGATCGTCACCGGTGACGCGTACGGCCGGGGTGTGCTTGACCTCTTGCGGGGCACCAGCGAGTTCGGCACGAATGTAGTTGGCCAAACCGTTGGGGGTTGGGTAGTCGAAGATCAACGTCGGCGAAAGCGATAGTCCGGTAACCGTTTTGATCCGGTTACGCATTTCGACGGCGGTCAGCGAGTCAAAGCCCAGCTCCTGGAACGCCTTGTCCGGGTCGATGGCCTCGGGCGTGATGGTGCCCAGCACGGTGGCGATGTGCGACCGCACCAAGTCCAGTACCACGGCGTGCTGCTCGGGCTCCGGTAGTCCGTGCAGGCGATGTGCCAGCGCGGATTTCGATTTCGCCGCGGCCAATGCGTCGTCGACCTGACGCCGGGTCGGAGCGCTGACCAGATCACTGAACATCGGCGGTACCGCCACCGCGTGAGCGCGCAGTGCGGCCAGATCTATCCGGGCCGGAGCCAGGAACGCCTGGTTGACGATGAGGGCGGTGTCGAACAGTTCCATTGCCTCATCGGAGGACAGCGCCAAGACACCCTCACGACCCAGCCGGGCCCGGTCGGCGGCATCCATTCCACCGGTCATGTCGCTGGCCTGATCCCACAGGCCCCAGCCCAGCGAAATGGCCGGCAAGCCGTGCGCCCGTCGGTGTGCGGCCAGGCCGTCGACGAACGTGTTGGCCGCCGCATAGTTGGCCTGGCCCGAAGATCCGACCACGCCGGCCATTGATGAAAACATCACGAACGCAGAAAGATCCAGATCACGAGTCAACTCGTGCAGGTTCCACGCGGCATCGACTTTGGCTCGCAGCACCGTGTCGACACGTTCGGGGGTCAGCGAAGAAATCACCGCGTCATCAAGCACACCACCGGCGTGGACCACGGCGGACAGCGGCCGCTGCGCGGGAATCTCGGCGATCACCTTGGCCAGCGCCGGACGGTCGGCCGCGTCACAGGCCACCACCTCGACCTGTGCTCCGGCAGCGCTCAACTCGGCTACCAGCTCGGTGGCCCCCGGTGCGGCGGGGCCCCGCCGGCTGATGAGCACCAGATGGGCCACGCCGTGGTGGGCCACCAGGTGCCGCGCGAGCGCCGAACCCGCCATGCCGGTTCCACCGGTGATCAATACCGTTCCGCCACCCAGCGCACCACCTTGGTCGGCAGGCATGGTCATCACGACCTTGCCGATGTGGCGGGCCTGGCTCAGGTAGCGCAACGCCGCCGGGGCGCGCCGCACGTCGAAGGCCGTGACCGGCAGTGGCCGCAGCACTCCGGCGTCGAACAGCCCGGCCAGGTCGAGCATGTACTGGTGCATGCGCGGGCGACCGGGTTCGAACAGGTCGAATGCGCGATAGCGCACGCCCGGATATTCCTGGGCGATGACGCCGGGGTCGCGGATGTCGGTCTTGCCCATCTCCAGGAACACCCCGCCAGGGCCCAGCAGGCGCAGCGAAGCATCCACGAATTCGCCGGCCAGCGAGTCCAGCACTACATCGACGCCACGGCCGCCGGTGACCTCGCGGAATTTCTCCTCGAATTCCAGGCTGCGCGAATCCGAGATGTGGTCTTCGTCAAAGCCCATGGCCCGCAAGATGTCCCATTTGCCCTTGCTGGCGGTGGCGTACACCTCCAGACCCAGGTGCCGGGCCAACTGCACGGCGGCCATGCCCACCCCGCCGGTCGCGGCGTGGACCAGTACCCGTTGACCTGGCTGGACATTGGCCAGGTGCACGAACGCGTAGTAAGCGGTGGTGAAAACGGCTGAGATTGCGGCCGCTTCGGCGTAGGACCAGTCGGCGGGCTTGGGTAGCAATAGCCTGACGTCGCCGGCCACCAACGTGCCGCTGCCGTCCGGGAAGAATCCGTATACCGCATCGCCGACCGCGAATTCGGTTACGTCCGGCCCGATTTCGACGACAACGCCGGCACCTTCGCCGCCGATCAAGGCGTCGTGGGTGAACATGCCCAGCGTGATCATGATGTCGCGGAAGTTGGCGGCGATGGCGCGCATGGCCACCCGCACCTGGCCCGGGCCCAGCGGCGCGCCGGCGCCCGGAACCGGCTCCAGCTGCAGATTCTCGAAGGTGCCCGCGCTGCTCAGCCCCAACCGCCACGGCCCGTCGGCAGGCGGCACCAGGATGCCGTCTGCGGCGCGGCTGGCGTGCACCCGCGCCGTGTAGGGCTGCCCGTTGCGCAGCACTACTTGTGGTTCGCCGACCGCCAGGGCCGTCGCTACCGCCGCAGCGTCGACCGCAGCGTCGGAATCAACCAGGACCAGCCGGCCTGGGTTCTCGGTCTGCGCCGAGCGCACCAATCCCCATACCGCCGCGCCGGCCAGATCGGTGACGTCCTCGCCGGCCAGCGCCATGGCGCCCCGGGTGGCCACCACCAGCACACCCGAATCATGTTCGGTCAGCCACGACTGCACAGCCGCCAGCGCCTGATGGGTGCGCTGATAGGTCCCGCTGAGCGGATCGCCTTCAGCTGCAACGGATTCAAAGAGTTCATAGGCGGGTGCCGCATCGGTGGCGGCAACCGTCATAGGCGTCCAGACCACCTCGAACAGCCGGTCTGGACCGGATGCGGACACCACGGCGCGCATCTGCTGCTCGGTTACCGGGCGGGCCACCATCGCCTTGACCGAAAGCACCGGCAGACCAAGATCGTCGGCGAGTTCCACCGAGACCGACGAGGGACCAACCGGCGCGATCCGTACCCGCACCGCCGCGGCCCCCGCCGCGTGCAGAGACACGCCCTGCCAGGAGAACGGCAACACCAGCTCCGCGTCGGGATTGGCGATCACCGCGGTGTGCAGCGCGGCATCCAGCAGCGCCGGGTGCACGCCGAAACCGCTGGTAGATCCGGCCGCCTCGGGCAACCGGACTTCGGCGAACAGCTCCTCGCCACGCGCCCACATCGCAGTCAGTCCACGGAACGCGGGCCCATACCCGTACCCACGTGCATCCAGCCGCTCGTACCCGTCTGCCACGTCGACCGCGATGGCTCCGGCGGGGGGCCAGGCCGACAGGTCGGCCGCGGGCTGGGCGGAGTCGGCGCCCAGGGTTGCCTCGGCGTGGCAGACCCACACCGAGCCGGCGTCGGTGTCGGTGCGGGAGTAGATCGACACGCTGCGCTCCGCCGAATCGGCGGCGGCACCGACGACCACCTGTACCGCAACCGAACCCGATGCCGGGAGTACCAGCGGCGTGCGCAGTGTGAGCTCGTTGACCACCGAGCAGCCGACTTCGTCGCCGGCCCGGATTGCCAGCTCGACAAACCCGGTGCCGGGAAACACCACTACCCCCGATACCGCGTGATCGGCCAGCCAGCCGTGCGCGCCGAGCGCCAGGCGGCCGGTCAACACGACACCGCCCGATTCCGGAAGCTCCACGACAGCGCCCAACAGCGCATGCCCGCCAGCGCTCAACCCCAGTCCGGATGCGTCGACGCTGACGCCCTCTCCGGAGAGCCAAAAGCGCCGCTTCTCAAACGCATACGTGGGAAGCTCGACCAGGCCGGCACCGTCGAGCGGGCCGCGCCAGTCCACATTCACGCCGGCCACGAAGGCCGCGGCGGCCGACGCCAGGAATCGCTGCAGCCCACCGTCTTCCCGACCCAAGGTGGGCACGACGATGGGGTCGGCACCGGAATCGGCCGCGCAGTTGCGGTAGGTGTCCTCGATACCGGCGATCAGCGCGGGGTGCGGGCTGGATTCGATGAAGGTGCGGTATCCGTGGCCGCACGCGCTGCGCACGGCCTGGTCGAACTGCACCGTCTGCCGGATGTTGCGATACCAGTACTCGGCATCCAATTCTGCTGTGTCCAAGCGACTTCCGGTCACCGACGAGAAGAACGCGGTCCGCGACGAAAGCGGCTCGATCCCGGCCAGAACTTCGGTCAGCTGGCCTTCGATCGCCTCCACCTCGACCGAGTGCGACGCATAGTCCACGTCGATGCGACGGGTGCGCAGCTCCCGGTCCGCGCACTGCGGGATCAGTTCCTCGAGCGCTGCCACCTCGCCGGAGACCACTACGGCCGAGGGGCCGTTGATGGCGGCGATGCTGACCCGATTGCCAAAGGGCTCCAACAACTCCCGCGCCTGTTGCTCGCCACAGGCCACCGACACCATGCCGCCCGGTCCGGCCAGTCCGACAAGCAGCTTGCTGCGCAGGGTGACCACCTTGGCGGCATCGCGCAACGACAGCGCACCGGCCACGTATGCGGCAGCGATCTCGCCCTGGGAGTGCCCGATGACGGCATCCGGGCGCACCCCGACCGACTTCCACAGTTCGGCCAGCGACACCATCACCGCAAACAGCACCGGCTGCACGACGTCGACCCGGTCAAGCCCGGGCGCCCCCGCAGCGCCGCGGAGCACGTCGAGCAGCGACCAGTCGACGAACTCCGCGAAGGCCTGGCCGCATGACTCGATGTGGCGCGCGAATACCGGTGCGGTGTCGAGCAATTCGATACCCATGCCGATCCACTGGGAACCTTGGCCGGGGAAGACGAACACCGTCTTACCCGCGGCACCAGCCACACCCCGAATCACCGAAGCCCCACCGAACTCATCACCGGCCAACTCATCCAACCCGGCCAGCAACCCATCCCGATCAGCCCCAAGCACCACCGCACGATGCTCAAAGGTCGACCGACCCGCCAACGACCACCCCACATCAGCAACATCAAGCTCATCGTGAGACCGCACATGCGCCGCCAACCGCGCCGCCTGCGCCCCCAACGCCGAACCCGACTTCGCCGACACCACCCACGGCACCACCGGCACCGCACCACCAGAGGACCGACCGACCTCAACCCGAGGAGCAGCCTCCACAATCACATGCGCATTAGTGCCACTGATCCCAAACGACGACACCCCCGCACGCCGAACCCGATCCCCCGCCGACTCGGCCGGCCACGGCTGCGCCTCGGTCAACAACTCCACCGCACCCGCCGACCAATCCACATGCGGAGACGGCACATCCACATGCAACGTCGCAGGCAACACCTCATGGCGCATCGCCTGCACCATCTTGATCACACCCGCAACCCCCGCCGCGGCCTGAGTATGACCCATATTCGACTTGATCGACCCCAACCACAACGCTTTTCCAGCCGCCCCAGCCGACCCACGATCCTGCCCATAGGTCGCCAACAACGCCTGCGCCTCAATCGGATCACCCAACGTGGTCCCAGTCCCATGACCCTCGACCACGTCAACCTCAGCCGCACTCAACCCCGCATTGGCCAACGCCGCACGCACCACCCGCTGCTGCGACGGACCATTGGGCGCCGTCAACCCATTGGAGGCCCCATCCTGATTCACCGCCGAACCACGCACCAACGCCAACACCGGATGCCCCAACCGCTGCGCATCCGAAAGCCGCTCCACCACCAATATGGCGCCACCCTCGGACCAGCCGACCCCGTCGGCCGCGCCCGCATAGGCTTTGCTGCGCCCGTCCGGCGCCAGCCCGCGATGCCGACTGAACTCCACGAAGACCGTCGGGGTGGCATTGACGGTGGCACCGCCGGCCAGCGCCAGATCACACTCACCGGACCGCAGCGACTGCACCGCCATATGCAACGCCACCAACGACGACGAACACGCCGTATCCACCGACACCGCCGGGCCCTCCAACCCCAGCACATAAGCCACCCGACCCGAAGCCACGCTGGAGGTCATGCCCGTCAGGCGGTAGCCCTCGATCTCCTCGGCGAACATGCCGTAGCCCTGGACGATCAGTCCGGCGAACACACCGGTGGCGCTGCCGCGCAAGCCGGTCGGATCGATGCCGGAGCGCTCCAGTGCCTCCCAGGACAGCTCCAGCAGCATCCGGTGCTGCGGGTCCATCGCCAGCGCCTCACTGGGGGCGATACCGAAAAAGCCGGGATCGAAGTCGGCCACGCCGTCGACGAAGCCGCCGGTGCTCGCGTAGGACTTGTGCGGCGTGTCCGGATCCGGGTCGAATAGGTCGGCCAGATCCCACCCGCGGTCGGTGGGAAAGTCCGACATCACGTCGCGGCCCTCGGCCACCATCTGCCACAGGCCTTCGGGGGAATCCACCCCGCCCGGGAAACGGCATGACATTCCGACGATCGCGATCGGCTCACTCGACCGCTCCAGCAGCGCACGATTGGTGCGCTTGAGGCGCTCAACCTGGACCAGCGCTTTGCGCAACGCTTCGGTCGCATGCTGAAGTTGATCAACCATTACTGACCTCGCCTAACCCTCATCTAGCAATTGGTCGTCGACCGCCGGCCTTCGCCGGATCACGGAAGTTGCTGCACGAAGCGATGTCGCTGCATTTTCGACCACCGTCGTGCTGCGTTCCGACCGAAGAATGTCGCTGGTGAGTATCGCCAACTCCGGCAAGATTTCAAAACGTCCAATACTCCCAGCTATTTGCGAAACGGGCGGGCGCCAATGCGGCCGGATAACCCGTGGGCTGGATTTCCGTTGCACTGTGGTCCCGTATACCCCTGCGTACACCAGGCCCGCCGTCCATGGCGCGACTTTACCCGGCGCGCCGAGGCCAAACGGTCAGACACCCACTCGGCGCCAGCCGTCGGCGGCCCTGGCGGCCCGCAGCAGCTCGTCGCACAACTCACGCAGCTCGTCGACGCCGGCTCCCTCGTCAAGCGCGGTGGCGACGTCCTCGGCTGCGCATCGCACCTGGTAAACGCGATCCGACAGGTCGGCCGCCTCGTCCGCCGACAACACCACGGCATCGGCCGGCAGCGCCAATGCGGCCCCCGCATCGCCCCGGGTCATCATGGCCCGTTGCTCGTAGGCCCGCTGCCGGCATGACTGCCGGCAGTACTGACGACGACGGCCCATACCCGCGTCGGTGACGTCACGGCCGCACCAGCGGCATGGTTGAGGGCGAGGACGACGACTCACGCCTGCCGACTTTAGTCGGCCTCGCTCGACGCACTCGGTATCATTAATGGTCGCGTCGTGCGCCCGGGAACTATGTAGCCGGTCGCGACGTTTGGCAATCGGAAAGAATCACCAGTACGGAGCCCACCAGCTCGATGATCCGGAGGAGTAGCGGCGATGGCTGATCGTGTCCTTAGAGGCAGTCGATTGGGGGCCGTAAGTTACGAAACCGACCGCAACCACGACCTCGCCCCGCGTCAGATTGCTCGGTACCGCACCGAGAACGGCGAAGAGTTCCAGGTGCCGTTCGCCGACGATGCCGAGATTCCCGGCACCTGGCTGTGCAAGAACGGCATGGAAGGCACCCTGATCGAGGGTGATCTGCCGGAGCCGAAGAAGGTCAAGCCGCCGCGCACGCACTGGGACATGCTGCTCGAGCGTCGCTCGGTCGAAGAGCTCGAAGAGCTGCTCAAGGAACGTCTTGACCTGATCCGGTCGCGTCGCCGCGGCTGATGCCGCGGCCGGACCGCCGGCTAGCTGTGGTCGTGGGTGTGGGCGCGGTCGCCCCCACCCTCAGAACCCGCGAACCTGCCCTTGACGCCCCACCGGGTGACTTTGAACAGCGCCTCGCGGATGTTGGACCCGCTCATCTTCGATACACCGATCTCGCGTTCGGTGAAGGTAATGGGAACCTCGACGACGACGAAGCCGCTGTTCACGCTGCGCCAGGTCATCTCGATCTGGAAGCAGTAGCCCTTGGAGTCGACGCTGGCGAGGTCGATCTTCTCCAGCACCTCACGGCGGTAGGCGCGGTAGCCGGCGGTGATGTCATGCACCCCAATGCCGAGCGCGAGCCGCGAATAGGTGTTGGCCGTCTTGGACAAGGCCAGGCGCCGCCACGGCCAGTTTCGTACCGTGCCCCCGGGGACATAGCGCGAACCGATGGACAGGTCCGCACCGGCGTCGACGGCGTCCAGCAGGCGGTGTAGCTGTTCGGGCGCGTGGCTGCCGTCGGCGTCCATCTCGACCAGCACCGAGTACCCCCGGCTCAAGCCCCAGGCGAACCCTTCCAGGTAGGCAGCACCCAGGCCGTTCTTGGCCGTGCGATGCAGGACATGAATGCGATCGGGATCGGCGGCGACCAGCTCGTCGGCAAGCCGCCCGGTGCCGTCGGGGCTGTTGTCATCGACGATCAGCACGTGTACGTGCGGGCACGCGTCGACCACCCGCCGATGGATCAGGGGCAGGTTCTCCCGCTCGTTGTAGGTGGGAATGATCACCAGGGTGCGCTCGCTGGGACGAGGTCCCGGGCTCTGGGGCGCAGGTTGGCCGGTGGTCATGTAGCTCCTTATATGTCGCCCGAAATCAGGTTGAGTGGTGGCCGCCCGCCTCAGGCGGGGTGCCGGTTGCTGTCTGCAGGTCGTCCTCGGATTCGTTCCGGGACGCCGCGCCCGAGTCGTCAGCTTCGTCCTGGGGCGCATCGGACTGATCAGCTTCGCCCGCGGGCCCGGACCGCCGACGCGTCGGACGCGGGAACCACCCATTGTGCCGCATCGCGACCAGAATCAGCACGCCAGCCGCCCCTACCATCAGCCATTGCAGGATCGGAGCCCAGCGTGTTGCCGGGGTGAGTCTGGTCTTGAGACGGACCTGTATGTCCAGATAAGCGGGCTCGAAGAAATCGGTCCGAACCAGCTCGCGACCGTCTGGCGCTATCACCGCGCTGATTCCGGTGGTGCCGGCGACCACCACATATCGGTCGTGTTCGACGGCCCTCACCTTCGCAAAGGCCAACTGCTGCTCGCTCATCGTCTTGTTGAACGTGGCGTTGTTGCTGGGCACGGCCAGCAGTTGGGCCCCGTTTCGGACGGCCTTTCGCGGAGCCCTGTCAAAGATCACTTCCCAACAGGTCGACACGCCCACCGGTACGCCTGCGATGTTCACCACATCCGAACCCGGCCGGGGTACGAAGTGCCCGGCCCGGTCGGCATACCCGGAAAGATGCCGGAACAGCCACGGCATGGGCAGATATTCGCCGAATGGCTGCACGATTTCCTTGTCGTGGCGGTCGCCCGGTCCGGTGGTGGGATTCCAGACCAGCACGGTGTTGGTGTACTCCGCGTTCTCCGAGTTCTTCTGGCTGCTGCCCGGAGCGTCGAGCACCGTACCGACCAGGATCGGCGCTCCGATCGCCACGGCGGCCTTCGAGATCTGCTGCGCAGCGTCGGGGTTGATGAGTGGATCGATATCCGAAGAGTCCTCCGGCCAGATGACGAACTGCGGCTGCGGAGCTAGGCCGGCTCGGACGTCCTCGGCCAGCTCGAGTGTCTCGCGGACGTGGTTGTCCAGGACCGCGCGACGCTGCGCATTGAAGTCCAGACCCAGCCGGGGCACGTTGCCCTGGACCACCGCGACGGTGATGGTGGGTTCTCCGCCGGATCCCGCACCGGCGTGGCGCACCTGCGGCCACACAATGACCGCGGCGAACAACACCAGACAGACGGTGATACCCGGCAGCAGGACCGCGGGGGGCTTGGCCGGCTCGGGGTCGGCCTGCGGAGCGGCCGGGCTGCCGGTGCGCCACCACTTCTCGATCTCCAGGGCGATAGCGGCAAAGCTGGAGCCCACCAGCACTACCCCGGTGGACAGCAGCGGCACACCGCCGAGCTGCGCCAACGGCAGCAGCGGCCCGTCAACCTGGCCGAACGCCACCGATCCCCAGGGGAAACCGCCGAACGGAACGATCGACTTCAGCCATTCTTGTGCGCCCCACAGCACCGCGAACCAGATCGGCCAGCCCGGCAATCGGCGCACCACGACCGCCGACAGGCCGAACAAACCCGGGAACAGCGCCGAGGTGGTGGCCAGCACCAGCCAGGGCACCGGCCCCACCAACGTCCCGATCCACGGCAGCAGCGGCACGAAACAGGCCAACCCGAACACGAATCCATAGCCCAGCCCACCGACAGGGGTGGTGGCTGGGTGCATCAGCACCCAGGTCAGCAGCGCCACCGAGACGATGGCAGCCCACCACCAGTTGGTGGGCGGGAAGCTGGCATACATCAGGAATCCGGCGACAAGCGACACCACCAACCGCACCAGCCGCGGGCGAGTTGCGGCCCACAGGCCGGGCAGTCGAGCCGCCGCTCCGGCGCCAAATGCCACCAGCCCTTGGCGCGCGGCAGTTCCGAGCCGAACGGCAGCGCTCGGCCCGGCGCTCACCTGCGTGGTCTCGGCCTCGGTCTCCGAATCCTGCACCTCGTCCTGCGCCTCGTCCTGCTCGTCGGCGAGATCGTCGGCGATCGCGGCGTCATCGCCCGGGTCAGCGGTATCGGCGTCGGGCTCTCGTCCATCGCCTAGCTGACCTGTTTGGTCAACGCCGGGCTCAGGTTGCACAACCTCCGGATTGTCCTCTTGAGCATCCACAGGCAGCCTTTCGCGACCGAGCCAGTCCCTAGCCATAAATGACCGCACCTCGATGCACGGTTTGACGACACCGCGGCAGCGGATCCGCCGGATCCAGCCGCGGCAGCGCGGGCACGCGCGACCGCGGGTCGGTAGACCAACGCTGGACGGCATCGCGGGGTGCGCTCACGGTCAGAGCGCCGGCGTCCCACACGGCGTACGAAGCGGGCGCCCCGGGAACCAGGGTTCCGGTCTTTCCGTCCCGCACGCCCGCGGCCCGCCAGCCGCCGCGCGTTGCTGCCGCGAACGCCGCCCGCGCTGACACCGCGCTGCCCGCGGTGTGGTGGTTGACCGCCGCACGCACGCTCGCCCAGGGGTCAAACCCGGTGACGGGTGCGTCGGAACCAAACGCGAGGGGCACGCCTTGGGATGCTAACAGCGCAAGCGGATTGAGCAGGCGAGCTCGCTTCGGACCAAGGCGCCGGGCGTACATGCCCCCAGCGCCTCCCCACAGCGCGTCAAAGTTTGGCTGCACGCTGGCGATGATGCCCCACGCGCCCAGCTTCGCCGCCTGTTCAGCGGTGACCATCTCGGCGTGTTCCAAGCGGTGGCCGCAACGAGCCACGGAGACCACCCCGAGGTCGGCCACGACCCGCTCGAACGCGTCGACCACTGTCGCGACGGCGGCATCACCGATGACGTGAAATCCTGCGGTCACTTCCGCCTCGGTGCAGGCTCGCGCGTGTGCTTCCACCGCTGGCCCGTCGAGGTGGCAGGTTCCGACGCAGCCGGGCTGATCGGCATAGGGCTCATGCAGCCAGGCGGTGCGCGACCCGAGCGCCCCGTCCACGAAGAGATCACCGGCCAGGCCGCGCGCGCCCGTTTCGGCCATCAGCGTGCGCGCCTGGGCGGCAGTGGTGACCGCCTCACCCCAGTAGCCGATCACCTCGACACCGTGCGGCAGGGCGGAGAGCTGCAGCCAGTCGTCGAGGCCACCGATTTCGGGGCCGCCGCACTCATGCACCGCGACGATGCCGGCGGCCGCCAGCGACCCCAGCGCCGCGGTCCGCGCCTCGGCGAGCTGTGGTTGGGTCAGCAGATCGCGGGCGCGGGCGCGGACCAGGTGGTGGGCTTCGCCGGTCAGGGGCCCCTGCTCGGTGAACCCGGCGGCCTCCGACAGCTGCGGGACCAGCCGGCGCAGGCCCGAGGAGGCCAGCGCGGAATGGACGTCGACTCGAGCCAGGTATGCGGGCCGCTCACCGAGCACCGCGTCGAGTTGAGCGGTGCTGGGCGCGATGTGCTGCGGCCATGCCGACTCATCCCAGCCATGGCCCCACAGCGGCTGGCCCGGGTGCGCCGCGGCGTGGTCGGCAGCCAACTGCAGGCACTCCGCCAGTGAGCTCGCGGGCCGCAGGTCCAGCCCACTGATCGTCAGACCGGTCGCGGTCAGGTGGATGTGGCTGTCCACGAACCCCGGCGCAACCAATCCGCCGTCGAGATCCTCTACCTGCGCATCGGGGAACTGGTTGCGGCCGACGTCGTCGCTGCCCAGCCAGGCAACGGTATCGCCGCGCACCGCCATGGCGGTGGCGTCAGGATGCGTCGGGCTGTAAACCCGGCCGTTGACCAGCAGCTTGGTGGAAATCCGCGTCACACCGCAAAACTACGTGGGCGGGCCGGCCAGCTACCTGGCACCCGGCGCCGAGCGGTGGCGCGTCGAGGTACGCACGTTTCCGAAACTGTCGAAGCGAGTGAAGCCGTTGAATCGATCGAAACCATCGAAATCATCGAATTCGTCCAATTCGTCGACCTCGACCACCGCCCGCGGCAAGGTCGGCGGCTCACCATCGATGACGTCGATAACCTCGCCGTCGATGAAGTCGCGCTGCTCACGGGCGTTGCGGCGGTTGAACGCATCAGCCATGCTCGCCGCCGCGGCGCCGGTCAGCGGCACCCGTCGCAGCAAACCTCGCACCGCGATAGCGGTCAGGCCGGGACGGGCTGCGGCCCGGATCGGCGGGGCCAGCAGCAACAACCCGAACACGGTGGTGACCAGGCCGGGAACCAGCACCAGCCCGGTGGCCACGGCAACCAGCGCGCCGTCGCTGAGCACGCTTCGCGGTTCCTGCAGGCCGGAGCGCAACTGCCCGAGCTGACGGCTCAGCTGCCAGCCGCCCATTGGGGCCCAGAGCACCAACCCCAGGACGAAGCTGGCCAACAGCACCAGAACTGCCCAGGCGAACCCGATCGCTGCCGTAAGCCCAATCAGTGCCATGAGCTCGACAACGGCGTAGATGAGAATTAGCCGACCTACCATGTGACGCCAACGTATGGGAACTGCGCCCGAGTTCCGCGTACGGTCGCAACACGGCTGCAGTTAGATGACGCTATGACGACGATTGATATCGACACCCCCGCCGGACCAATCGACGCACTGCTGGGCGTTCCCACGGGAGAGGGTCCGTGGCCGGGGGTAGTCGTGGTCCACGACGCGATCGGTTATGCCCCCGACAACGAGGCGATTTCCGAGCGCATCGCCGCGGCAGGCTACCTGGCGCTGACTCCCAACATGTATGCGCGCGGCGGCCGCGCTCGTTGCATTACCCGCGTCTTCCGCGAGCTCTTGACCAAGCGGGGCCGCGCGCTCGATGACATCTTGGCCGCCCGCGACCACCTATTGGCCATGGCCGAATGCTCCGGCCAGGTCGGCATCGCGGGCTTCTGTATGGGCGGTCAATTCGCCTTGATCCTGTCACCCAAAGGCTTTGGCGCATCGGCACCGTTTTATGGCACCCCGCTGCCGCGCCACCTCAGCGAGACGCTCGACGGGGCGTGTCCGATCGTGGCGAGCTTTGGCAACCGCGACCCGCTGGGCCTGGGCGCACCCAGCCGGTTACGCGAAGTGACCCAGGCCAAACAGATCCCCGCCGACATCAAGGGCTATCCGGGTGCCGGGCACAGCTTCGCCAACAAGCTTCCCCGACAACCGCTGCTGCGCATCACCGGCTTCGGCTACAACGAAGCCGCGACCGAAGACGCGTGGGGCCGGGTCTTCGCGTTCTTCGGCGAGCACCTGGCCGCCGGGACTTCGCGGGGCTGAGCACCGCCAGAGCGGTTGGCGTTCGGCCCGCGGGCGTCGGTGCGAAATCGCCAGCGCGAGGTTGCATTACGGCAAACGCCGCGGCGTGTCGCTGCCCGAAAACCCGGCAAATTGTCACACTGCCGGTATGTTTCGTCCCTCAACAGACGATCACCGCCAGCAAAGTGGCTGGTGCAGAGTGAGATCCGCACCCCGACCGCGATAGGCGACCCGACTGATGACGGTGGAGCTGCCCCCCAAACCGATGCTGACCGAAATTCCCGGCCGCAGCGCCGTGGGCGAGTCCGATGACCGGGCCACAACCGACCCCAAGGGCAGGGCGGTTCCCTGGCGACCAAAGCTATTGCCGGTCGAGGACCGTCGCTCGATCATGGACACGCTGATGGTGACGCTGTCGGGCGGGGCGCTGTGGCGCTTCGCGGCCCTGATGGTCCTGTCCAGCATGGTCGCCTCGATCGGCCTGCTACAGAATTCCGCGGCCGTCGTCATCGGTGCGATGATGATCGCCCCCTTGATGGCCCCGATCATGGGGATAGCCGCCTGCCTGATCATGGGATGGGGACACCGGCTGCTGCGTGGACTGGCGCTGGTAGCGGTATCGGCCATGGTTGCCGTCGGGGTCGGATGGATCACCGCCACGTTGCTGCCCGCGACCGGCACCGGTCTGCCCAGCGAGGTTGTCGCCCGCTCCAGCCCGGACATCCGCGACCTTCTGGTCGCGATGGGTGCCGGCGCGGTCGGAGCGCTGGCCACGGTGCACAAGAAGATCTCTGCGGCCCTGCCGGGCGTCGCGGTCGCCGTCGCGGTCGTTCCCCCGCTGGGCGCGGCCGGTGTCCTGCTCGGGCGCGGACAGCCACAGTTGGCCCGCGGTGCCGTCATCCTGTTTTCGACGAACCTCGTCGGCATCGTGGTGATGGCGGCGGTGGTCTTCCTGCTGAGCGGACTGGTCCCGCTCCGCAAGTTCCGCACCCACCGCCGCCAGATCGTTGCGTCGCTGGGTTTGGCGGCGGTCAGCGCCGTGGCGGTTGCCACGATCCTCACCCCGCGGTTCATCGCGCTTACCGGCCACGCCCGTGATCTCGAGATCGCCACCCAAACGCTGACCGACATGCTCAGTCCGGGCAGCGTGCTCAGCCACATCACCGCCACGGGCAGCACGGTCCGAGCCGACATCACCAGCCCCACCTCGCCCCCACCGGTGCAGACCGTGGCCGCCAGTCTCAGCCGGGCCCTGGGGCACCCAGTCACCGTGGAGTTGAGCTGGATTCCGGTGCGCGATCCCGAGCACAGTCGCCCGGACACACCCCAGCCACCGCTGAACGAACTGGGCCCGGTGATCCGAAGCTGGCTGGGTGCTCAGTCGTTGACCCTGCAAGGGCTCAGCTACGAGTCGGGGACGCTGGTGGTTTCCACCGCCGGGCCATTTCCACCGAAACGGGCCGAGGAGCTGACGTCGCTGATCGACTCGCGGTTCAACTACCGCATCCCGATCAGCCTGGCCTGGACTCGCACCTCAGGCCCAGCCAAGTCCGATGGCACTCAGGCCGCGCTGGATACCGCGCGCACAACCGCGACCGCCTGGGCCGCCAAGAGACCGGACGTCGCGGTGTTGAGCACCAATGGCACCGCCAGCGCCATCACCATCACCCTGATCGGCCAAACCCAACCGGAAGTCGACTCGTTGGAAGCCGACCTGCAGACCGCCCTGCCGCAGTCCACCATCACCATCCAATGGATTTCCGGCGGCGTGCTGGTCGTCGCCACGCCCACCCCCGAACCCACGCCGGCTCCGGCACCAGAGCCCGATCCGACGCCCGCAAAGGTGTCCGCCTCGACGCGCTGACCGAGACGGCCGGCGAGGACGGCTAGGACTCGTCCCGGTGACCACCGTGACCGCCGTGACCGCCGTGCCCCCCGGTTCGGTCGTTGTCCTCGGCGGCGTCGGAGTGGTCGGTCGACGCCGGCTCGAGCGCGACACTTCGCGATTGTTGGCCGCGGGTGTTGGTCGACTGCGCGTTCTTGGTCGGTTCCAGGCGCACCACTCGGCCGACGGCCCGACGTAGTCCGGGCGGACCCTCGATCCGCAACAAATGACCGATCCGTCCGGCGCGATACCGCAGTGGTGAGCCGACGAACTCACCCAGCACTACCCCACTGCCCAAGGCGAGCGCGGTCGCCGCCGCCGACAACAACTGGCTTTGCGCCTCATCGAAATGCGAGTCGGCAGCGAAGTAGAAGACAGCGCGGAAAACCGCCAGACCGGGCAGCATCGGCACGATGCCCGCTGTGGCGGTCACCAGCGCGAGGGCTTGACGGCGAATGGAGATCAGGGTCGCCAGAAAACCGACCCCGACCGCAGCGATCCCGGTGGCGATCACCTGACCGAAACCGGCTGTGCCAAGACCGATCAAGACCAGGTCGGCGAGTCCGGCCGCGAACCCGGCGGTGACGGCCGACCGCAGCGGCGCGTAACTCGCCACGGTCAGGCATGCCCCGGCCAGCATGGCTCCGAGCACCGTGAGCAGGATCGGCAGCGGCCCCTGCGGAACGACGAACCCGCCACTCCCATGGACACGCAGCTCGATCTCGACGCCCGCGGTCTTGGCGATCTGCAGGCCGGCAAGGATGCCGACGACGATTCCCGACGTCAGGAACAATGCCTCGCCGATCCGGGCAACCGCGGTGACCATGTAGCCGGTTATCGCGTCCTGCATCGCACCGACCAGCGTCAATCCGGATAGCAGCATCACGATCCCGGTGGCCACCAGGGCCGCCAGCCCCTCACCGGTGAACAGATAGGCCGCCACCGCGACCAAGGTCGCGACGGCCGCTCCGGTCACCCGCTGGAAGAAGTACGGGGTCCCGATCCGGTTCAGCACCCGGCCCAGTCGATCGATCGTCGCGGCGGTCAGCGCGGCGATGGCGCAGGTCCGCCAGTTGGCTCCCAGCATCATGGCGATGCCGAGGGAAAAGCCCGCCCAGCAGACGGTCGCCAGCCAGCGCGGGTATGGATGCGGCCGTTGGGTCAACTCGTCCATGGCTTCGTGTGCCTCGTCGACGGTGACCCCACCGGCAGTGATCTCCTGGACCAGCCGGTCCAGTTCGGCCAGCCGGGTGAAGTTGGTGGAGCGGGTCCGCACCGAGCGCACGATGGTGACCGGCGCACTCTCCGCGGTCGGCAGGGCCGACACGATGATCGTGGTGACCGTGATGTCGACGACGCAGTCGGTGATCTGATACGCCTGAGCCACGTCGTTGGCGGTGGCGACGACGTCGGCGGTACCCGAGCCGGAGGACAACATCACCTCGGCTAGTCGAATGGTGAGGTCCAAAACCTTGCGGACGTGCTGATCACCCATACCGCTCGAGGTCCGGCTGCGCTGTCCGGCGACAGGCACCGGGTCGCGCCGCCCGCGCAGCGCGATCCGCAGCCCGCGCCGCGAGCCGGCCACGCCATCCAATCGATCCTGCACCCCAGGCAGGATACTGATTTTTGAGGGTGAACCTCGGACCGCGAACACAACCGCCACGACCGTCAGCGGGGCCAGCCCGCCCATGGTGGCCGTCCGTAGCTCGAGTCCGCCGCGCTAGCGCAGGTCAAGACCCCGCATCGGGGTGCGGCGAGCTCAATTTCCGCGACAACACCTGCGCAAACGTGTGCGTATCACCTGGCCAGCGCGCTGACACGTAGCCGCCGTCATCGACCACAAACGCCGGCCGCGAGTCGGTCGCGGTGTCACGCACCATGCCGGAAGTCTTGAGCCACCGGTGCGGGGCAGTGCGAGCAACATCACAGAATTCGGTGGGATCTTCAAGCGCGCGGGTGACTTCCGCCTGCACCGACATGTATCCGCGGGCCTGGCCCGGCTCCTCGGTATAGGTGCGGTAGTAATCGGGATCCCAGCGGCGGGTGCGGCGGGTGAGCTGCCAGGCCCGCCGCTCCAACGCCCAGGTCAGTGCGGTCGTCCGGCGCCCGTAGAGCACCGATCTGCCGGTAGCCGGATCGATGCTGCGAGCGGCGAGCAAGACGCCATGACAGATCGCGGCCACGATCCGCCCACCCGCAAAGGCCTCTACCACCAGCCCCTGCAGTGTCTGGCTGTCGATGTAGCTGCGCATTCCGCGGGCCCGGTGCCCGCCCGGAAGCAGCAGTGCGTCGACCCCGGCCAGAGTGGCTTGTGCCCAGTTGAGGGGGTGCTGGAACTCGACCGACTGCCGCATCAGTGCATAGCAGCGGCGACCGTCTTTGTTGGCTCGAAGCATCCGACCCATGAGCGAGACGGAACCCAAGATGGGAAGCGCCGACCAGATGTCCAAACCTCGGCCGCTCACCATGATGTCGTCGGCGATCCCCGCAGCACCGCTTTCGGTGGCAAAAATGACCCGATGGCCGTCTTGGGTCAGCACGCGCCAGCTGACCGCAACCTCGGTGGGGTCGAAATCACGGTCCGGGATCGGAATCAGGACGGTGCCCATGCGGTCGGCCCTAGGCCACCCTGAGCTCGAGTCCGACGTTGTTGTCCATGCCGCCGCGCAGTTTGCTGAATAGGTTGAAGACCTTGCCCACGATGCCGTAGCGCTTGCCGATCGCGTCGTACACGGCCGCCGTTTGCGACTTGTCCAGGATGGCGGCGGTGCCTTCGACGGCCTCGCTCTTCGGGCGACCGCGCATGTCGCAGATGGCCAGCGTGACCCGCGGTGTGTTGCGGATCCGCTTGACCTTCCACGACTTTCCCTCGGTGATCACCAGCAGGCGGTCACCTTGGTCACCGTCCAAAGCGGCCCAGACCGGCACCGGCTTGGGCCGGCCGTCCTTGGTGAAGGTGGTGAGCAGGATGTATTGCGCCTTGGCCAGGTCAGCGAACGTGGGTGTCACGCTGTCAACCTACCGCGGGCCGGTTCCCCTAGCTCGCGAGCAGACACAGAATCGCACTCGGAGGGCTAGCCGAGTGCGATTCTGTGTCTGCTCGCGCCGGGGGCGGGGGGCTACCCCTCCAGATCACCCTCGGTTTCCAGTAGCGCCTGGCGCAGACCGTCGAGCGTCTCGGGCTGCGGCTGAGCCCACATCCCGCGCCCGGCCGCCTCCAGCAGTCGCTCGGCCATGCCGTGCAGCGCCCAGGGGTTGGACTCCGTCATGAATTTGCGGTTCTCCGGGTCCAGCACATAGCGCTCGGTGAGCTGCTCATACATCCAGTCGGCCATCACCCCGGCGGTCGCGTCGTAGCCGAACAGGTAATCGACGGTCGCCGCCATCTCGAAGGCGCCCTTGTAGCCATGCCGGCGCATGGCGGCCATCCAGCGGGGATTGACCACCCGCGCCCGGAACACCCGGGTGGTCTCCTCCGACAGTGTTCGGGTGCGGATCGCGTCGGGGCGGGTGTTGTCGCCGATGTAGGCGGCCGGCGCTTGGCCGGTCAGGGCACGCACGGTGGCCACCATGCCGCCGTGATACTGGAAGTAATCGTCGGAGTCGGCGATGTCATGTTCTCGGGTGTCGGTGTTCTTGGCGGCCACGGCGATGCGCCGGTATTGGCGGTTCATGTCGTCGACCGCTTCGCGGCCCTCCAGGTCGCGTCCGTACGCGAATCCGCCCCAGGCGGTGTACACCTGCGCCAAGTCGGCGTCGTCGCGCCAGTTGCGGCTGTCGATCAGCTGCAGCAGCCCGGCGCCATAGGTTCCCGGTTTGGAGCCGAAAATCCTTGTGGTGGCTCGCCGTTGGTCGCCATGCTGAGCCAGGTCGGCCTGCGCGTGCGCGCGTACGTAATTGTCTTCGGCCGGCTCATCGAGTTCGGCCACCAGCCGCACGGCATCGTCGAGCATCGTCACCACGTGCGGGAATGCGTCGCGGAAGAAGCCGGAGATCCGCACCGTCACGTCGATGCGCGGCCGGCCCAGCTCGGCCAGTGCAATGGGAGTCAGGTCCACCACGCGCCGGGACGCCTCATCCCATACCGGCCGAACGCCCAGCAGCGCGAGCACTTCGGCGATGTCGTCACCGGCGGTGCGCATCGCCGAGGTGCCCCACACCGACAGCCCTACCGACTGCGGCCACCGCCCGTGGTCATTGCGGTATCGAGTCAGCAGTGAATCCGCTAGCGCCGCACCGGCTTCCCAGGCTAGCCGGGAGGGTACGGCCTTGGGGTCCACCGAGTAGAAGTTACGTCCGGTCGGCAAGACGTTGACCAGACCGCGCAACGGCGACCCCGACGGACCCGCGGCAATGAAGTGTCCGTCCAGGGCCCGTAGCACCTGGTCGATCTCGGCTTCCGTCCCGGCCAGCCGCGGCACCACTTCGGTAGCGGCGAACCGCAGCACCGCCGCCACCTCGGGATTGTCGGTGATCTGTTCGACGGCAGCGCAATCCCAGTCCGCGGCCTGCAGCGCGGCCACCAGACCACGGGCGGCCGCCTCGATCCGGTCCACTGCCGCACGCTCGTCGGTGCCGTCCTCGGCCAGGCCGAGTGCCTGGCGCAAACCGGGTAGCGCCTGCGCACCGGCGAACAGCTGGCGGGCCCGCAGAATGGCCAGCACTAGATCGAGTTCGGTCTCCTCCGTTGGCTTTTGCCCGAGGATGTGCAGGCCATCGCGGATCTGGACATCCTTGATCTCGCAGAGCCAACCATCGACATGCAGCAGCATGTCATCGAAGCAGTCCTCTTCCGGGCGCTCGGTCAGCCCTAGGTCGTGGTCCATCTTGGCGGCCCGGATCAGCGTCCAGATCTGCTGACGGATGGCCGGCAGCTTGGCCGGGTCCAGCGCCGCGACGTTGGCGTGCTCATCGAGCAACTGCTCCAGCCGGGCGACGTCACCGTAGGTTTCGGCGCGGGCCATCGGCGGGATGAGGTGATCGACCAGAACCGCGTGTGCCCGCCGTTTTGCCTGGGTCCCCTCACCGGGGTCGTTGACCAGGAACGGATAGATCAACGGCAGATTGCCCAGCGCGGCATCGGATCCACACGCCGCCGACATGCCCAGCGTCTTGCCCGGCAACCATTCCAGATTGCCGTGCTTGCCCAGGTGCACCACCGCATGAGCCCCGAAGCCCGCATCCAGCCAGTGGTAGGCGGCCAGATAGTGATGACTCGGCGGCAGGTCCGGGTCGTGGTAGATCGCCACCGGGTTTTCCCCGAAGCCGCGTGGCGGCTGCACCATCAACACCAGGTTGCCCGACTGCATCGCGGCGATGACGATTTCGCCATCCGGATCATTGCTGCGGTCGACGAACAGCTCCCCCGGCGGCGGACCCCAATGCTGGGTCACCGCATCGGTCAGCTCGGATGGGAGCGTGCCAAACCAGCGCCGATAGTCCTTGGCGGATACCCGGATCGGGTTACCGGAAAGCTGACCTTCGGTGAGCCAGTCCGGATCCTGGCCGCCGCGCTCGATCAGCGCGTGGATCAGCGCGTCGCCATCGGCCGCTTCGACACCGGGTAGCTCGCCCACCTGGTAGCCACGTTCGCCCATGGCTCGCAGCAGCGCCACCGCGCTGGCGGGGGTGTCCAAGCCGACCGCGTTGCCGATGCGCGCATGCTTGGTCGGGTAAGCCGAGAACACCAACGCGACCCGTTTGTCGGCGGGGTCAACGCCGCGCAGTCGCGCGTGCCGCAGCGCCAGGCCCGCGACCCGGTCGCAGCGCTCCGGATCGGCGACATAGGCGATCAGGCCGTCGTCGTCGATCTCCTTGAACGAGAACGGAACTGTGATGATGCGGCCGTCGAACTCCGGTACCGCGACCTGAGTCGCGACGTCGAGCGGGGACAGTCCGTCGTCGTTGGCGCACCATTGCGCCCGCGGGCTGGTCAGGCACAGCCCCTGAAGGATCGGAATATCCAGGGCCGCGAGGTGTTCCACGTTCCAGCTGTCGTCATCGCCGCCGGCGGATGCGGTTGCCGGCTTGACCCCACCGGCGGCCAGCACGGTGACCACCATGGCATCGGCACTACTCAGCGTTGTCAGCAGCTCCGGCTCGGCGGTGCGCAACGAGGCGCAGTACACCGGAAGCGCACGTCCGCCCGCGGCCTCGATCGCCGCGCACAACGCCTCCACATAGGCGGTGTTGCCGGCCAGGTGTTGCGCGCGGTAGTACAGCACGGCAATGGTGGGACCGGTGCTGCCGGCATCCGGTCGCCGCAGCACCCCCCAGGACGGGATGGCAACCGGCGGGCCGAAACCAACGCCCGTCATCAGCACGGTGTCGCAAAGGAACGAGTGCAACTGGCGCAAGTTGTCCACGCCCCCCTGCGCCAGGTAGATGTGCGCCTGCAGCGCGATACCCGCCGGGACCGAGGAGCGGTCCATCAACTCCGCGTCGGCGGCCTGCTCGCCGCTGACCATGACCGCGGGGACGCCGGCGGCCAACACGGCCTCGATGCCGTCTTCCCAGGCCCGGTAGCCGCCGAGAATCCGCACCACCACGATCGCGGCGTCGGTTAGCAGGTCCGCCAGCTCCAGCTCGGACAGCCGTGCCGGGTTGGCCCACCGATAGGCCCTGCCGCTGGATCGGGCACAGATCAGGTCGGTATCCGACGTCGACAACAGCAGGATGGTCGGCTCAGCCACCAGTCATTCGTACCGCAGCGCCCTCATGGCGACGAATCGGCACGTAGGGTTCCCATATGAGCAGGGGTTTCGTCGTTACCTTCGCGGTCGGGCTGATCATCGCGCTATTCGGGTCGATCTGGGCGCTGCAGGGATTCGGAGTGCTCGGCGGCAGCCCGATGAGCAACACCACCACCTGGTCTGTCATCGGGCCGATCACTGCGCTGGTCGGCATAGTGATCGCGGTGATCAGTTGGCGCAGGATGTCGTCTAAATAGACCTCACTTGTCCACCACGGTGAAGGTCACCGTGTGCCAGCCGGTAGCGCCATCGGGAACCGGATCGGCCCGATCTTCGGTTTGCACCGCCCCGGTGTTGTCGATGGCCCGCACAGTAATGGTGTGAGTCCCAGGGCTTTTGGCCTGCCAAGGCAAACTCCACAACCGCCACGTCGCATTGGAATAACTCGCGCCCAG
Organism: Mycobacterium marinum; assembly: GCF_003391395.1. Taxonomy (NCBI): domain Bacteria; kingdom Bacillati; phylum Actinomycetota; class Actinomycetes; order Mycobacteriales; family Mycobacteriaceae; genus Mycobacterium; species Mycobacterium marinum. The sequence goes on from NZ_CP024190.1 coordinate 3,487,633, forward strand.
TTCAGCGCGCTGCCACCCGCCGTCCCCGATACGGACCTCCACGGCCCGCACGCCACGATTCTGCGCCCATGCGACACCGCCGAACACCACGGGCCCCACCGGCACCTTCTGACCTCTTTTCGGCACATCGATCCGCGACTCGGTCTTGATCGGCGCCCGCGCCGCCCAGCCCTGCCGCGTCCAGTACGCCTTGGCCCTGTCGAACCGGGTCAGCTCCAGCTCGACCACCCATTTGGTTGCCGACACGTAGCCGTAAAGTCCGGGCACCACCAGGCGGGCGGGGTAGCCATGCTCGACCGGCAGGGGCTGGCCGTTGAGGCCCAGCGCCAGCAGCGCTTCACGGCCGTCGGTGAGGGCCTGCACCGGAGTACCGGCGGTGAACCCGTCGATTGAAGTCGAGAGCACCATATCGGCGTCTTTGTGCACACCGGCGGCCGACAACAGATCCGCGACCCGGTATCCCGTCCAGATGCCCGTTGAAATGAGGTTTCCACCAACGGGATTGGATACGCAGGTCAGTGTGGCCACCGTTTCGACCACGTCGAATTGGGCGAGGTCGTCGAACGTGTAGCTGATTTCGCGGTCCACCATGCCGTGAATGCGCAGCCGCCAGTCACCGCGGCTGAGTTGCGGCACAACAAGTGCGGTGTCGATCCGGTAGAAGTCGGCGCTAGGTGTGATGAAGTCCGGGAGCGCAACACCTTTCGGTTGCACATCGGCCGGTATTGGCGGCGCCGTTGTTCCTGGCTGTGGAAGGGTGAAGGCCTTGCGGTCGGCCGCCACCGAATGCGCCAGGCGCGCGAGGACCGCACCCGTCACCCCGGTGACGACTCCGAATCCCAGCAAGCCCAACATGATCAACCTGCGCCTGCCGGCATCCGACTGGTCGCCGCTGCCGTTCGGATCCTCTGCGTCGGGCCAGAACCGGCGCATCAGCACGCGCAGCAGCAGCACACCGCAGGCGGCGCCGGCGATGGTGGGAATCGTGTCCAGGAGGGTCCCACCCTGGCGCGACAGCACGGCGGCGCAGCCGAGAACACCCGCCGCGGCGATCACGGCGCTGCCGAGCGGGCGGCGCTGGGTCTCGAGGGTCCCGGCCAGCGCCGCCAATGTCGCGATCACTACGAGCACCACGATGGCCAGGAAGGGTTTGTCCAGTGGACCGAGGGCCTGGATCGCCCACTCTTTGATCGGCCCCGGGGTGATATCGATGACCGCAGAGCCGACCGCCGTGCGTGCGTCGGCGCGCGTCCCAAACGGGATGCTGACCACCTGGGCGACACCGAGCGCGACGGACGCAGCGGCAACCCCGGCAAGCATCCGCTCGTTCGCCGAGGGCCCCACCATCCCAGCGACTCTACTCGCGCCGCTCGCTGCCAGCGCAAAAGTTCCGCCGCACAAGCAAACCAGCGCATTCGGCACGTTGCGTCGGCCACTGGCGGCGCCGATGCGGATCCCTCCGTTGATGTGGGTTCCTGGGGACAGTCGCCAAGTCGTACCGTGTAGCGATGACATCTTCGGTTGCCGGAAAAGTCGTCGCCATCACCGGTGGGGCTCGCGGAATCGGTCTGGCTATCGCCACGGCGCTACAGGGCTTGGGCTCCAAAGTCGCGATCGGCGACATCGATGAGTCCACGGCCAAATCATCCGGCGACCGGCTCGGGCTGCCGCTGGCCTGCGGATTGGATGTGACAAACCGGCAGTCGTTCACCGCTTTCCTCGACACCGTCGAGGACAAGTTGGGGCCACTGGATGTCCTGGTGAACAACGCCGGTTTGATCTCGGTGGGCAGCGCGGTCGATGAGCCTGACGATGCCACTCACCGCCTGTTCGACGTGAACGTCCACGGCGTCATCCTCGGCACCAAGTTGGCCACGCAGCGGATGCTGCCCCGACGCCGCGGGCACGTCATCAACATCGGCTCGGTGGGCAGCATGCTGCCCACCGAAGGCATCGCAACCTACTGCGCCACCAAGCATGCCGTGCTCGGCTACACCGACGCGGTCCGAATGGAAAACCGCGGCAAGGGAGTCCATTTTTCGGTGATCATGCCGACGCTGACCAATACCGAAATGGTCGCCGGTGTCGGACATGCGAAGGGCTTCAAGAATGCCGAGCCGGAAGACGTCGCGCGGGCGGTCGTCGGCGTGATTGCGAAGCCGGAACCCCATGTGGCCGTGCCTCGTTCGCTGGGTGTGACGCTGTGGGCGCAGCGTCTGATGCCGTTGGGCCTGGCGGAGGCGCTTGGCCGCGCGCTGGGGTCCGGGCGCGTTTTCACCACCGATCTGCGACGCGACCAGCACGACGTCTACACCCGGCGGACCGGCATTTCGTGACCCCGGTGAACGCTCGCGTCGACCTGGGGCCCGAGTCGCTGCTCTGGCGCTGGGCGGGCGACATGCGAATCGCTTTCGAGGGCGGTACGGCGGGTCTGATGCAGACGATGCATCCCGCGATCGGCCAAGGGCTCATCGACCACTCGAACTTTTTCGACGATCCGGTCGACCGGGTATTCCGTTCACTGCCCGGCATTCTCGGCACCATCTACGACGGACCCGACGCGGACGCGACCGGGATCAGGGTGCGCGACTTCCACCGCGACATCAAGGGCCAACTGCCCGACGGGCAGCGCTACCACGCACTCAAACCCGAGACGTACTGGTGGGCACACGCCACCTTCCAGATGATGGTGCACCGGCTCGCCGAGCACTGGGATGTCCACCGGCTGACCGATCGCGAACGCGAACGCCTTTACCTCGAGGGCTGCGAATGGTACCGGCGATACGGCATGACCGACTCGGTGCTGCCCCCGACGTTGGCTGATTTCAACCGTGAATACGAGCGCTACTGCACCGAAGTGCTGCAGCCCAACGCTGCTTCGGATTTTCTGATCGAGTTCATCCAGCGCACGGCGATCCCCGACATGAGCACCTCGCCGGATTATCCGAGCACTCCGCTGCTGCGCCCGATCATGGACGCCCTGCTGCCCACGATGCCGGTTCGCACCGCGCTGGCAACGCCGATGCGCCTGGTCATCTTTGGCGGTCTGCCTCCGGTTGTGCGGGAGCGCTTCGGGATTGGGTGGTCCGGCGTCGACGAGGCAAGCTATCGCGCGTTGCGGACCACCATCAAACAAGGTTGGCGCACCGTGCCCGCGTCGCTGAAGTGGCACGACACCGCGCGCCGGAGCTGGCTTCGTGAGCTGGGCCGCATTCCACGCCGGTTCTAGCCGGGGGCAGCGCAGCACCGTGCTTCGCCGGGACCGACCACCCGCGACAACCGCTAGTTGCCGATCTGGGCTCCGCCGTTCCCGATTTACCCGGTCCGCTCCCCCAGCACTCGAAAGTGGGTGATCGGCGCATCGATTTCCGCCATGGCCACAGCTGCGCACCCCTCCAAGTCGAAATGGTCACGCACCAGGGCCGCAACGGTGTGCGAGACCACCGCGGCGCCCGGCGGCGCCTGGCCGGACACCCGGGTAGCAACGTTGGCGGCCAGCCCGTAAACGTCGTCTCGAGTGATGTCGGAATACACCAGCCCGCGATGTACCCCGGCTCGCACGGCGATGCCCACGCCGAATCGGCGTTGCGCGTAGTCGCTGAGCTTGCTGACCTCTCGGGTGATCTCCAAGCTCGCCCGCACGGCACGGTGCGCGTCGTTGTGCTGCCCCGCCCGATGCCCGAAAACCACCAGCAGCCCATCCCCCTTGGTCGAGGCGATGCGCCCGTCATGGCGGTCCACGATTCGCTGGACCAGATCGCGGTAGCCGCCCACCAGTAGCCGATACGGTTCGGGATCTAGCCGGGTCGACAGCACCGTGGAGTCGACCAGGTCGGCGAACACGATCGTCAAGCGCCGGATCTTGCCCCCGTCGCCCGGGGCCGCCGCCAGCACGCCCTGGGCCTCGATGTTTCCTCGTTCGACCGCCAGCACCTGCTGCGCGAGGGCATCAGCCACACCACGGTCGCCCCGGTTGAGGGCCAGCACGGCGCGGTCCAGCAGCTCGTCGAGCGACCCAGCGGCGCGGTTGGGTTGCTCGGGGCGCGGCTGACCCTCGCTCACGCCAATATCGTGTCACCTACCCGCATCGGCGTGAAGTAGCGCGATCGGGCACCCGGCGTGGGAGCAGCGCGGCCCGGGGCATTTTCCTTCCCCGATCACCCGCCGACGGTGACACGATTGTTGGCGATGCCCGACTCCAGGCCGCGCGGTGCGGCGAACGACGACGTCGACCATCCTGCTGGGACGTCGATCGATGAATTGCTGGATCAGGCGGTAGCGGCGATCAACCGTGGTGATCGAGGTGCCGCCAGTGAGCTGGCCGGGCAGGTGCTTGCCGTCGACTTGGGCAACGCCGATGCCGAGGATCTGCTGACGCTGCGCAGCACCGGCGGTGAGATCCGCCGCTTGACCATCCTGTTCGCCGACCTGGTCGATGCCACCATTCTTTCGACCCGACTGGAGCCCGGTAGCTACGGGCTGTTGGTGGGCCGCTATCGAGACCTGGTGCTGGACATCGTGAACCGGTTTGGCGGCCACATCGGCTCGCCGAAGGGCGAGGGGCTGCTGGCGGTATTCGGCTACCCCCAAGCCCATGAGGATGATGCGCGCCGCGCCGTGTGGGCGGGTTTGGAAATCAGCCACCAGGTGGCCCGCCTCGGTGAACAGCTGCGCCGCCGCGTCGGGAGTCAGCTTGCGGCCCGGGTGGGGATTCATCGCGGGCTCGTCTATCTGGACACCGGCCAAGACGACGTCTACGGACTCGGTGCCAACCTGGCCGCGCGCGTGGCGGGCCTGGCCCCGCCCGGAGCGGTCGTGGTCTCCGACGTCGTTGCGCCGTTGCTTCAGGGCGCCTTCGAGCTGCTGCAGTGCCCGGCCGCGGCGGTCAAGGGAGTCGTGGAGCCGATCGCGCATCACCGGGTACTGGGCGAGCGGGAGACTCCTGCCAGATCCACGCGGGGGCCCCTGGTGGGGCGCGACCGCGAGGTCGCGCGGCTGCAAGAGAACTGGGCAGATGTTCAGGCCGGCACTCGCGCCACTGCCGGGCTGGTGTTGTGGGGCGAGCCGGGGATCGGGAAGTCCCGGTTGGCGGCCGCGGCCGCCGGGATCGCCGAGAACTCGGGGGCGGTGGTGCTGGAGTTGGCTGGATCGTCGCTGCACACCGACGCCGGTCTGCACCCCATCCGCACCTTGCTGGAACATCGCAGCGGCATCAGCCGGCTCACCCCGCAGGACGAGCGGCTACGGCTGCTGGAAGCCGAGGTCAGCGCTCGTGGCCTGGATCCGCTGAGCACGGTGCCGCTGTTGGCGCCGGTACTGAGCATCGCGCCCGAGTACGGATATCAGCCGGCGCCGGCCGAAGGCCGCCGGCTCTACGAACTGATCAAGCAAGCGGTGCAGGACTATGTGCTGGCCAGTGTGGGTGATCGCGCCGGACTGGTGATTGCCGAAGACGCGCACTGGTTCGACCCGTCGACCATCGAGATGCTCGGCTCATTGCTGGCCAACGGAACCGGTCGACTACTGCTGGTAATCACCGGACGCCCCGGAGACTGGCTTCCGCGGCAGTGGCCGGTCGAAGTGATCGAGTTGAAGCCATTGACCCAGGAACAGACCGACACCCTGATCGACGCTCTGGATCCCGGCCTGTCCTCAGACGATCGCGCGGCGATAGCTGGCCGTTGCGACGGCGTGCCGTTCTACATCGAGCAGGTCGTCACCGGCCTGCGCACCAGCGGAGTTCCGGAGGGCCTCTACGAGCCCCTGCTGGCCCGGCTGCGCGCGAGCGCCAACGTCGTCCCGGTCGTGGAGGCCGCCGCGCTCATCGGCCGCCACCTGGATCGTGGCTTGTTGACCTCGGTGGTCGACCTGAGTGACGAGGCGCTCGACGATGTCCTGGGCGAACTCGAGGATGCGCAGGTGTTCGAGCCGTGGGGTACCAACGGCTGGCGATTCCGCCACGAGTTGCTTCGCGAGGTGGCCGCGGAGTTGGCACCGCCCAGCGTGCGCCGCGAACTGCATTCCAAGGTGGCCAACGCCTTGATCGGCGGGGCGGGCGGCGAACCCGACTGGCAGCTGGTGGCCGCACACTACGAGCGGGCCGAGAACCACGGCGGGGCCGTATCGGCGTACCAGCGGGCATCCACCGCTGCCAGACGCCGCGGCGCCGTCGGCGAGGCCCGCGGCTACCTGACAAACGCACTCACGCAGATCGATCGACAGGGGGCCGAGCGCGCCCGCGATCTGCGGGAGATGGCGGTGCGGCTGGAACGGGGGTTTCTCGCCAGCGTTGCCGAGGGCCCGCTCAATCGCGCCACCGCGACCGACTTCGAGTGCTGCCTGCGGTTGGGCGGGGCCGAGGTCCGTGATGACGAGGTCTTCGAGACGTTGCTCGCCCTGGCCGGGTATTACTTCGCGGTGGGCGACCTGGCCCGCTCTACCGGAGTATTCGAGGCGTTACGCGCTGGCCTCACCGATGGGCGGGAGTTCTTCGGGTTGTTGATCAGGATCTGTCTCGGTATCGCGGCGTGGCTGCGCGGTGCGTTTGCCACCGCGGGCCCGCAGATACAGTGCGCCGCCGAGGAGTTGCTGGCCGCAGACCAGCACACAATCGAGGCCATGTGGTTCGCGCCGACAGATCCGCTGACCATGGCACACGGTGTGCTGGCTCTCGATCGGATCGCCCACGGCGATCTGCGCGCGGCACAGGCCCAGGTTGCTCAGGCCGCCCGGCGGGCTGACGGACTCAGCTTCCCGCACGGGCCCTTCAGCGTCGGCTTTGCGCGGTTCTTCGAGATTTGGGTGGACGTCGAAGCCCACCGGTTCGACCACGCCGCGGCGGCGGCCTTCGGCCTGATCGACCACGCCCAGCGGCACGGGTTCGAGGTGTGGGCGCTGTGGGGTAGGGCGCTGCGGGCCACGGTCGACGCGCTGGCATCGATTGGGTCGGATGACCCGGCCGTGATCGGCGCGAGCATCGCGCGCGCAACCGAATTGGTGCAGACCGTTCGCGCGGCCGGTTTGACGGTGTACATCACCCTGTTCGAGGGTGCACTCGGGCAGGCGCTGGCCGCCGCTGGGCATCGCGAGCAGGCCCGCGCCCGCTTGGAAGAGGCGATCGCGCTGGGCCGTAGCACCGAAATGTGCTTCTACGAAGCCGAATTGTTGCGGCTGCGCGCCCATACCCAGGACGACCCCGCCACCCGTAGGTCGGAGCTGGCCGCCGCCCTGGACCTTGCCCGCCGACAGGGCACCCCGCTCTACGAATTGCGCGCCGCACTTGATGATTTCGAACTACGCGGGGGGCCCGCCCGCCAGGCGCTCGTGGAAGCTTTCAACCGGATGCCCACCGATAGCCCGCTGCCCGAACTGGCGCGTGCTCGCCGCATGCTGGCCTGAGCCGCTGCGTGGGTGACCCCACTTTCGGGGCCGCACCCGGAGTCGGTTGATACGGCGCTCTTGCTGCGTCCCGTACCGTGAGCAGGTGACCCGTGCGCGTGATGCCGACGCCTGTCCGGGTGCGCTGCAGGTGCATCAGGCCGCCGACGGCGCTCTGGTCCGGGTTCGGTTGCCCGGCGGCCGGCTCACCGCCGACCAGTTGGCGGCGCTTGCCCGCGCCTCCAACGAGTTGGCATCGGCAACGCTGGAGCTGACCGCCCGCGGCAACCTGCAACTGCGCGCGATCACCAACGTGATGGCGGTGGCCGACGCCATTGCCAATGCCGGGCTGTTGCCGTCACCCACCCATGAGCGGGTCCGCAATATCGTGGCCTCGCCACTGTCTGGCCGCGTCGGCGGGCTGGCCGACGTGCAGTCGTGGGTCGGCGAGCTGGATGCCGCGATTTGCGCCGAACCCCTGCTGGCGCAATTGGGCGGCCGGTTCTGGTTCAGCATCGACGACGGGCGCGCCGATGTGTCCGGGCTGGGTGCCGATGTGGGTGTGCACGTGTTGGCAGACGGATGCGCGGTGCTGCTGGACGGGCGTGACACCGGTGTCCGGCTGGCCCCCGACGACGTGGTGCCAACCCTCACGGAGCTGGCCGTGAGATTCACCCAGATGCGCGGAAAATCCTGGCGGGTAAACGAATTGATCGATCCGAGCGTCCTGGTTCCCGGCGCCGCGCCGGGCTCGCGATTTCCGGCCGTCACCAAGGCTCCGGTGGGCTGGATACCGCAACAGGACGGCCGCGTCACGCTGGGCGCTGCGGTGCCGCTGGGGATTCTGCCCGCCCGCGTCGCGGAGTTCCTCGCCGCGATCGAAGCTCCGATAGCGATCACCCCGTGGCGATCGGTGCTGGTATTTGATCTCGATGAAGCCATCGCCGACACCGCACTGCGGGTGCTGGCACCGCTGGGGTTGGTGTTCGACGAGAACTCTCCCTGGCTCAACGTCAGCGCGTGCACCGGCAGCCCCGGCTGCGCCAGCTCGGCCGCCGATGTTCGGGCCGATGCGGCGCAGTCGGTGCGTATCGAAGCCGCAGCTTCCGGGGTGCACCGGCACTTCGTCGGCTGTGAACGAGCGTGCGGGAGCCCACTGGCGGGCGAGATAGTGGTAGCCACCGCGCAGGGCTACCGGCTGCTGCGAAAAGCCTGACGTCTTAGGGTGAGCGAGTGCTCGACTACATCCGTGACGCCGCGGAGATCTATCGACAGTCGTTCGCGACCATCCGCGCCGAGGCCGATCTGAGTCGGTTTCCCGCCGATATCGCACGGGTGGTGGTGCGGCTGATCCATACCTGCGGGCAGGTCGATGTCGCCGAGCACGTGGCCTACACCGCTGATGTGGTCACCCGGGCCGGGACCGCGCTACGCGATGGCGCCCCGGTGTTGTGTGATTCCTCGATGGTGGCGGCTGGGATAACCGTCGCACGGCTGCCCGCCGACAATCAGGTGGTGTCGCTGGTCGCCGATCCCAGGGCGGCCGGGCTGGCCGCGCGTCGCGAGACGACCCGCTCGGCCGCCGGGGTGGAGCTGTGGGCGGATCGGCTGGCCGGCGCGGTACTGGCGATTGGCAACGCACCCACCGCCCTGTTCCGGCTACTCGAGTTGATCGACGAGGGGGCGCCAGCACCGGCCGCGGTGCTGGGCGGTCCGGTGGGCTTCGTCGGCTCGGCCCAGTCCAAACAGGAACTCATCGACAGGCCGCGCGGCATGTCCTATCTGGTGGTAGGTGGCCGCCGCGGCGGTAGCGCCATGGCCGCGGCCGCCGTCAACGCGATTGCGAACGACAGCGAATGACCGATCGGGGCACACTGTGGGGTGTCGGGCTGGGGCCCGGTGATCCAGAGCTGGTGACGGTCAAGGCCGCCCGGGTGATCGGCGAGGCGGATGTGGTGGCTTACCACAGCGCCCGGCACGGCCGCAGCATTGCCCGCGGCATCGCGGAACGGTATCTGCGGCCCGGCCAGATCGAGGAGCATCTGATCTATCCGGTGACCACCGAAACCACCGATCATCCCGGCGGTTACGCCGGCGCGCTCGAGGACTTCTATGAGCAGGCCACCGAGCGCATTGCCGCGCACCTCGATGCCGGGCGCAACGTGGCGCTGCTCGCCGAGGGAGACCCGCTGTTCTACAGCTCATACATGCACCTGCACACCCGGTTGACCCAGCGGTTCGACGCCGTCATCGTGCCGGGGGTGACCTCGGTGAGCGCCGCCTCCGCGGCGATCGCCACCCCGCTGGTGGCCGGCGACGAGGTGCTGTCGGTGCTGCCCGGCACCCTGCCGGTTGCCGAGCTGACCCGTCGCCTCGCCGACGTCGACGCGGCCGTGGTGCTCAAGCTGGGACGTTCGTATCACAATGTCCGCGAAGCACTTTCGGCTTCCGGCCAGCTCGATGACACGTTCTACGTGGAGCGAGCCAGCACGCCGGGGCAGCGCGTGTTGCCAGCCGCCGACGTCGACGAAGCCGGCGTGCCCTACTTTTCGCTAGCCATGCTTCCTGGCGGCCGCCGGAGCACGGCGGTCGCCGGCACCGTTGCCGTGGTCGGATTGGGCCCCGGCGACACGGACTGGATGACGCCACAGAGCCGCCGGGAGCTGGCACGGGCGACCGACCTGATCGGCTATGGCCCCTACCTGGACCGGATTTCGGTCCGTGACGGCCAGCGGCGTCATCCCAGCGACAACACCGACGAACCCGCCCGAGCCCGGCTGGCCTGCTCGCTGGCCGAGCAGGGGCGCGCGGTGGCGGTGGTGTCTTCTGGCGACCCGGGCGTGTTCGCAATGGCCACTGCCGTGCTCGAGGAGGCCAAACAGTGGCCGGGGGTGCCGGTTCGGGTCATTCCCGCGATGACGGCGGCCCAGGCCGTGGCCAGTCGGGTCGGCGCCCCGCTGGGACACGACTACGCGGTGATCTCGCTGTCGGACCGGCTCAAGCCGTGGGAGGTGATCGCGGCACGCCTTGGCGCTGCCGCCGCGGCGGACCTGGTGCTGGCGATCTACAACCCGGCATCGAAGACTCGGACGTGGCAGGTCGGCGCGATGCGAGAGCTGCTGCTGCAACATCGGGACCCAGGCACTCCGGTGGTGATCGGCCGCAATGTTTCCGGACCCGATGAGGATGTCCGCGTGGTGCGCCTGGCCGACCTGAACCCAGCCGACGTCGACATGCGCTGCCTGCTGATCATCGGCTCGTCCCAAACCCAGTGGTATGCCGTTGATTCGACCGACCGGGTGTTCACGCCCCGCCGCTACCCCTAGCCGGCTGGGCCGGTATTGAGCGCCACCGCAATGAAATCCAGCCGCCACAGCGACTTGAAGAGGTGGCGGCCGAACTCTTCGAGTTCGGCGATGCCGCCCCCGGGGCCCTCGCCGCTTTGCGCGACACCGGCCGCGATTTCTCCAATGGTGCGACGGCCGTCGACGTTGCGTAAGAAGGCCAGCTGCTCTGGCTTGGGCGTCATCTGGAAACCGGGCCAGATCATTTCGTTGCCCGATACCGCACAGCGCGTCCGCAGCACCGGAACGTAGTCCAACGCGTCTGCGGCCGAAAAGTCAATCGTGTACGACTCTTTGGGCCGATCCGGGTGGCAGGCCATGAACAGATGGACGCCGTTCAATGTTTCCACGCGCTCCATCACCGACCACAGTTTCGGCTCCGGCAACGCGTTCACCGCCGCATAGAACTTGCTGTTGGGCACGAAGAAGTCGTGCGGATAGTACGGTGTCTTCTGAAACCAGCCCTGGAATACCAGTCCGGCGTCCGCGACGAGGTCGACGCACTCCTCCACGGTGTAGCTGCGTTGGCGGCCGTGCAGAAAGGTATCGACCAGGGCGGCATCGGAGGTCAGGTCCCGAGCCTTTTTCAGATAGTTCTGAACCGGATGGTAGGGCGGCATCAGAGCGATGGCTTCCTTGACCATCGTCACCGAAGCGTCGTCCTGGCCCAGACCCAGGTCGCGGAAAACCGAATCCAGCAGATCGACGCCGATGCGACCGTACTTGCCGTACAGCATCGCCGCGACCACTCCATCGGAGCGCAGGCAACCGGCCAGCGCCTTCATTCCGGTCAGCGGATCTGCCATGTGGTGCAGGACGCCGCTGGATACCACGAGATCGAAGTCACGTCCCAGCGTGCGCAGGTCTTCGATTGGCAGCAAATGCAACTCGAGGTTGGTCAGCCCGTACTTGTCTTTCAGATACTGCTGATGATCCAGTGAAGTCTGACTGACATCGACGGCGACGACCTTCGCCGATCGATTCGTGAACGCGAAAATAGCTGCCTGGTTGGTTCCGCAGCCGGCGATCAAGATATCGAGATCGGGCTGGTATGCCCGGTCCGGCCACAGAATCCGGTGGGAGTACACCGGATCGAACCACTCCCAGTTGGCTGAGGTCCATGCCGGCAAATCCTCGATGGGATGCGGGTAGACCCACCGCTGGTACTGACGAGAGACGATGTCGGCACGCGGATCGTCGTTCACTTCGGCGCTGGCTCCTTCGGTTGTCGGGCCAGCTAACGAGCGCTCCCGTCAGCACCGCCCGTCTCCGGCGCCGGTGCAGCTGCTGGGACAGTGGCCGGATCGCCGTTAGAACGTTCAGGCGAACCACCGTATCCAGCCGGCTGGGAAGTCGCCACATCTGTGGGCTCGCCCAGCAGCAGGGAACGAACCAGCCGGCGCGGCCCGAAGGGGCGCAGCATGTAGCTGGCCGGGCGCGGCCGCACTCGCAGCGGCCACCAGAACCAGCGTCCGAGCAGCGCGGCCACCGATGGAGTCATCAGCGAGCGCACGATCAGGGTGTCGAACAACAGGCCGAGACCAATCGTGCTGCCGGCCTGGCCAATCGAGCGCAGGTCGCTGGCAACCATGGACAACATGGTGAAGGCGAACACCAGTCCAGCCGCGGTCACCACCCCGCCCGTTTCGCCCATCGAACGAATGATGCCGGTCTTCAGTCCTGCGCCTATCTCTTCCTGGAAGCGCGAAACGAGCAGCAGGTTGTAGTCGGATCCGACCGCCAACAGAATGATCACCCCGAACACCGGCGCGATCCAGTTCAAGTCCAGGCCCAGGATGTGCTGCCAGACCAACACGGACAGCCCGAATGCGGCGCCCAACGACAGCAACACCGTTCCGACGATCACCAATGAAGCCACCAAGGCCCGGGTGATGATCACCATGACCACGAAGATCAACGTCAGCGCCGCGATTCCCACGATCAGGATGTCGTACTTGGAACCGGTTTGGATGTCGTTGTAGATCGCCGCTGTCCCGGTGAGATAGAACTTGGCGTCGGCCAGCGGCGTCCCCTTCACCGCTTGGCGCGCGGCATTGAGTTCCGGCTTGACCGCCGCGATACCTTTCGGAGTTGCCGGGTCGGAGTCGTGGGTGATGATGAAGCGCGCGGCCTTACCGTCCGATGACAAGAACAGTTTCAGACCCCGCTGGAAGTCAGGGTTGTCGAACGCTTCCGGCGGCAGATAGAAGTAGTCGTCGGCCTTGGAAGCGTCAAACGCCTGGCCCATCGCGCTAGCGGTGTCGGTCATCCGCGACATCTGTGTGACAAGCCCCGAGAAGCTGCTGTGCAGGGTGAGCAGCGTGCCTCGCATGGAGGTTGCCACCGCGATCATCGACGGGAACTCGGCCTGCATCCGGGGCAGGATCGAGTCGACGTCGTTCATGTCGCCGATCAGCGCGTCCATGTTCTCGCTGAACTTGTCGACGCCGTCGATGGCGTCGAAGACCGATCGCGACGCCCAACAGACCGGGATGTTGAAGCAGTGCTGTTCCCAGTACAGGTAGCCGCGGAACGGTCGCGCGAAATCATCGAAATCGGCCAGATGATCCCGCATTTCGTTGAGCGTGACCCGCATTTCGCCCATGTCGCCGACCATCCGGTGCGTCGTGCCGCTCATCTGACCCAGCAGACCCTGCATGCGCTGCATCGAGGCGATCATGGCGCCCAGGTCGTCGCTCATCTTGAGCATGTCGGCCGTGCGCTCTTTCATGAACTTCAGATTCTGTTGTATCGGCAGCGCTTGCATGCTGACCTGGAACGGAATCGACGAGTGCTCGATGGGGCTGCCCAGGGGCCTGGTGATGCTTTGCACCCGCGCGATACCCGGTGCCCGGAACACCTCCTTGGCGATCCGGTCCAGCAGAATCATGTCCGCCGAATTACGCATGTCATGATCGCCCTCGATCATCAGGATGTCGGGATTCAGTCTCGCCGCACTGAAATGCTGCTCCGCGGCGACGTACCCAACGTTGGACGGCAAGTTACGCGGGATGTAGTAGCGATCGTTGTAGCTGATCTTCATGCCCGGCACGACCATCATCCCGACCAGGGCAATCAGCAGTGACGCCACGAAGACCGGCCCAGGCCAGCGGACGGTCGCGGTACCGATGCGCCGCCAGCCGCGGACCTTGATCATCCGTCGCGGATCGAGCAGGCCGAACCGGGTGGCCACCGCGACGATGGCCGGCGCCGCCGTCAGCGCACCGGCAATGACAACCAACAACCCCAACGCAGAGGGGATGCCCAGTGCCTTGAAGTAGGACAGCCGCGCCAAGTGCAGACAGAATGTTGCGCCGGCGATCGTCAGCCCCGAGCCCAAGATCACGTGATAGGTGCCGCGGAACATCGAATAGTAGGCCGTCTCGCGATCTTCACCGGCCTGGCGTGCCTCTTGGTAACGGCCGATGAGAAATATCGCGTAGTCGGTGCCCGCCGCGATTGCCAGCGATGACAACATGGCCACGACGAACGTCGAGAACCCCAGCAAATGGTGGTGCCCGAGCAGTGCGATGACTCCCCTCGCGGTGCCCATCTCGAAACCGACCATCGCCAACACCAGCAGCACCGTGCTGACCGAGCGATAGACGATGAACAGCATGATCATGATGACCACGCCGGTCACGCCCATCATCTTGAACATGCTCTTGTCGGCGGCCTCGTTCATGTCCGTGGTCAAAGCCGCCGGACCGGTGATGTAGACCCGCATTCCGTCAGGTGGCGGTGACCGGTCCACGATGGCGCGCACCGCGTCGACAGACTCGTTGCCCAGGGTGCTGCCTTGGTTTCCCGCGATGTTCAGTTGCACGTAGGCGGCTTTGCCGTCGCCACTTTGAACACCCGCGGCCGTGATTCGGTCCGCCCACAGGTTGTGGACGTGCTGGACGTGTTCGGTGTCGGCCTCCAGCTTTTGCACCAGGCCGTCGTAATAGCGGTGTGCGGCGTCGCCGAGTTCCTTGTCGCTCTCGAGGACGATCATCACGATGCTGTCCGAGTCAGACTCGTGGAACGTCTTGCCGATGCGCTTGGCGGCGATCATCGCGGGCGCATCTTGCGGCGACATCGTCACCGCGTTATCCCTTGCGACAAACTCGATTTGCGGCACGAAGACATTGACCGCGATGGTCAGCAACAGCCAGATCAGGATGATCGGTATCGCGAACGCGCGCACCATCCGCATGAATCGGGGGCGGTCGTTGCCGCTCTTGCCGCTCATGCTGCTTTCACCAAGCAGAAGGTCTGGGCGTGGTGTCCCTGCGCGGATTGCTCGTCCTTGACGTCACCGTTGACGGTGATGCGACAACCAATGCTGTCGCTGTTGCCCTGCGCCACGATGTTGGCGATGATCGCCGGGATTGTCGTCGTGATCGTGCGGGTCCAGGGCAGGGTGCTGAAATCCGCTTCCTCGGGCTCGGCGTTCTTGTTCAGATAACTCACGCTGCCGGCCGTACCACTTGGCCCAAAAACCTCGTAGGTCACTTGTTTTGGGTTGAACGGCACGATGGTCTCCACGCTGCTGCCGGCCGACGAGAAGATCTCGTCGGAGCCGAACACACCCCGAAGACGATCGACCGCTGTGCCCCCGATGGCGACCGCGATAACAACAACGATCGGCACCCACGCCCGCTTCAGAAAGGTGAACACTTACGTTTCCCTTCGCTCATGGCCCCTAGCCACCGAATTAGTCTGGCTCGCCCGCTGTCGCGTGGAATAGGGCCATTTGCCCCTGCGAGCGGTGGTCATCAGGCCCAAAGAACGCCCCGCCCTGACCACGTCAACACCACTTTCAGCGCCCCACGCATGCCCGCACGACACGGGACGATCAGTTGCTGACATGCGCCAACTCACCCGTCCCCTCCTTCGCTCACGACATCCGTCCGACGACCATTTATACCATACCCCGTAGGGTATATCTGAAGGCCGGCGGAGCGAACCAAGACGATGCCAATACATGCGGCTAGCGCACGCCGCCGGCCAATTCAGGCAAATACAGGCTCAGGCAGACCACTGTGCGAGAACGTCGGCCACGCACTTGGCCGCGTCGGCTACCAGCGGATCACACCAGGGGGCCTCGGGGCCGCCGCCGACTCGATCGGTCATGATCGCCACCACGTAGGGCGTGCCACCCGGTGACCACACCACCGCGACGTCATTGGCCCGTCCGTATTCGCCCGAGCCGGTCTTGTCGATCACCCGCCAGTCAGCCGGGAATCCGGCCCTGATCCGCTTGGCACCGGTGGTGCTGCGCCCCAACCAGTCGATCAGCTTGTCGCGCTTCTCGGGGGGCAACGCGTCACCGAGAACCACCTGTTGATAGTCCATAGCGATCGCATGGGGGGTGGTGGTGTCGCGCACGTCTCCGGGCGGATTGCGGTTCAGCTCTGGTTCCATCTGATCAAGCCGGCTTACCGAGTCACCCAGGCTCCGCAGGTACTCGTTGAAGGCCGCGATACCGCCGATGTCCTGGAACAACAGATTGGCCGCGGTGCCGTCGCTGTAGCGAATCGTCGCATCGCACAGCCCGCCGATGCTCATCCCGGTTTCCAGATGCTGCTCGGTGATCGGCGACGTCGACCGGATATCGGCACTGTTGTAGGTGATCACCGTGTCGAGATGGGCAATCGGATACCGGTGCAGGACCGCGGCACCGAGCAACCCCTTGAACGTGGAGCAGAAGGCGAATCGTTCATCGCCGCGATGCTCGACCGCCGCCGTCGCGCCGGTTCCCGGCACGTACACCCCCAGTCGTGCCTCGTACTTCTGCTCGAGTTCAGCAAAGCGGCTTTCGAGGTCCGGGCTGGGCACCGCCATCGTCGAGGCCATGTGTTGATCACTGGCCGCTTTGGCGCATGCCGAAAGCGGGAGCAACGCAGCCATCGCCGCTAGCAACTGACGCCGGTTTACCGCCGACCGCGGGTTTGAGGGACGCATATCGCGAACGAGTGTGCCACGATCCCGGTTTCAGCGTGTCGCTTCCCCGGCGCTGCGGCGTGGGGCGGCCCCGCCGCGGCGCTCTACGACGGCCGGTCGTAGGGCGCTGCACCTGCCCGGCTAAGGTATTTGCCCATGACCACGTCACCGGACGACGAGGCCGTCACAGCATTGGCTCTGGCGGCCGCGGATGGTGACGCGCGCGCATTCGAAGCATTCATCAAAGCCACCCAGCACGACGTGTGGCGTTTTGTGGCCTACCTGTCGGACGCGGGCAGCGCCGACGATCTGACCCAGGAGACCTTCCTGCGCGCCATCGGCGCCATCCGGCGGTTCGGCGGGCGGTCCAGCGCTCGAACCTGGCTACTGGCGATCGCACGGCGGGTGGTGGCCGATCACATCCGCCACCTGCAAGCACGGCCCCGCGCCGCACACGGGGTGGACCCCGAGCTGCTCCTTGACCGTGGACGGCGCGCTCGCGGCTTCGAAGACCTGGTGGAAGTGACCACGATGATCGCCCAGCTGACCTCCGATCAGCGGGAGGCGCTGCTGTTGACCCAGCTGCTGGGCCTGTCCTACACCGACGCCGCCGCCGTGTGCGGCTGCCCGGTGGGGACCATCCGGTCCCGTGTCGCCCGGGCGCGCGACGCGCTGCTCGCCGACAACGAGCGCGACGATCTAACCGGCTGACGTAGCTAGCGCAGGCGCGCGACCCAAGCGGCGGCCTCCTCGACCGTGCCGACACTGCTCACGCCCGCCGGTAGCCGCGGTCGCGCCACCATCACCACCGGGACATCGAGTGCGGCAGCGGCGTCCAGTTTGGCGCGGGTCATGGCGCCGCCGCTGTTCTTGGTGACCAGTGCGTCGATCCGGTGTTCACGCAGCAGCCTCACCTCGTCGTCGTAGTGGTATGGCCCCCGGGAGAGCACCAGCTGGTGACGACGCGGCAACGAGGCGCCGTCAGGCGCGGTGACCGCGCGAATCAGAAACCATGCGTCGCTGTCGATGAAGGCCGCCGTGCCGGATCGGCCGGTGGTCAGAAATATCCGCGAGAACCGTTGTTGTGCTACCGATTCCGCCGCTTCGACGTCGGATCTCACCACCAGGGCCGCCCCGGGATCCCACGGTGGGCGAGCCAAGACGATGTGGGGTAAAGCCAGTTCGGCACAGACTTGGGCGGCGTGGGCGGTCATGGTCGCCGCGAACGGATGGGTGGCGTCCACCACGGCGTCGATGCGCTCGTCAACGAGCCAGCGTCGCAGCCCGTCGACACCGCCGAACCCGCCGATGCGCACCGGGCCAACCGGCAGCGCGGGGTCGGGCACCCGCCCGGCCAGCGAGCTGACCAGGTCGACCCGCGGATGTAGCCGGGCGGCCAGAGCGCGCCCCTCGCTGGTGCCGCCGAGCAGCAATAGCCGCGTCAATGCGCCCCCCGGCGGGCCACCGAGTACAGGTAGCTGTCGGTGAAGCCGTCGGCCGCCAGCACGTCGCCCACGACGATGACCGCGGTCTTGGTGATGTTGGCGTTGTGCATCTGTGCGGCGATGTCGGACAGCGTGCCGCGCAGCACGGCCTGTTGCGGCCAACTGGCGAAAGCGACTACCGCGGCGGGTGTTTCGGGTCGGTAGCCTCCGGCCAGCAGTTGCGGGACGATGGCATCGATCTGCGCGGCGGCCAGGTGTAGCACCAGCGTGGCGCCGGGCTTGGCCAGGGCAGCCAGGTCCTCCCCCGGCGGCATCGGGGTGGACAGGGTGGAAATCCTGGTCAACGTGACGGTCTGCGACACCCCGGGCACGGTGAACTCCCGCTTGAGTGCGGCCGCGGCAGCGGCGAACGCCGGTACGCCCGGAACGATTTCGTAGCCGATGCCCAGCGCGTCGAGTCGGCGGCACTGCTCGGCCAGCGCGCTGTACAGCGACGGGTCACCCGAGTGCAGCCGGGCCACGTCGTGGCCGGCGGCGTGAGCGGCGGCGAGTTCGGTGATGATCTGCTCGAGGGTGAGCGGACCGGTGTCGACGACTTTCGCCTCAACCGGACAGTAAGCGAGTAGGTCATCGGGCATGATCGAGCCTGCGTACAGGCACACCGGGCAGCTTTGGAGCAGCCGCTGACCACGCAGCGTGATCAGATCCGCCGCCCCCGGCCCGGCGCCGATGAAATAGACCGTCATCGCTTGGTCACCGCCCATTGGGTGACCGGCATCTGCGGGCGCCAGCCGGTGAAGCCGCCCAGCGGCTCGCCCTGATAGTGCTGGAACCGTCGCAGCTGGCCGCCGAGGCGCGAGTGCGCGTGCACCAACGCGGCTTCCGACTCCGCGGTGACCACGTTGGCGACCAGGCGCCCGCCCGTGGGCAGGTGGCCCAGGCAACTGTCGAGCAAACCGGGCTGGGTCAGGCCACCGCCGAGGAAGATCGCCGATGGTTCGGCGGTGCCCTCGAACGCCAGCGGCGCTTCGCCGCGCGCATCGATGCTAACCCCGAAGGACACCGCGTTGGATTCGATGTTGGCCCGGCGCCGCTCGTCACGCTCGAAAGCCACCGCGGTGCAGCCCGGCCAGCTGCGGCACCACTGGACGGCGATGCTGCCCGAGCCCGAGCCGACGTCCCATAGTCGCTCACCCGGCCGCGGCGCCAGGGCCGCCACGGTCAGCGCGCGGATGCCGTGTTTGGTGATCTGGCCGTCGTGAGCGAAGGCGTCGTCGGGCGGCGCCAGTACCCGCGCCTCGGGCAGATAGCGGATGGCGATGACGTTGAGGTCGTCAACGTCGACGGGGGCGTCGGCGGCCCACTTTCCGGCGGTGCCGTGGCGGTGCCGCTCGGCCGGACCGCCGAGCTGTTCGAGCACGCTGAATTCGGAGTCGCCACGGCCGTGCGCGTGCAGGAGCGCCGCCAGCTGCGAGGGCGTGGTCTTGCTGTTGGACAAGACGATCGCCTGCCCGCCGCGGCGTAGCGCGGTGTGCGGCGGCGCGGTGACCAGGCTGATCACCTCGGTGTCATGCACGTTCCAGCCCATCCGGGCGCACGCGAGCGTCACCGCGGAAACGTGCGGCACGACCCTGACGTGTTCGGAGCCGAACAGCCGGATGAGGGTGCCGCCGATGCCGTGCATCAGTGGATCGCCGCTAGCGACAACGTGGATGTCGGGTCCATCGGCGGGCAGTTGTTGCAGCGCCGGCAGCATCGGCGAAGGCCACTCACGACGGCTGGCGGTGACCGTCTCATCGAGCAGGTCAAGCTGCCGTTTGGAGCCGTAAATTATTGTGGCTCTTTGCAGTTCGCAGCGCGACGCATCGGATAGCCCGGGCATGCCGTCGGCGCCGATACCGACCACGACGATCATCGCGGCATCTTTCGCCACACGAATTGCGGCAGTAGCCGCAGCACGAAGAACATCGGTCGCAGCGCCCACGGAATCCAGACGGTGCGCCGGCCTTTGGCCAGCGCCCGCGTGGTGGCGGCGGCCACCTGGTCCGGGGTGCTCGATAGGGGTGCGGGGGCCATACCCTCGGTCATCCGCCCGATGACGAAACCGGGCCGCACGATCAGCAACCGCACCCCGGTGCCGTGCAGCGCGTCGGCCAATCCGCTGGCGAAGCCGTCCAGGCCGGCCTTGGCCGATCCGTAGACATAGTTAGCGCGACGTACCCGCGCCCCGGCCACCGAGGAGAACACCACCAGCGCCCCGCGCCCGGCGGACCGCATCGCCGCCGCCAGGTGGGTGAGCAGACTGATCTGAGCGACGTAATCGGTGTGCACAATGGCGATGGCATGCTCGGCGTCGCGCTCCGCACGCGCCTGATCACCCAGAATCCCGAAAGCCAGCACCGCGGTACCGATCGGCCCGTGATCGGCGACGATCGAGGCAACCAACGGGCCGTGGCCGGCCACGTCGTCGGCGTCGAACTCGCGGGTGTGCACCGCCGCCGCACCGGCGGTCTTCAGGGCGGCGACCTGCACGTCAAGCCGGTCGGCGCCCCGCGCCGCCAGTATCACCGTCGCCCCCGGAGCCAGCCGGCGCGCGAGTTCACTGCCGATCTCGCTGCGACCGCCGAAAATTACCACCGGACCTGCGCTCGTGTCGTCCACGGCTGCGATTATCACCTGCGCTAGCGTGGGTAGCGATGGCCAAGACGACTACCCGGCTTACCAATGACGCGCTGGCGTTTCTCTCCGAGCGCCATTTGGCCATGTTGACCACGCTACGGGCCGACAACTCACCTCACGTGGTGGCGGTGGGGTTCACCTTCGATCCCCACACCCACATCGCACGCGTCATCACCACCGGTGGTTCCCAGAAGGCGGTCAACGCTGACCGGGGCGGGATCGCTGTGCTCAGCCAGGTAGATGGTGCGCGGTGGCTGTCACTGGAAGGCAATGCCCTGGTGAACAACGACCTCGACGCTGTGCGTGACGCGGAATTGCGTTACGCACAGCGCTATCGCACCCCCCGGCCCAACCCGCGACGGGTGGTCATCGAAGTCGAGATCCAGCGGGTGCTGGGGTCCTCGTCGCTGCTTGACCGCGGCGACTAGCCCACTCCCCCGTCGACGTCGTCATGACGCGGGGGTCACTCAGAAACCACCGGCGGCTGTCAGACGCAGTTCGTGAGCGGATCAGCCCGGATTTCGGAAACCAAGTTTCTGCCCCTGCGGCAAATGGGCTTTCGTGATCGCCGAATTGGCGACTCGCATCGGTGTGCACGGGGGAAGGCTTCACTGGGAATGAATTACGTTATGCGGGCGCCTGAGATCAATTCATTGTTGATCTATTCCGGCGCGGGTTCGGGACCGATGTTGCAGGCGTCGGCGGCCTGGGCTGGGTTGTCCGATGAATTGGGCGCGGCGGCGCAGTCTTTCCGCTCATCGATCGCGAACCTGGCATCGGAGGCGTGGCGGGGTCCGGCGTCGGCGCTGGCGGCGGCGGTTCCAACGTCGGCTTCTTCAACTCGGGTAGCGGTGGCTACATCTCCGGTTTCATGAACTCCGGCAAGTACGATTCCGGCGCCATCAACACCCGCACGGGGCAATCGGGATTCTTTGGCCGTTAGGGCCGCTGACCACCCTGCGCGCGTCAGGTTCCCGGCGAGAGGGTGTATTGCACCCACGCACCCCCGACCGAGCTGGACACGGCGTGCAACCGGGCGTTCTGATCACCGGATCGGGGCAGTGCAAAATCGGCCCCAGCGGCGGTGCAGGCCAACGGAGCACCCGCGAACGTGACGGCCGTCGAGGTCACCGCCCATGTTCCCGCCGCGGTCACGCAGGCCGCGGGGTGCGGGTCGGTACACGGCGCCGACACCCAACGTCCGTCCCGGTCCTGCAAGGTGCACTCGCCGGCGCCGGCGCGAGGTTCATCTGGTGCCCAACTCCACAGCGACGCCTGGATCCGTCCGTCCTCTGGCAGCAGCTGGTCGAAGCCAAACAGATTGACGCCGCAGTCGGTCATGGCTTTGGCTTTCGCCGGTGCGAGTGCTTCCGGATCCGTCGGCGGCCGGGTCGGTTTGACCAGGGCGGAGACCAAAGTGGAGTCCTCGTAGTAGCGGACCAGTCTGGAGGCATAGGTGCCCGCGCCGTAGGTGGCGTCGCAAGCCGGGTAGGCCCGGTAGCCGGAGGTGGAGCCCTTCTCCACCTCGACACCGTCCCAGTTGAACACATCCGACGCCCACCCGGATGCACACGAGCCGACCACCACAACCTGCGCACCAGATGCGCGAACGTCATTGCGCGACAGGTTAAGCGGCAGCCGCACGCAGCCGTCTGCGGCGCGCTGGGCCGGGTTGGGTCGGTAGATGAGGCTGCTGCCGTCCGGACGACGCAAGACACCCTCAAGGGTGCCAACCGCCGAGGCGTACGCGCGCGCGTCCTTCAACTCGTCTTCGAGGTAGAGCAGGATGACCTGATCGGAATGTGCCGGCGTGCCGAGCCAGTTGGCGATTTCGGGTAGCACGTTGCCAAAGGCCGGTTCGGTGGTGCAGCCCAGGTTGGCCTTGTCCGGTCCGAGCCCGTGACACACCGTCACCCCACGTCCGCCGACGAGGTCGAGCCGCCGGATGTAGTGCAGGTCCAACTCCAGCGCACGGACGTCGATGTCGAGCTGCTGCGCCAGCGACAGCTGTTGGTTCGAGTCGGCATGCGAGGGCGTGAAAGACTCGCTGAGGCTGTTGAACGAGTTGTGGGTGCCCAGCCACTGGGCCTGCCGTAGCGGCAACGCGTCCTGCAGCGCGTACTGGAACTGCGCCACGCGGTGGACCCAAGATTGCAGGTAGACGTCCCGTGCGGCCTGAGTTACCTTGTGCGCCAATGGCAGAACACAGTGCGCGTCGGCTATGCCGACCCGGCGGCATTCGGCGCCGAACGCATCGGTGGCCTTGCCGAGCGCAACACACGGGACCGCGATGGGGCTGATGGCGTCGCACGGCGCGGTTGGCGAGGGCGGAGCCACCACCCCGGAGGTATCGGCGGCCACCGGCGGGATGGTCGTCAACATCACCCCGAACACGCCGATGACGACGGCGCCCTTCATCCATCGGCTGCCGGGCATGCGCTACCTTGACACGCCAGCGCGCCGACATCGAGAGATGTTGTCGAAGTGTTGCAAGGACGGTTGGAAGGTGTAAGCGGAGTTCTGAGCCGACCTCGGTAGTCCCGGAACTGTCTTCTCCGCCTTGGGCGCCACCGTCCCGTCGTCTCAGCTCAGTGGCCCTACCTCAACCGAACCGGACTCATCGGTGCACACGCACGCCACCACAGCGGGCCAAGCGGTCACGTCGATACCGGGTTCAGCCGTCCACACCAGGGTGAAATCGTCCAGCGCCGCAGGCCAGCCCGCGGCGGCGCCGCAGGCGTACTCGTCGAACCTTCACCCCAAAAACGCTGCGAGGCTTGCCTTTCTCATGCATTCGCGCTCACTGACGGCCAGCCAGGAGACGCCGGTAGGGTCGGAAACAACGACCGATCATATTCCTCGCCGGACACAAAGTCGGGGTGCGGGGGCGCCTTCGCGAGACAGGTGTCTTGGTCTTCGATAACATGCGGCCAGTCCGACCCTACTCCAGATCGAGCGAACCACCCGCCCTGGTGGCTGGTGATCCTCCAACCGGCGAAAACATCGACCGACGGCGCGCGCGCCGGCCCCTGCTGGGCGGGCAGCGGCAGAACAGGCTTGGCCGGAGCCGTCATGGTGATCCGCAAGCTTTCGATACCCTTGTACGGGTCCGGCCCAACAGCACGCGGTGCGTACCTTCGGCCAAAGCGACCTTCGCTGGCGGCGCCGAACGTGTATTCGCAGACTATTACCGTGATGTCGCGACCGGACGCCGTCACCGACAGAATGTGTTCGCGCTGGGTGCCCACCCACGGGCGCTGCGGGTAGTACTTCCTGGGCCACAGATACTGTGTGCCGATCGGATCATCGATGGATTTGTTGGGATCAACCGACTGCCTAAAACCCGGATACAGATACTTGTCATCGTTCATGATTGAGGCCAGCACAAACGACTCGGTGTAGGCGCGAACCACCACCGCCGGCCACGCGGTCACGTCGATACCGGGTTCGGCCGTCCACACCATGGTGAAATCATCCAGCGCCGCAGGCCAGCCCGCCGGTGGCGCCGCAGACGTACTGGCCGAACCCTCACCCGAGCGCCCACCCGAACCGCATCCGCCGACCAACAGCACAGCAACCGCCAAAAATGCTGCGAGGCTTCGCAACTCGGATCGGATTCGCATCACTTCCTGCCCTGATCGGGGTGCGGGACACCGACGATATCGTCGTAGCGGCTGACCAACGCCGTATCCGGGGACAAGCTCTCGCTGGGTGGCCTGGGTTCGAGCGACTGCGACAAAGCGGGACCAATGACGTTGCTGTATTGACCGGGGGTAACGCCTTGCGGCTCAAGTTCTTCCAGCGTCGCGATGCGCCCGTTGGGGTGGTCGTCGTCGTAGACGATGTAACCGGGCGGCAACCCGGTGACGGTATGTCCCGTTCCGAGCATGGCGTTGAGGATCTCCTGGTCGGCCATGCCCAAAGACATGGGCTGTATCGGATTTTCGGTCGGCGGGGTCGGCGCTGGCCCGAGGATGCCATTTTCCAGGTTCTGGCCCAGGACGCCGATGGTAGGACCAGCGATGCGGCCGACCCCGGGGACAAAGCCACCAGCTGCGGTGAGACCTTGTAAGCCCGTTTCATACGCCGATTTCTTGGACTGGTATTCCGAGACACCCTGGTGATAGCCATTGTCCTCGTTGGCTTGAAAGGCGTTGTGTGTGCCGACGTCGACCAGCGCCCGCAACGTTGCGGCGTCGTACAGATGCTGGTTGTAACCCGAATGCGTGGGATCAGCGGCAAAGGCGCCCTCGTGAAGCACAGCCTGCGCGTATGCCTGCCCGTTGAAGTACTGGGCGGCCTCGTTGTCGCTGCTCAGCACCGAGAAGACACCCTTGGCCACCGGTAGCGCACCAGACAGGGTTTCACTGTCGAGCGGTTTCCCGAATCCGGGTAATCCCCCAGATGTCTCGGCGATGTTGTTGACGTAGGGCCCCAGCCCGTGGGCCATGTCGCGGACCAAATTCGGGTTCACTTGGCCAAGGGTGTGGTTCCCCGGAAGATGCAGCAACTCCTGCTGGTTGCGGCCGATGTATGAACTGTAGGCGTGGGCGGTGTCGGCGGCGATCCCTTCCTCCGGCCCTTGCACCACCGCCGGATCTCCGGTCCACGAAAACAGCGACCCAACACCTTGGCCGTTGTCTTTCCAGTAATGGTGGGTGATGTTTTTCAGGAACTTGTCGTGGTCGGCGCCGGTGATGGTGTCATGCACCACCTGGTGATCCGGCGAGACCGCCGAGAGGACATTGGAGACCGCCGGGTCCAAAGCGGGATCGCGTTCGACGTCTTGGCCCTGGCTGGCAGGGTCGGCATGCCAGATCGGCGTGTCCATCATGACCAATGCCTTGTGAATCATTGCGCGATCCAACTCGGTATTCGTCTGAAAGCCCCTGTCCCCGTCCTTGACGACACCGGCGATGTCGTTCATTTGATGTGTGAAGAGCACTCCCGGCGAATTCAACGCCTGCTGGACACTTTCAGGCAATTGCGTAACACCACCTTTTACCGTGTCGGAACCCTGCTTGGCCCCGACGGTCAGCGGAGTCTTGGGGAAGCTGATATTCGGGTTGCTCATCAGCTGCCAAGAATCGGCGATCATGGCCCTTTGTGCGCCCAGGCGCTGCTCTGTGGCCGTGAGCGCCCCAACGGACATGCCGTGTTCTTGAGCTTGCAACTGGCTCAACACCGAGGCCTGCTCGGCGGTCAACGGAACCTTGCCCGCCAACTGATCGGGGGTGATAGAACCCAGTACAGCATTGACTCGTCCAGCCGCACCTTGGTCACCAGCGAGTGCATCATGGACGTCTTGTTCAGCTTGTTCAGCCGACTCAGGCTCGTGATTGTCGGCGCCCCAAATCCGAGCGGGGTCCAACCCGTCGACAGCCAGACTTTTCTCCGCGGTTCTCAGGAAATTTGAATACCCGTCGCGGATCGAATTCAGCTCAGCCAGGGCAGCCTGGGTGTCGCGAATCGCGTCGTCTTCGCACGCGTGCATGAAAGCATCCAGTGCTGCCTTGTCCTCAGCGGTGAGCTGGTGGTTTCTCTCAAGCATCACTGCCTGGCCGATCTCATCATCGAGTTGCCGCAGCTGACCCTCGAGTCCAGCGATCTTCCCACTCGAGGATCGCTGCACCTCGGCCAAGGCGGCGGCGATGTTTTCCAGATCCACCCCGATCTTGGGTAATTCCAGAGACTGGGCGCCCAGCGACTGGGCAACTCTCTGCACCTCAGCGGAGTCGTTGATCGGGTGCTCGCCGTTCTGCCGATTCCAGGCTTCCTCGAAGCGGCGCCGGGCCTGATCAAACGCGGCGTCCGCCTCCGCGGTGCACCGGCCGGCAGCATGAAACGCCGCCCCCAGGTCCGAAATCTGCGCCGGGCGACCCGCTTGAAGGCTTTGATCTATCGCCCACGGATCACCACCGGCTTCGGCGATCAGCAGAGGGATGCCTATGTAGCGAAGCTGCACTGCACCCTCCGGGGTTTTGGGTCATCCATATCGGCGAAAACGTACCGGCTCCTGCCTCGTGGCGCCGCTGATGACGACTCTTCGGCAGCCACCCGGGCCACCGGCGGTGGACATCTTACGGAGTCGACGCCGGAGGGAGCCACGCGCGAATTCTGCCTTACGGCATGAGTTGTCGCCATTCACTCGACGCTCCTGCACTCCGGAGAAGGGACTGCGGAAGCATCGGCCCCCTCGCGCACTCCTGGAGGTGTGGCAACCACATCTGTCATCGACATCGACGCAGCCCAACAGCCACGAGAGTGCGCATAGGCCGCGACAGGAATGGCCTCACCCAGGTCACGGCCACCACCCGCTACCCGAACGGCGGGCCCCACCTCGCTCCGAGACATGGCCGGAAGGTGCCCTGTCGGCCGTTGCCGTCTTACTCGGCGTCCCTCTGGATTCACCGTCAGCGGAGCAACGCGCGGAATTCTCACGTGCGGCGCTAGAACCGGTATTCCCCCCGGTCTCAAACGGCGGCAAAAGGGGCGCCACGGCCGCGTTGCCAGCACAATCAACCGATCCACGGGGGTAGCCACCATCGCAGCAATACATTCGTCCACGCTCTGGCCCGCCACGACATGGTCGGCGGGGGCGGCGCCATGGGTCGCGTCCAGGCCGCCGGCGACAACGCCGCTATGGAGTCGTTTTTCAGCCTCCTGCGAAAGAACGTGCTCGGTCGCCGCCGCTGGGAAACCCGCGAGCACCTGCGCATCGCGATCGCTACCTGGACCGAAACGCACCTACCACCGCCGCCGTCGGCAAGTCGCTCTTGGCCGGTTGCCCCCGTCAGATTCGAAGCAATCATGATCAGCCGCGCCACCCAGGCCGCGTAACCGAAGCTGCCGCCTATCAGTGCGGCAGACCCACCCGCCGATATCTCCACACGGGCGAGTGAGTTGCCCCATGCGCGTATCCAATCCACGATTGGACCGCAAGATCAGCGCCAGCGACGGGAGGCTCATATCATGGCTGACGACATGTCAGCTCGATTCTGGCTACCACCACCGCCGACGCATCCTCGCGAAGGTCATCAACGACGACCCATGCTCCACTCACGGCAGCACATTTACGGCAACGAATAGCCTTGTGGCGTGACTACTAACCCCCCACCCGCCGCGCAATGGGTACCGAACTATCCCCCCCAGCCGGTAGCAAGCCCGCGCACGTGGCCACTCGTCGCCCTGGCCATCATCGCCATAGTGGGTGTTGTGCTCGGGGCCGCAGCACTAGTTGTGGCACTCACGCGCCCAGGGAACGCAGGATCCGCCCCCCCTAACACGAACCCATCACCGTTTACCCCGGCGGAAACCGCTTCCGCGCACCGGAAGTTGTGTGACATTTATGGATTGGCCGCTCGTCAAGTCCAGATAGAAACCAATGGCGACAACCCAGCGCTTGCATCTGCCGCCGGCGTCAACGCGGCTGTGATGCTGGAACAAGCGGTAAGTCAAGCTCCGGCGCTCGCGCCGGGCGACCGTGATGCCGCCCTTGCTCTGGCCGAGGCGTACACGAGCACCAATGCCATGGGCAGCTACTTGCAGTTCAACGATCCTGCGCTTCAAGCAGCGATTAGTGACGTCAACGTCAAAGATGCGCGCATGAAGGCGTTGTGCAGTGGGGGCTGACCTCCCGCCCGGCAGATGGTCAGCATGGCTGGTGGGTGCTTGGTGGCCCGCGCCACCAGTAGCTCCCGCGAACGGTGTTACTCATTGGCGCCAGGCGGGGGAACACAAGGACAACGAGGCGCGCGACCTACAAAACGAACGATCGCGGTTAGCCGTAAATCGCGGACGCACCGCCGACGATTTGACGGGCCGCTACTGGCGAGGCGAACAACGCCTTGTCACGATCAGCGACCAGTGCAAGGTCAAGAGTCGGCAGAGTGATCGCGTCGCCGATGCAGTTGCGAATTTGCGTGACCGATTAACCGACATCGCTCATTCGGGCAATGAGGATATCGATCGCATTCTGTCCGGCATTAGACCGATCGAAGCAAAAGTTGCGGCAGTGAATGCCGTCATCGCTCAGAGCAACGCAGATGCCGCCAGCGCGGGGGCAACCGCAATATCCAACATCATCGACGCAACTCAGAGCGTGCTTGACGCAACGATCGGCGGCAGCGCGCGAACATGGCTGCAAGCGCACGATGTGAATCTCGATGAGCCGCCGCCGTCCCGGCCGTTCTCTG
Organism: Mycobacterium marinum; assembly: GCF_003391395.1. Classification (NCBI taxonomy): domain Bacteria; kingdom Bacillati; phylum Actinomycetota; class Actinomycetes; order Mycobacteriales; family Mycobacteriaceae; genus Mycobacterium; species Mycobacterium marinum. The sequence continues at coordinate 3,516,601 of NZ_CP024190.1, forward strand.
CCGAAAACGTCAAACTTCCCTCGCCGCCTGCGTTCGCATACGGCGGCCCCCGGACGCCGGGGGCCACATCGGGTACCGATACGCCAGTTGACCCACCACCAGCGCTCGCATACGGCGGTCCGTTGACACCATCAGGCACATCCGGAGGGGATACACCATCCGGCTCACTGCCAGCGTCACCATACGGGGGGCCCCAGGGGCTACAAAATCCCTTTCCACCGGGCAACACCCCACCACCACTAGCACCACCGCCCCTCCAGCCCGGTGCCCCCGCGGTCGGCGTCGGAGGCCCATCAATCCCCGGCGTCTCGACACCTGCGGCGTCTGCTCCCCCTTTATCGCCACAGTCCCTGGCACAGTCTTTTACAAATGGAATGTCGACGGGCGCCCCGGCGGCAGCCGGTGCGAACTCCATATCTGCCGGCGCAATGACCGCGGCCACCGAGCCCCCGCCCCCGACGACCGCTCCCCCGGCGGCGCCGCTCATACCCCCCTCGACCGTCCCAGCCACTGGTGCGGGTTTCACCCATGTTCCAGACGCAGGCCTTGGTGCGGCCCCCACAAGCCCTCCGCCCGTGGCACCACCGACCAGCGACATGACCGGCGGCGTGACGACCGTAGCCCCGATGATGGCCGGCGGCCCGGTCACTGGATCGGTAGCACCGGCGGTCGGGGCGCCCGCGGGGCCGCTGCCCGCCTACGGCTCTGATCTGCGTCCACCGACCGTTGCGCCGCCAGCCGTCCCTTCAGCACCGACCGGCCCAGTGTCAGGCGCGCCGGTGGCCTCACTCTCATCGTCGCCGTCCGCCGGTGGGTCGATGGTGTCACCGGTCGCAAAATCCGCCGCCCACGATGCCGCCCAGGCTCAAACGACGAGCGGGCCGACGTCGATGGCCGGCGCGACTGCCGCTGCCGCCACCGGGGCGGTGACTGGCGACTCAGCGAAACGATCTGCCGAGCAGCAACGCTTGCGTCGCATCGTCGATGCGGTAGCCCGTCAAGAACCGGGACTATCGTGGGCCGCCGGACTACGCGACGACGGACGAACCACGCTGCTGGTCACCGACCTTGCTGGCGGTTGGATTCCACCCCATGTTCGGCTGCCCTCGCACGTGACCCTGTTGGAACCGGCCACGCGGCGCAGTGATATCGGCGCGGTCGACTTGCTGGGTGCGGTCACCATCTCGGCAGTGCACCAACCGCACGGCTACATTGGCGAGCCGGGAAGAGACGCGCCGAAACTGGCCGGGGACCGCGCGGCGCGGATCGCTCCCGAGATCGACGAGCTCGGGCCAACGCTGGCCGAGCACGTGCGTCGCCGCGACGGCTTGCCCCGGGTTGCGCAGGTGGTGGCGGTGGCCGCCGCACGCAATTACGGGGTGCCGGACAACGAGGCGGAGTTGCTGCGCGACAGGGCCAGCGACATTCACCGTTCGGTTCTGGCGGCATACCCGCACCATGATTTGGCCGAGGCCACCGATTGGATGCTGCTGGCAGCCATTGACGCCCTGATCGACGGCAACCGCACGGGAGCGAACTATCACCTAGCCTGGGCAATGGCGGCGATGTCAATGAGGAGACCCACATGACCATCAACTCCGTTCCGGAAAGCTATGGCCACGCGACAGGCATGCCGGCGCCGATACCGCTGGCACCCGGACCTGTCCACCCTGGCGGAACGTCACCGGTTGATGCTGCGATGGCGGGATTTGGCATGGCCACCAACGCCGATCTGGGACCCGTAAACGGCGAGATCGCCGCCGATGATGCCGATCGTCGAGCCCACGCGGCCGATGCCGCGGCGAAGTTCCCGGCGAATGAGGCCGATGCCGCCCAACAGTTCCAAGGCGTGGGCGCCGACGGAATGGCCCAAATGATCCCGCAGATGGCATCGGGCATCGGCGGTGCGCTCAGCGGTGCGCTCGGCGGTGTGCTCGGCCCGCTGACGCAAGTACCCCAGCAGGCGCTGCAGGCCGGGCAGGGCGCGCTGCAGCCGCTGATGGGCGCGCTTCAGCAATCCGCCGGCGTTGAGGGCTTGGAGGCCGCGGACGGGGCCAGGCTGGTCGACAGTCTTGAAAGCGAACCCGGTCTTGGCGGCGGCGGAGCTGGTGAGCTCGGCACAGGCGGCGGTGGCGGTGGCGGTGGCACCATCCCGACGGGCTATCTGGGCCCGCCGCCGGTGCCGACGTCATCGCCGCCCACTACTCCTGCCGGGGCGCCGACCAAGCCCGCATCGACGATGTCCACGGGTGGCACACCGTCGAGCTCCACACCGATGGGGGCGACCGGCATGCCCATGATGCCGCCGGGCGCAATGGGTGCCGGCGGCACCGGGGGCAGCAAGGAAAAGCCGGCCGAAAAGCGGGTGACCGCCCCGGGCGTGCCCAATGGCCAGCCGGTCAAAGGCCGCTTGACGGTTCCGCCGAGCGTCCCGGTCAAATCCGTCGACGGCAAACCACCCGTGGTCACCCGATCGACGCGGCGAATCCTGCTCCCTGATCGCAACGAAATCGGACGCAATATCTCCGATGAGAAGACGGACGGCAGCGAGTAACGACGCGGCGTCAGCGTTCGACCCGGTTTGCGCGCAGACCGATGCGTGAAGATCCGCGGAGCGCCACAACCAGCCACCGAACCAGTCCGGTGTGCCTCACACCCCGGCTGGTACCCGTTCCGCCGTCTTGCGCATCTCTTGTCGCAGCGACGTGAACTCCGAGATCGTCCTGGTCGCCACCGACGCCACCGGTCGCGCGTTGCCGCCGGTGGGTTCGGTTTTGGACACCATCACCACGCTGTCGATGTAGGGCTCGATGGTGGTGGCGTTCTGCACCGTCGCGACGATCACCAGCTGGAAGCCGAACTTGCGGAATGCGTGCAGCGCCTGCTGCGCGAATTGGGGGTCGGACTTCGAGAACGCCTCGTCGAGCATCAGCTGCGCGAAAACCGGTTTGTTGTTGTCACTTTCGGGGCTGGCCAGGTTGAAGCTCAGCGCGCCGGCGAGGCAGAACGCCATCAACTTCTCCTGCTCGCCACCGGAGTTGTCGCCGGCGTTGCTGTGCGTGCGGATCAGTTCCTCGGTGTCGACGTCCCATTCGGCGCAGTCGAACGTGAACCGGTTGCGCACGTCGAGCGCGTCGCGCGTCCACGCCTTGTCCTCCGGCGCCGTGGAGGCCAGCCGATTGCGTAGTCGGAGGATGTCGGCGTACTGGTCGAGGATCGCCTGCTTGTCGCCCAGCCCGACCTCGGCGATGCGTCGCGAGATGGACCGCACGATCTGGGTCAGCTCATCCACCGCTACCAGGTGCCGCGGGGTCGCCCGCAGCGTCAGCCTGGTGCCACGGTTGAACTCCACCGCCGCCAAACCCGTGTTGACGCGGTCGATCTGGCCGCTGATCCGTCGCGCCTCCTGCTCGGCGACGCGGTGCAGCGTGAGGATCGCATCGGGCGCCTGCTCGGTGACCAGCCGCATCATCCGCTCGTAGGCTTCGGGAAGTTCGCGTTCGTCAATGTGACGGCACAGCGCGACGTAGTCGTGCACGCGCTCGTCAAAATCGTCGGAGTCATTCGGAATCGCGTCGGGGAACGACGTGTCGAACGTGTTCAGGATGCGGGCCAATTCGTCATAGGAGCGACGGCGGCTTTCACGCAGTTGTTCACGTTCCTTCTTGATCGCGGCGAACAGCGCATCGCGGTGAGGTTCCGGGTCGAGCAGCTCTAGCGCGACGGGCAGCTGTGCGGCGTAGCGCTGCAGCAGCTCTGTCAACGGCTCGGACACGAACGCCGGGGACAGCCGCTCCTGTAGCTCCAGCAGCCGGGTGCGCCGCTCGTCGAGGCTGTCGCGGCGGGTCTGGATCGCGCCGCGGCGCGTCATCAGTTTCTGAATCTGCGACCAGCATTCGTCGGCGCGGGCGTTGAGCGCCTCGATGTCGGGATTGTCGGCCATCAGCAGTTCGTACTGCTCGCGCAGCCGCTCGGCATGCCCGTCGGCGGTCTCGGTGTCGATCTGACTCCATTGCGGGTATTGCTCGCAGATCGCCTTGCACGCCGCCGCCCGGTCGCGCCACTGCTGGCGCTGGGCGGCGATGTCGTCGGCGGTGCGGCGGGCCTTCTGATAGGCCTCCTCGGCGGCCGCCAGCTCAACGGTCAGCGCGTTGATCTTCGCGGTGACGTCGCCCTGGTAGAGGTACTCGGACAGCTTGACCGGTCGCCGGTCATCCTTGACGGCCAGCCGGTCGGAGTCCTTGTACAGCCCCGTGTCGGTGACCGCGCGGCGGAACCGCGAGAATACGTCGGGGGTATCGACGCACACGTGGTCGCCGGCTCCGGTGATGACATCGACAGCTTCGGCGGCACAAAGATGCTTCGGATCGACGGGGAAAAGCTTGCCCGCCAACGTGTTCGGCTCGGGCTCAGCAGGTTCGGCGCCGAGGAACTTCGCCCGCACGTGGTGCAGCTGCAGTCGGCCCCGCATGTCGGTCTCGTTGACGAACCGCAGCACCTTCTCCCAATGCTGGTCGGGCACCAGTAGCCGCAGGCCCACCCCGCGCAGCACCTTCTCGACAGCGAGGCGCCAGCGGGTCTGGCCGGGCCTGAGATCCAGCAGTTCGGCGATGTAGGGCAGCTCGGTGGCGTCGACTTTGATTGCAGCGCAGATGTGGTCGCGCATCGCGAGCGCGAACTCCGGCAGCGCCGAACCGACGTGTTCGACGCGCTTGAGCTCCTTGGCGACATCGTCGCGGGCGATGCGGGCAGCCTTCTGCGCGTACTCGGCGTCGGTGGATGCCTCTCGGTTTCGTTCGACCTTGGCAAGCAGTTCGGTGGCCTGCGCGAGCAGTTCCTCGCGAAGGTTCCAGAACTCGTCTGCGGTGTCGGGTATTTCGATACCCTGGGCGGCCAGCATGTCCTCGTAGGTCGTTCGGCGGCGCTCCACCTGCTCGGCCTCGGTCTCGGCGGCGGTGACCTGCGATTGCAGCGGAGCGATGTTCGCGCTGGAACCGCTGATCTGCGCGTTGAGCGAATCCGCCTCGGCCTTGGCCAGATTGAGGCTGCGGGTAACGTCCTCGTATTCGTTCTCGAGCTGGTCGACGGTGCCGTCGAGCGTGGCGATCTGGGCGGGACATTGCGCAAGCCGGGCGTGGTCGGTGTAGGCGCGCACCATCGGCGCGTCGACGAGGTCGATGATGCCGAGGTCGGAGGACTCCGAGGCGTAGCGCTGCTGGATCTGTTCGATATCGCCCAGGATCTTGCGTTTCTTCTGCGCAACGGCCAGCAGTTCGCGAGCCTCGACCAGGGGGTCGATCTGCTTGAGCGCCTCGGGCAGCCGGGCCAGGCTGTCGGGTTCGTCGAGCATGAATTCGCGGACGAATTGCTCCAGCCCACCAACGCTTTTCAGCGACTTGGCCTTACCGAGCAGCTGCTGGGCGGCGTCGGACGCGCGAATGCCGATCGCCGCGTAGAGCTGAGCGAGGTACTGCGATTCGACCTTGGTGGAAAACCGCCAGTCTTCTTTGAAGACTCCTGCGTCGAAACGGCCGGAGGCCCAGCGGTTGCAGACTTCCTCGATGTCGAGGTCACCGTCACCGAGCACGAAGCGGCTCGACGAGTCGTTGCGGGACTCGCCCGTCAGCCATTTGAGCACCAGGCCGGTGACGGTGCGGCCGGAGTCACTGGCGTAGGTGACGGCCACGGCCGACCAGGCGGTGCCGTCGCCGCGCAGATACATCACCCGGCTGGTGCCGCCGTCGCTGCGCTGGCCCCAGGCGCCGCGGACGTACTTGTCGACAGTCCGGCGCCCGGCGCTGGATCCCGCGGCGGTGTTGTCTCCGGACGCGTTGAAGTTGCGGCGGTTGAACGGCAGGAATCCCAGCGAAATCGCATCCAGCAGTGACGATTTGCCGCTGCCGGAGGCTCCGGCGATGAGTGCGCCGCCTACACTGAACGGGATCGAGTGGTAGCCGTCGAACACGCCCCAGTTGATGACCTGCAGCCGAGACAGGTGGAACTGTTCAGTCACCTTCGGGTTCTTCTTCCTCTGCTGGCGCACCGCCGTTGAGCAGCTGCTCGAACTGCTGCTGCAGCTCGGTGATCACCGAGGCAGTCATCACGGCGGTGATGACGGGGCTGATCGTGTAGCTGTCCTCGTCGTCGCGGGTCTTGCGCAGGATCTCTAGGCCGGTCAGCCGGGCGATGGCGCCGTCGATGCGGCCGGCGAACGAGACCGCGTCGCGGTCGGTGTCGTTGAGCACCCCGGAGAATAGGCCGTGCATCTCCTCACGGCTGATCAGGACGGTCTGCCCACCGGAGGCACGCATCATCTGGGCCAGGTGCAGGGCAAGGATCGAGTCGTAGGTGCCGAGCGGCTCGCGGCGTAAAAGCTTGATTCCCCTCGCAGACTCGTAGCGGGCCTGTTCGACGAAGGCGACATCGGCGGCGTCGACGATGCGCAGCAGCAAGTCGAGTTCGGAGAGCCGGACGGCCAGGTCCTTGCGGTATTCGAGCACCCAACTGTAGACGTCGGCGTCGGCTTCGGCGCTGATGTAGCGGCGGGTAAGCAGGTGCTGCAGGGCCCAGCAGGCCCGGTCCGGCAGTTCGGAGACGTCGCCGTCGAAGCGCGGCCGGCGCTGAACGGGTGGGCGGGCGTTCTGGTCGACCTGAGGGAGTGAGGAGAAGTCGATGTCGACTTCATCGTCTTGGAGGGTCACGTGCTGGCTCCGGCGATGGTGTTGATGGGTTCGGTGAATGTCAAACGAGGTACCGCGATTTCGAGGTCACGGCCGTCCAGGGAGCGGAAGCGGACGGCGGTCGACTCGGCGGTGTCGGGGTTGGGCTGTTTGAGGGCCCAGGACCACAGCACGATGACGTGGCCCAGGTAGGCGGTGTCGAGCATGGCGACGGCGTCGGGTAGCGCGACAGGCCCCGCGGTGATCGCGTGGTTGAGCATGTCGGACATCGCGGGCGCGTCGACCTGGGTGGTGAAGGCGGCGAAGCTGGTGAGGTCGACCTCGGTGTCGCCGGGTTTGGCGGGCTTGGGGTTGGACAGGTCACCGATCCGGAAGCCGAGGGCACCGACGGAACTGATGGCGTGCCGCGCCAGCGGGACCTCGATGTCCAGGCGGGAGTCGGTGAACGACGACTTGAGCAGGGCGCGGGCTGCGGCGATGGCTTCGTTGAGTTGGCGGGCGACACCGCGGCTCTGTTCCATGGTGCCGAACGCGGTGAAGCGTTTGACGCGCTGGGCGCAGCGCTGCTGGATGCGCTCGACTTCGTCGATCTGATGGCCGACGAGCTCGAAGAAGCCGGCCATGACCTTGCGCAGGGCCGGGTCGAGGGTGGGCAGGGCGTCGGCGACGGCGGCGACGTCGGCCTCGAACTCGGCGCGTTGGTCGGGGTCGTTGATCATGCGCAGGAAGGCGCGGTGGGAGTCGCGGCCCTGGGAGTCCCATGCGGCCTGGTAGTCGCTGTACATCTGGCGTTGGCGGTCGCGGTACTCGGCGTTGGAATCGATGGGTTCATCGAGGGCGGAAGTGGCCCGCTCGATCATCGTGCCGTACTGGCCGATATCGGTGATCAGGCGTTCCATCTGCAGGGCGATCGCCCGGGCCTCGTCGTAGCAGTCGGTGACATCGGTTTGGGGACGCTGGCCGGCATCGAGCTGGTCAAGCTCCTCGTGGAGCGCGGCGATTTCGGCTTCGATGTGTTTGCGGATGCGGGCGGGATCGTTATCCACTTTGACGGCCACTTGCTTGAGGCGCGCGGCGATGCCCGTAATCGAGCCGCCGGTGGCGATGGTGTCCTGGCGGCGCAAGCCGCGGAGAAAGTCCAGCGCCCGGCGAGCGTCCTGGGTCAGATAGCAGACATTCTGGCCGTGGCGCTCGTCGACGATGCGGTGCAGCCAGCCCTGCGCGGCCCAGGACTTGATCAGGGCGAGCCCGGGCTGCGGATCGTTGACGTCTTCGAGGTCGCGCTCGAGCTGTACGACGAGCTCAGTCTCAGACAGCGCCCCGTCGCTGAGGTGGCGCTCCATGAGCATCGCGTAAAGGCTGAGGTTGGTGGTGGCGAGCAGGCGAATGGCGCGAGAACCCTGCAAGTCGCGATTGAGATCGAGCAGCTCGGTCGCCGACAGTCCCGCGTTGTCGTCGTGCATCTGCGTCCTCGATCTGTAGTTGGTCGGACGCCTCAACATAGGGCAAGAGGGCGACATCTCTGGTGTCGGCCCAGTCCGTGTCGGGCGGGATTTTCGTCACCGCGCATGTTTACCGACGTCAGCGGAATGTTCGCTCTCCCAAGGCTTGCGCCGACTCGGCGAACTTGTGGTGTCTCTGTGGATTGTGAGGCCTGTGGTGCTTTCGGGGTGTGCCCGCCAGCGCGCACCAAGCCCGGCGTTCGTCGGCACACCAGCTGAGCGTCACCGTGACGAACCTCCCGGTATGCCCGGCGGCGCGCGTTGATCGATGGCAACAGAGATGGACCCGTGTTGTTGGACGGCGGGTTAGGTGGCGCCGGCGCAGGCGTCGGGGGCCAGGAACGCAGCAAGCTTTGCCTCGGCGCCGATATCAAGGTAATTCGGTAGCCCATCGGCCACCCCGATGGCAACGACCTCCACCGCAAAATTCGCCAACATCTACCAAAGTCAATGGCACGTATTATTCATCCCATATTCAACCCATCAGAAGGGCACGACCGAATGTCCACAGAGGCCCTTCTCGCGCCGCTATCGCAATGCACCAAAATTCCCTTCAAACCAATGTCAGGGCAAATGAGTCTTCGAATCTATCCTTATGTTGATGAATTGATCCGCTCATGACTTCAATGCAGGTCCGACCAATGCCCAGAAAGGCACCACATCACACCGGCGTCCCCCTGTTGCTGCCAGGCCGCTGCAGGAGCAAGTCATCGTGTTCACGGCGCCGACAAGCCTCGATGAAGGCAATTGCCGCCGAGCTGTCGCGCAAGAAATTATCGTATTGGTCTCGAGTAAGCTCGTAATACTCCTCGTAGTCAACGATCCCGTTGCTGACCGGTATCGATGCGTAGTACCGGCCGGAAGTGGATTCGATGCCAATCGAGTATCTGTCTTCTCGTGAAAAATATGTGTCATCAAACTTCATTCGATCTCATTTCTCCTCGAAGACATCCGTCACAGTGTAGTCACCCTTGGGGATTTTTCCGCCGTCCACAACCGCCTCTGAGGCGCCAGTGGGCAGGCGCCCTCCCGGAATCCATTGTTCGTTGGCACCCGCTTCATTACCGGAAGGAATCCGGAGGTTAAATTGCCGAGGATCCTCTATGTCGATCCTGACGATCTGGTTTGAGTCGAGAAATCCCTCGGGCAAGCCCAATTCTTCCTCCATAAGACGCAAGTCACCGCCCGTGCCCGCGATCATAGCGTCGGCTTCGCTTTTTGGCATTACAAATGAGGTGCCGTCGCGTTGCGCGATCCCATATTTATCGAGGTTGCTTTCCGGCATAAAGCGGGTCGCGCCGTCGGTGAATCTGTCGAGATGCCCCTGAATATATTCGGGTGATAAGTACTCGGATGGGTCGGGGCGACTCCCCTTTGGCATCGCGATGATTTCGTCACGCTTCTCCGCGCTCAATCCGTGACCTGACACATCGTCCCCGTGGGCATCACCTCCATCTGCAGTCCCATGAGCCGTGCCGTCGCGCGGTGGTTCAGCCTGGCGAGCGCCGTGGGACGCGTCGCCCGGTCCATGTGGACCACCGCCGTGCGGGGGCAATCCATGCGGATGTCCCCCGGACGGACCGGCGTCGCCAAGCCCGTGTGGAACACCGCCGTGCGGCGCTGATAGCTCGGCCGGGCGACCCGCGCCGGTCATCACGTGGGCCTCGGGCGCGGCCGGTATTGCGGCCGGTGCCGAATGCGCGCCAGCAGGTACCGGCCCAGCGGCAGCGCCGACGGGAACACCCGGCGCTCGTGCCGGTTCACCCACGTGCGGGGTGACCGGCGACACCCGCTCACCCGGCGTCACCGCCGTTGCTGCTGGATGAGATCCGGCCACTGGCGCCGATGCCGGGTCATGCGGGCCGAACGCAGGTTCGGACCTGCCAGGGACGACCGAACCGGGCGCCCCGGAAGGCGCCTCGAGGGCCGGCTTGCCGGGCGGCACCGATTCCACTGGACGCGGCGTCGGCTCGGCCGGGGCACCTGCCGGCTTCGGGGGCGGCAGGGCCACCGGGCGACCGCCGACGGGGGGATCAGCCTTGGGTAGATCACCGCCCAGATTTGCCAGATCCTCGGTCAGACCACGACCGGTCCTGCCGATGTCGCCCAGTGTGCGGCCGGCGCCCGCGAGGTCACCAACCTCACCGGCCAGTCGACCACCCCGACCGACTGCCGCAGCGGCATCGGCCGCCTCGCCACCAACCTCGGCTGCCCGCGCGGCTCCCGCAGCGCCCTTGGCACCCGCGCCGGCTCCCCCGGCTCCCGGAACAAATAGTGTCGCGACGTCGAACAAGTTTCCCCCGAAACCCAGTCCCGGCCGATCGCGGCGCCAATCCTCAAGGTGGAGAAGTCCTTTGACCATCTCTTTGTCCGCGGCGACTGCCTCCTCAGGGTTAAGCAAGTGGTTGATCAATCCCGTCTTGGTCATGGCCTTCCAGGTTTCCGCCGCCCCCTGCGGGTCGATCAGGAAACGTTGCGGGTTGAGCTGCTCGATGCCTTCCACCATCCCGACAGCGGCTTTGAAAACTCCTTCCTGCGTATTGGTGTAGGTGTCGAACACGGTCGCCAGTGGATTGCCGACGTCTTGACCGAGGAACTGGGTGAGCTGACCGCGCACGTAGCGCTGCATTCCCACCACCAAGCCGTCGATGGCCTGCATCCCTTGCTGCATCAGCTGCTGTTGAGCGCGGGCCTGACGCCCCAGGTTGTTCAGCACGGCCTGGATGTCCTTGGCGATCTCTTTGATCTCGTCGAGCACATCACCCTCGAAAATGGCCACCACCTGATTCCACAGCCCCGAGACGGACCCGAATCGATCCAACAGATCCCGGATCGCGTCCTGGGTGTCGGCCACCTCATCGGCGAAATCGTCGAGCGCGCCGGCCAGTTTCTGGCACTGTGCCCCCACCCCGGCCAGATCGGAGCCGATGGCCGATAGGACCTGCTTAATCTGTGCGCCTTCGGGAATCTCTTGTCCGGCCACCACCGATTTCGGAGAGTTCAGTGCGCCCTGCACGCCGTTGAGGGCCGCCGCGAATTCGCGCCAGTGCCCCGCGGCCGCGTGCAAACCCGCGACGTCCCCGTTGGGCCACAGGTCACCGACGAAAGCCTCGACCACCGACCACAACGCCGGAGCAAGCACCCCGGAACCCAGCGTCCCCGGCGCTCCGGGAGCCGTGAACTGCGCCGGTTCCGACGGCGCAGGCAAGACGCCGGCTCCCCCGCCCAGCGTCGAGGCCGCCTCGGCAGCCGAGTAGTTCGACGCGGAGAGCTGAATCTTGGCGCCGTTGTGGCGCAAAGCGTTGATCCCGGCCCCCGCCGCTTTCACCAACGACTCCGCCGCGTCCTGATAAGCCAGCCCGAACACCTCGCCGGCCGCATCCTGACCGGTGTTGGCCGAAAAGCCCGTGGTCAGCGAGCTCAATGCCGCCGCCAAGGCATCGCCCGCGGCCGCCACAGCACTGCCGGCACCCGACAGCGCCTCGGGATCAACCGACAACGGAGCCACGCCCGGATTTTTGCCCAAAGCGCCGCGTCGCGGTATTCACCCTGTTTTTGCGCGCTAAATCTAGCGACGCCCGGTGGGGAGCACCAGCCACCAGTCCACAGCCCCTAGCAAGGGGTGCGCGGACAACGCGTGGCCGATGACGTCAACGCCAAGGACGCCAAAATGAAGGCCCGCTGCGCCGGCGGCTAGCCGACCCATCACCAGCCGCGACGCGTCAGCTACGCGTCAACGTAATGCTATGCCGCCCAACAGGAACCGACACCGTCGTACCTACTGGCTGATCATCCAGCTTCACCTCCACCCCGGCGGGCAACGCGCCAAGCGTGATCTGTGCGGCGGTGTCGGTAGCCACCTGAATCGTCGATGACGGCAGCGAGGCCAACCCCGCGCGCTTGACGTCGACGGTCAGGCTGGCCACCCCGGTGAGCCGCAGGGTGAGATACGGCAGCTCGTCCACGGGCCCTCCCACCTGCCAATCCAGCTCGGTGTAGAGCCCGGGTGTGGGATCGAAATGCGGAACGAAACCGCGATGGCGCCGAATGCTGTGCATCGGGTCCGGTCGGGCATAGGAACGGGCATCGACCTCGGCGGTGGCCCCGCGGCGCGCCGTCACCGCGGGGTCGGCGGTCAGCTCCGACAACCACCACACCTGGTGCGGCCCGATCCCCAAATCGGCCCGCACCAACTGCGGATACCACGCAAACGTGATGTGCCCCGGATCCGCTTGGCGCAGGCCGGTTCCCATGTGCGCGATCGGATCGTTGAACTTGTCCTGCAGGATCCAGGCGATGTGGTCTTCGAACGGATAGACGGTAAATCGGTGCCGGTAGCCGAGGCGGTCCAGCTCGAGCACCTGCTCGGCCACCGACGGGAACGGCACCAGCTCGTCGAGCAGGCCATGGGCCATCAAAAGCGGCAGCCAGCGCGCGTTGCCCAGTAGCTCCCAGCTATCGCCCTCCCGGGCGCAGGGCGAGTCCAGGTTGAAATCGGCCGGGATGTCGACGTTGGGCACCAAGCGCACCCCACACGTCGGCGGCCCGGCCAGCACAACTGTCTGGGCAAACACCTCGGGATAGGTCAAGCCCAGCTTGTAAGCGCCGTAGCCGCCCATCGAATAGCCAGAAACCACCGTGCGGTTGGGATCGGTCCCCAACTGCTCGGCCACCCGCGCCCAGACCTCCCACACGTCGAGTTCACCGGCGCCGAAGTACCAAGTGGACGGACCACGCGCCAGCGGGGTGACCACCACCGAGCCTCGGGTTTCGCAAACCTCATGCAGCAGGCGCGGATCGATCGAAGCGAACTGGTTTTGCCCCAGCGCAAGCGAATGCAGCAGCAAGGTAAGCGGCATCGCGCGGCCGGGAGCATAGGTCGAGGGCAAGCACACCGAGTACGGCTGCACCCGGCCCAGAAACTGCGGATCGGTGTCCAGAACGTTTCCCGCAGCCACACCCTGCCCGAGCTCCACCGAGGACACATACCAGCGCGTCGAGGGACCGGTGATCACCGGTTCGGGTGCGGTTTCGCGGCCTGCCAACTGGTCCCACGCCACGGCTACCCCGAATTCCGAAACGTCACCACTGGTCAGCGCGGCAGCTTGGGCCTCGTCGGACCAGAAGTTCAGATGCGGCTGCTCCTGATCGTGGGTGCGAAACGCCACGTTGTAGACGTTGGGCTGGCCCGGCAGGGCACCCCGTTCGGCGGGCACGTCGGCGAACCCGTCCCCCGCCGCGTTAGCCAATCCGGCGGCCAGCCGAACCGTCCAAGTCCCCGACGGCTCCACCACCGACCGCGGCACCCGCGCCAGAAACGACCGTGCCGGCAGGTCGACGCTGTGTTCGACGGGAGTCTGCACGTGCGTGACCAGATCGATCAGCCGGGCGCTGCGCCCCGAGATCAGCAGCGCCATGTCGATGCCCTCCGAGCGCACACCGGCCCCAGCCGGCCAGTCCGCTGACGCGCTACGGCTGCGATCGGTGTCGAAGGTGAACAGCGCGACTGGCACGGTGGCGTCCTGCAGCGTGTTCCAGTCGACGCGCCACCAGGTGTGCGTCTCGGTGAGCCCGATCGCCACGCGAAAAATGTCGGCGCCGTTGCCGGCCGCTGGACCATCGGGATAGACGTAAGTGCCCCGCGGCGGCGCCTGGATCTTCAGATCGCCGACCGGCAGACCCGTCGCGCCATGATCGTCGTAGATGAAGTCGGTCCAAAACAGCGCCCCGCCGGCCAGGCGAGCGGCGCCACACGTACGCGGGAATTCCTCGCCGAACGGCCATCCCGCCGGTACCGGAAGCGTCGGCTCAGGCCGTCGCGCGGCCGGTGGCACCCCCTCGGGCATCCCGTCGACCACGATGAGTTCGGCCGGGGGTGTCGGCGAACGTTGCCCCACGGGCACCACGGCCTCGGCAACGCTACGCGCGATACGAAAAGGAAGCAGCGCTAGATCCACCAATGACACCCCGCCAACCTACTTGGCGCAGCCGACATCTGGACGCTAAGACACCGGCACCACCATCAGCTCGTGCGGCCGATTGTTGACCGATAGCGCACCGTTTTCGGTAACCACCACGATGTCCTCGATGCGGGCTCCCCACCGGCCCGGAAAGTAGATGCCCGGCTCGACCGAGAACGCCATGCCCGCGACCAGCGGCAACTCGTTGCCGGCGACGATATAGGGCTCCTCATGCACACACAGCCCGATACCGTGTCCGGTGCGGTGCACAAAGTATTCGGCCAATCCGGCGTCGGCCAGCACGCCACGGGCGGCAGCGTCGACCTGTGCCGCCGTAACCCCCGGACGGACCGCATCAACGGCCGCACGCTGAGCCCGCTGCAGGGTCGAATACTGTTGTGCCACATCAGGACTAGGGTCGCCGATGCTGTAGGTTCGGGTCGAGTCCGAGTAGTATCCGGGCTCGTATGTCCCCCCGATATCGACCACGACGATGTCGCCGACCTGCAACTTTCGGTCCGAATATCCGTGGTGCGGATCGGCGCCATGTGGACCGGATCCGACGATGACGAATGCCACTTCCGAATGCCCCTCGGCGACAATCGCTTCGGCAATGTCGGCGGCAACCTGTGCCTCGGTGCGGCCGGGCACCAGAAACTCCGGTACCCGGGCATGCACCCGATCAATGGCGGCGCCGGCCTTGGCCAGCGCGTCCACCTCGGCCGCCTCCTTGACCATCCGCAGCTGACGCAGCACATCGGTAGCCAATACCGGCAGCACCCCCAGCGCATCGGCCAGCGGCAACAAGTGCAAGGCCGGCATCGAATCGGTAACCGCGATAGCTGCGGGCGCACCCCCCAACGCCTCGGCCACCAGCTGGTACGGGTCATCGCCGTCGACCCAATCGCGCACGCACACGCCCAAATCCGATGCGGCCGACTCCTTGAGCGACGCGAGCTCCAAGCGCGGCAAGACGATGGTCGGCACCCCAGAAGCGGGCAACACCAGCGCGGTGAGCCGCTCGAACGTATCGGCGCGCGAGCCGATGAGATAGCGCAGGTCATAGCCCGGAGTGATGACCAGACCGGCCAGGCCGGCCTGCTCGGTCGCGGCCGCCGCCGCGGCCAAACGTCGCGCGTACACCGCGGTGTCGAATCGCCCAGAATCCATGCCAGCCAGGCTAATGCCCGGCGACTGGCGGATGCGCGGTTGCCCAGCTCATCCTCACCCGCTGCGCGCCCACATCGTCGCCAGGGTGACCGCCCCCGCACCGGCGCTGGCAGGATAGCCCGCATGCCTGCACCCCTGCTGTTGCTGGATGGAGCCAGCATGTGGTTCCGCTCCTACTTCGGCGTTCCTTCGTCGATCACCGCTCCGGATGGCCGGCCGGTCAACGCCGTCCGCGGATTCATCGACTCGATTGCGGTGGTGATCACCCAGCATCGGCCCAGCCGGCTGGCGGTCTGCCTGGACCTGGACTGGCGCCCGCAATTCCGGGTGGACCTCATCCCGTCCTACAAGGCGCACCGGGTCGCCGAGCCCGAGCCCGCCGGACAGCCCGACGTCGAGGAAGTGCCAGACGAGCTGACTCCGCAGGTCGACATGATCATGGAACTGCTTGACGCCTTCGGAATCCCGGCCGCGGGCGCAGCGGGTTTTGAAGCCGACGATGTGCTGGGAACGCTGGCAGCCCAGGAACAGCAGGACCCGGTGGTCGTGGTCAGCGGGGACCGCGACTTACTGCAGGTCGTGGCCGACGACCCGGTCCCGGTTCGGGTGCTCTACCTGGGCCGCGGGCTGTCCAAAGCCACGCTGTTCGGGCCCTCCGAGGTCGCCGAACGGTACGGGTTGCCCGCGGAGCGGGCCGGGGCGGCCTATGCCGAGCTGGCCTTGCTGCGCGGCGACCCCTCCGATGGCCTGCCCGGGGTGCCCGGGGTCGGTGAAAAGACCGCGGCCACCTTGCTGGCCCAGCACGGCTCGCTGGATCGGATCGTGGCCGCCGCGCACGACCCCAAGTCCACGATGGCCAAGGGTGTGCGGACGAAACTGCTTGCGGCCTCGGCCTATATCGATGCGGCCCGCTCGGTAGTACGGGTGGCCACCGATGCGCCGGTCACCTTCACGACGCCCACCGACGCGCTGCCGCTGGTTGCCGCCGACCCTCAGCGCACCGCCGAGCTGGCTACCGAATATGGCGTCGGATCGTCGATCGCGCGACTACAGAAGGCTCTGGACGCGCTGCCTTCGTGACGCTTCCGACCGCTATTGCGGTCGGCCGACCTCGTAGGTGCCCTTGTTGTCCTGGAAAGTCACGGTCACGTGCTTGGATGCGCCGTCGATGCTGACGGTGCAATCGAAGGTGGCACCCTTCTTGACGGTGGGGTCGGTGCCGTCGTTGCACTTGACGTCTTTGACGTTCTTGGCGCCGTAGCCATTGGTCTCATCGGTCAGAACCTGCTGCACACCGGCATTGGCCTTGCTGACGTCGAGCTTGGTAGTCACGAAGAATCCCGGCACCCAGAACCCGAGCACCAGAATGACGACCACGAAGAGCAGCGCAATTCCGCCGACCACCCCGCCGATGAGCGCCATCGAGCGCTTGGATCCCTGACCCGGCTGGTCGTACGGGCTGAATTGGCCCGGGTACTGGCCCGGCTGACCGTATTGCCCCGGTTGCCCCGGCTGCCCCGGCTGGCCCGGCTGGCCATATTGGCCGGGCTGGCCATATTGACCGGGCTGGCCATATTGGCCGGGCTGGCCGAACTGTGGAGGCGCCCCGAACTGGGTGGGTTGGGAACCGAAGTCGGACTGCCCATAGCCGGGTGCGGCCGGGTACTGCTGCGGATAAGCCGGCTCGACAGGTTGCTGGTACTGCTGGTAGTCAGCGGCCGGATACGACGGCGGTTGCCACGACCCTTCCTGGCCTGGCTGCTGCCAAGGCGATCCGGCAGCCATGGTCGGGTCTGAGGAATGGTCACCGCCCTGGCCGGGTGGTTGCCACGACTGTCTAGGATCTGGTCCCTGCGGTCCGCTCATCGTTTCTCCTCAGTTCGTTCGTCTGTCCTGGCCACGAACTGGCCCCAAGTGTCCTCTGGTGGTCCTGCGATCACATTTCCGGATCTAACCGTAGCTGCGGCCCAGCCTACCCGGCGTCAACTGCGACGACGCCGCGCCGGATGTCATTGATCGCGCGCTTTGCGGCGGCCCGCACTTCGGGGTCCGGGGCGGCATTGCGCACCTGGTCAAGCAGGTCGAGCACCTGGCGGCACCAGCGCACGAAATCCCCCGCTGACAAGGGAGAACCGGGGCCCTCGATGTCCGCGGCGGCCAATGCCGCCGACAGGTCCCCGGTGCGCGCCCAGCGATAAACGACGTTGACAAAGCCATCGTCGGGTTCGCGGCTTTGGCCGATCCGGTGCGCTTGTTCGTCGGCACGCAGCGCCACCGACAGCCGCGACGTCTGGATGAGCGCCTGACGCAACCGCGGCGTCGGCGCCTCGACCCCGGGACGGCCACCGCCACCGTCACTGCCGCGCGTTTCGTAGAGCACGCAGGACACCACCGCCGCCAGCTCCGGCGGCTTCAACCCCGCCCACGCGCCGGTGCGCAAGCACTCGGCCACCAACAGATCACTCTCGCTGTAGATCCGCGCCAACAAGCGGCCATCATCGGTGACCCGAGGATCATCGGCTGGGCCGTGGATGTACTCACGCTCGGTGAGCAGGCCGACGATCCGGTCGAACGTGCGAGCCAACGAATTGGTGGCGGCGGCGACCTTGTTCTCCAGCTGCGCGTTGTCCCGTTCGATGCGCAGGTAACGCTCGGCTTGACGGATCTGGCTTTCGACTCCGGGCGCGTTGTGGCAGGGATGCCGGCGCAGTTTTTCGCGGAGCGACGCCAGATCGGGATCGTGCGGCGCTCGCGTCTTCTCGCGGCGGGCCGCCGGCGCCGTCATACCCGCGGCGGCCGACCGCAGTGCCGAGGCCAGATCGCGGCGGACCCGCGGCTGGCGATGTTCGACACGCTTGGGCAGTGTCATCGATCCGACCGGCGGCGACTCGCCGGTGTAGTCGGCCGACGAAATCCGCCCAGCCCACCGGTTTTCGGTCAGCACCAACGGCCTCGGGTCGGAGCTGTCGCGGGCGGATTCCAGCACCACTGCCAGCCCGCCACGGCGTCCGTGCGTGATGGTGATGATGTCTCCCTTGCGCAGCGCGGCCAGCGCTTCGCTGGCCTCCTGCCGACGCTGCAGCCGGGATGCACGGGCCTGGGATCGCTCCATCTCGGTCACCCGCGCACGCATCCGGGCATAGTCCAGGATCGGCGCGTCGGGCCCACCGAGCTCGGCGGCCAGCTCGTCGAGCATCTCCTTGCCCCGCTCAATGCCGCGGACCAGGCCCACCACGGATCGGTCGGCCTGGTACTGGGCGAACGATTGTTCCAACAGCCGATGCGCCTGCTCCGGGCCCATGTGCTGCACCAGGTTGATCGTCATGTTGTACGACGGGGCAAACGAACTGCGCAGCGGGAAGGTGCGGGTCGAGGCCAGCCCGGCCACCGCCGACGGATCGGCGTTTTCGTCGGTGGGATGCCAGAGCACGACGGCGTGGCCCTCGACATCGATACCGCGACGACCGGCGCGCCCGGTCAGCTGCGTGTACTCCCCCGGCGTCAGCGGGACGTGCTGCTCACCGTTGAACTTCACCAACCGTTCCAGCACCACGGTGCGCGCGGGCATGTTGATGCCCAGCGCCAAGGTCTCGGTGGCGAAAACGGCTTTGACCAAGCCGGCGGTGAACAGTTCCTCAACGGTGTGCCGAAACGCCGGCAGCATCCCGGCATGGTGGGCGGCCAGGCCGCGCAGCAGCCCCTCGCGCCACTCGTAGTAGCCCAGTACCGCCAGGTCGTCGTCCTCCAGATCGCCGCACCGGTGATCGATCACCTCGGCGATTTGGGCGCGTTCCTCCTCGCTGGTCAGCCGCAGCGGTGAACGCAGGCACTGCTGGACCGCCGCATCACAACCAGCCCGGGAGAACACGAAGGTGATCGCCGGCAACAGACCCGCCGAATCCAGGGTCGCGATGACGTCCGGGCGGGGCGGCGGGCGGTAAAAGCGCGGCCGGCCCCCTCTGCCGTATCCGCCGCGTCCAGACCGACGCGGCTCCCAGTCCGACATCCGATCCGCCTCGCGGCGATGCGCGATGTGGCGCAACAGGTCCGGGTTGACGCGCGCCTGACGACTCGAACCCGCCGGTTTGTCGGCCTGGTAGTCGAACAGGTCGAACAGGCGCTTGCCCACCAAGACGTGCTGCCACAGCGGTACCGGCCGATGCTCGTCGACCACCACGGTCGTGTCGCCCCGGACGGCTTGGATCCAGCCGCCGAACTCCTCGGCGTTGCTCACGGTCGCGGACAGACTGACCACCCGCACCTCGTCGGGCAGATGCAGGATCACCTCCTCCCACACCGGGCCCCTCATCCGGTCGGCGAGAAAATGCACCTCGTCCATCACCACGTACGACAGCCCCGGTAGCGCGGGAGAATCCGCGTAAAGCATGTTGCGCAGCACCTCGGTGGTCATCACGACCACGGGCGCGTTTGCGTTGACCGCCAGATCACCGGTCAACAACCCGATCTTGTCGCGGCCGTAGCGCGCCGTCAGATCGGTGTGTTTCTGGTTGCTCAGCGCCTTGAGCGGCGTGGTGTAAAAGCACTTGCCGCCCGAAGCCAGCGCCAGGTGCACCGCGAATTCGCCGACCACCGTCTTTCCCGCGCCCGTCGGGGCGCACACCAGCACGCCGTGCCCACCTTCCAGGGCAGCACAGGCGCGCCGTTGGAAGTCATCGAGCGCGAAGGGTAAGTCGGCGGTGAACCGGGCTAGCTCGACCAGCTCTGTCACGCGGCCGCCCGAGGGCGCGAGGGTGCGCAGTTGCACGGCCAGTGCGGCGTGTCGCTGTCGCGACACGCACGCTCGCGGCGAGGTGGCCTAGGTGATGTCGTCATGGGATCCGCCGGGGGCCGACGGCGTCGGTATCGGCTCGGGCTCCTCGATTGACGATGCTTCGTCATCGGCAAGCAACACCTCGCGCTTGGCTTTGCGCTTGTCGTGCAGCCGGGCGATCTGAATGGCGAACTCGAGCAGCACCGTCAGGGCCACGCCCAGTGCCGTCATCGAGAACGGATCCGATCCGGGCGTGAACACCGCCGCGAACACGAACATGGCAAAGATCAGACCGCGCCGCCAGGACTTGAGCCGCTGGTAGGTCAACAGACCAGCCATGTTGAGCATGACGATCAGCAGGGGGAATTCGAAGCTGACCCCGAACACCACCAGCAGATTGATCAAGAAGCCGAAATATCGGTCGCCAGACAGCGCCGTCACCTGCACGTCGCTGCCGACGGTGAGCAGGAAGCTCAACGCTTTGGAGAGCACCAGGTAGGCCAGCACGGCGCCGGCCACAAACAGCAGCGCCGCGGGGATGACGAACGCCACCGCGAACCGGCGTTCCTTCTGGTAGAGCCCAGGGGTGATGAACGCCCACAGCTCGTAGAACCAGATCGGGCACGCCAGCACGATCCCGGCCGCCATCCCGACCTTGAGCCGCAACATGAACTGGTCGAACGGTGCGGTGGCCAACAACCGGCACTGCCCGTCCGCGCTGATATCCGCTCGCGCCGACTGCGGCAACGAGCAGTAAGGCTGACGCAGCCATTCGCCCAGACTTTCTAGTCCGAAGACCGGATGTGAGTACCAGATGTACCCGAAAATCGTCGTGAGCAGGATCGCGGCCAACGAGATCAGCAACCGGGTACGCAGCTCGGTCAGATGATCGACCAGCGACATCGTGCCGTCAGGATTGACGCGGCTACGCCGCATCCGAGGATTGAGTCGTTTGAAGAGAGCCCCGGCGCGTGCTGAGGCCCGAAAACCGTTCACCACGGTAGGTCAGTAAAGCTCAGGCAACCCGACGGTGCTGCCGGCCTAGGCAGGCCGCGCCTCGGTCTGATCCTGACCTGTGGCCGCTGCAGGGTCGATCCGCTGCGACTGCACCGGCGTGGGGTTTGCCGTGTTGGTCTCGATAGCAGAGGGTTCCGGTTTGGTCTCGCTCTGCATTTCCCGCATCTCCGACTTGAAGATTCGCATCGACTTGCCCAGCGAGCGCGCCGCATCGGGAAGCTTCTTGGCACCGAACAGCACGATCACCACCACAGCGAGGATCGCCCAATGCCACGGACTAAGACTGCCCACTTTGATTACCTCCAGACGTCAACCCCCGATGCTACCGCAGTAGGGGCTGCTCGCCCGGCTAGGCAAACAACACTCCGTGCCGCGCGCCGCGGGTACGGGCCGCACATCGACGGCTTGAATTCGGCCTTAGGCCAGCTCGGCGGCCTGATACGCGTTTAGGGCAGTCGCCGCGGCGGCCCGCACACGCTGCGCTAGCGACTCGGGCTCCAGCACTTGCACCGTCGACCCGAAGCCCAGCATCAGACGGGTCATCCAATCCTCAGAGGCGTAGGTCATGGCTACCTCGCAGGATCCATCGGCGAGCTGGCGCAGCTCCCGGATCGGGTAGTACTCGAACATCCACGACGCCGAGGGCGCCACCCGCAGCGTCGCCGACGGCAGTGCCGGGTCGCCGTCGAACAGCGACGTGTCGGGGGGCGCCTGCACCGCGGGCTCCGGCGGCATCGCGGGTTCACCGAGTTCGACGGCGTCCACGATCCGGTCGAAACGAAACAGTCTGACCCCTTCGGACTCGCGTGACCAGGCCTCCAGATAGCTGTGGCCGCCGACCAACAACACCCGGATGGGATCGACGGTCCGGGTGGTCAGCGTGTCGTGCGATGCGGAGTAGTAGTCGATGGTCAACGCGCGCTTGTCGAGCACGGCGGAGCGCACCGCGGCAGCGGCGGGGCTCTCCAACGGAGCGGGCTCGTCGACCGCCGACAGGGTGCTGCTATGCCCGGCCGCGCCGGCCGCCGCCGCGATCTTGGCGATCGCGCTGCGCGCGGCCTGCGGGTCGACCACGCCTGGGATGTCCGCCAGCGCCCGCAGCGCCACGAGCAGGCCGGTGGCCTCCGGTGAGGTGAGTTTGAGTGGACGGTCGATGCCGGCCGAGAACGTCACCTCGATGGTGTCGCCGGAGAACTCGAAATCGATCAGATCTCCAGGGAAATAGCCGGGCAGGCCACACATCCACAGCTGGTTGAGGTCCTCCTCCAGCTGTTTGGCCGACACGCCTAGCTCGGCGGCGGCCTCAACGCGGGTGATCCGCGGGTTGGCTTGGAAGTACGGCACCATGTTGAGCAGCCGCACCAGCCGAGTGGATACGGGACTCATCAGCGCCGCTCCTTCTCATCGCTTCGCCGCGCATCCTCGTCGGCGGGGTTCACGCAAGCGCCTCTTCGACCCCGGCCAGCGCCCGCAGCCGGGCCAGCACATCCTCGCGCAGCGCGGGCGGCTCGAGCACGATGGCGTCGGCACCGTGACCGGTGATGTCGCGGGCCAGCCGATCGCTGGATCCGATTTCGAGTTCTATGACTTCGCCGTCGCGGCCGGCCAGTCGCCGTGGCCCCATCGACCGTCCGGCACGCCGCAGTGCGGTGGCACGCCCGTCGGCGACCCATACCGTGGCCTGCATGCCGGTCGGTGACTCAGCGACGGTCCGGGCGACAATCTGTCGCAGATCCACGTCCTCGGGCACCTTTGCCTCCCCGGGCGCACCGACCGGTGCGACATCGGCGCCGATCCGCGACAGCCGGAAGGTGCGGGTGGCTCCCCGGTCGCGGTCGTGGCCCACGAGATACCAGCGCCCCTTCTCGGTCACTACCCCCCAGGGCTCGACGGTGCGGGTGACATAGGGCTCGTGGCGGGACGCCCGGTGCGGGAACCGCACCGCCTGACCGGAGTCAATGGCCGCCAACAAAATTCCGAGGACGTCCTCGGAGCCGCGCAAACCCGGCACCCCGGCCGGCGAGGCAATGGCCACCGGCGCGTCGGGATCGACGTCGACCCCGGCGGCCCGCAGCTTGAGCAGCGCGCCCTGGGTGGCTGTGATCAGCTCAGGGGACTCCCACAGTTGGGTGGCCACCGCGACAGCCGCCGTTTCATCGGGAGTCAACTCGACCGGCGGCAGCGCGTACGCGTCGCGGTTGATCCGGTAGCCCTCGGTGGGATCGGTGCTCGATACCCTGCCAACCTCGAGCGGGATACCCAGGTCACGCAGCTCGTTCTTGTCGCGCTCGAACATCCGCGAAAACGCCTCAGCGGTCGGGCTGTCCGAATAGCCCGCCACGCTAGACCTGACCTTCTCCGCGGTGATGTAGCCACGAGTGGACAGCAAAGCGATGACCAGATTCACCATCCGCTCGACTTTGGAAGTCGCCATTTACACCAACCTAGATTTGCCCAGCTTCACCGATCACCCGCGCGCGGGTGCGGTTACATGCTCGCGATCAGCCGCTTGACCCGCTCGTCGACCGCCCGGAATGGGTCCTTGCAGAGCACCGTGCGCTGCGCCTGGTCATTGAGCTTGAGGTGCACCCAGTCGACGGTGAAATCACGACCAGCCGCCTGTGCGGCGCTGATGAACTCACCGCGCAGCCTGGCGCGGGTGGTTTGTGGTGGGTTGTCGACGGCGTCGGCGATTTCCTCGTCGGTGGTGACGCGTGTCGCCAGGCCCTTGCGCTGTAGCAGATCGAAGACGCCGCGCCCGCGCTTGATGTCGTGGTAGGCCAGATCAAGCTGGGCGATCTTGGGGTCCGACAGCTCCATATTGTAGCGGTCCTGGTAGCGCTGGAACAGCTTGCGCTTGATCACCCAGTCGATCTCGGTGTCGACCTTCGCGAAATCCTGGCTTTCGACGGCGTCAAGCTGGCGGCCCCACAGATCAACGACCTGCTCGACCTGTGCGTTGGGCTCCCGGGTTTGCAGATGCTCGACGGCGCGGGAGTAGTACTCCCGCTGAATGTCGAGCGCACTGGCCTGACGCCCGCCGGCCAGCCGAACCGGACGCCGACCGGTGACGTCGTGGCTGACTTCACGGATCGCACGGATGGGGTTGTCCAGCGAGAAGTCGCGGAACGGCACTCCCGCTTCGATCATCTCCAGCACCAGCGACGCGGTGCCCACCTTGAGCATGGTGGTCGTCTCGCACATGTTGGAGTCGCCGACGATCACGTGCAGACGCCGGTACTTCTCCGCGTCGGCGTGCGGCTCGTCGCGGGTGTTGATGATCGGACGTGAGCGGGTGGTCGCGCTCGAGACGCCCTCCCAGATATGTTCGGCGCGTTGGGACAGACAAAATGTTGCGGCCTTGGGGGTCTGCAACACCTTTCCTGCCCCACAGATCAGCTGACGAGTGACCAGGAACGGCAGCAACACGTCGGAGATCCGGGAAAACTCGCCGGCCCGCACGATCAGGTAGTTCTCGTGGCAACCGTAGGAGTTGCCGGCCGAGTCGGTGTTGTTCTTGAACAGGTAGATGTCGCCGCCGATGCCCTCGTCGGCCAACCGCTGCTCGGCGTCGACCAGCAGGTCTTCGAGCACCCATTCACCGGCCCGGTCGTGGGTAACCAGCTGCACCAGGCTGTCGCATTCGGCGGTGGCGTATTCCGGATGGCTGCCCACGTCGAGGTAGAGACGCGCGCCGTTGCGCAGGAATACGTTGGAGCTGCGCCCCCAGGACACCACCCTCCGAAACAGGTACCGGGCGACCTCGTCAGGGCTCAGCCGGCGATGACCGTGGAAGGTGCAGGTGACACCGAACTCTGTCTCGATGCCCATGATTCGTCGCTGCACGTAATCGAGGGTACTGGTTGTCGCACCGCAGCGGTGCGCAGCCGCACCGGCGGGGCGCTAATCAGCCGAATCGGCGTCGGATTTTTTGTCCGTTTTCTTGTCGTCTTCGGACTCTTTGGGCTCGTCTGACTCGGCAGATTCCTTGGAATCCCGCTCCTGCAGCAGTGTTTCGAGGGTCGAGCGAGTCAGCCGGCGAAACGCACGCCGCGGCCTGTTGACATCCAGGATGGCGGCTTCAAGGCTGGATACCCCGAGTACGGGCTGGTCATTGCTGGAATTCTCGGCGCTACCGGCGCGTAGCGCCTCCACCGCGATACCCAGCGCGTCCGGCAAATCGGCGTTTTCGGTAAAGGTGTTTTTGAGCGCCGTGGTGATCGGCTCGGTGGTGCCGCCCATCACCACAAAATGCGGCTCGTCGGCGATCGATCCGTCGTAGGTGATCCGGTAGAGCTCGGGGGCCCTCGTTTCCCCGTAGTGCGCCACCTCAGCGACACACAGTTCGACCTCGTAGGGCTTGGCCTGCTCGGTGAAGATGGTGCCCAGCGTCTGTGCATACACGTTGGCCAGCTGGCGTCCTGTGACGTCGCGACGGTCGTAGGCGTAACCGCGGGTATCGGCGAACTGAATCCCGCCCCGGCGCAAGTTGTCGAATTCGTTGAACTTGCCGGCGGCCGCAAAACCCACCCGGTCGTAGAGTTCGCTGATCTTCTGCAGCGATCGCGACGGATTCTCCGCAACGAACAGCACACCGCCGGCGAAGGCCAGCGCCACCACGCTCTTGCCGCGCGCAATACCCTTTCGCGCGAGCTCGCTGCGCTCGCGCATCGCCTGTTCAGGCGAGATGAAGTACGGGAAACTCACTTCTCACCGCCGTCGGGGCCGAAAGTATCAGCGCGTGAACGACTTCCGATGACCTCTCGGGCCAGTTCGGCGATACGGCGCTCGGCGACGTCAACCGCTCCATCGACGTCAATGGTGACCGCAGTCGGGTAAATCCCGCGGACCAGGTCCGGTCCACCGGTGGCCGAATCGTCGTCGGCGGCGTCATAGAGCGCCTCGACGGCCACCCGCAGCGCGGAATCGGCGTCGGTGACTTGCGCGTACAACTTCTTGATCGACGACTTGGCAAAGATCGAACCCGAACCCACCGCTTGATAGCCCTCTTCCTCGATGTTCCAGCCGCCGGCCGCGTCGAACGAGACGATGCGACCAGCGGACCTCGGGTCGGACGCGTGGATGTCATAGCTTGCCAGCAGCGGCAGGGCCACTAATCCCTGCATCGCGGCAGCCAGGTTGCCACGCACCATGATGGCCAGCCGGTTGACCTTGCCGGCGAACGTCAGCGGCACGCCCTCGAGCTTTTCGTAGTGTTCGAGTTCCACGGCGTAAAGACGCGCGAACTCAACGGCGATCGCGGCCGTGCCGGCGATGCCGGTGGCGGTGTAGTCGTCGGTGATGTACACCTTGCGCACATCGCGCCCGGCGATCATGTTGCCCTGCGTCGAGCGCCGGTCCCCGGCGATCAGGACACCACCGGGGTACTTCAAGGCGACGATGGTGGTGGCGTGCGGCAACTGGTCACCGACGGCACCCACACCGCTCTTGACGCTCGCAGGCAATAATTCCGGCGCCTGGCGGCGGAGGAAATCAGCGAAAGATGATATGTCTACAGCTGATCCGGAAACGGCCGAATTTATGGACAGGCGATCAGGCAACGGCCAGGTCACTGGCCGCCCTTTTGGACGTACGCACGAACGAAGTCCTCGGCATTCTCCTCGAGCACGTCGTCGATCTCGTCAAGCAGATCGTCGGTGTCTTGAGCTAACTTCTCGCGGCGCTCCTGGCCCGCGGCCGTGGTGCCGGTGACGTCTTCGTCATCGCCGCCACCACCGCCACGTTTGGTCTGTTCCTGAGCCATCGCCGCCTCCTGCTTCGTCATGGCCGATTAGATGCCGCGGGGGACGTGACACACGCCCCCGCCGACCCTTTCCCTAACAGTACCGGCCAGCCCCGACCTTTCCGGGTTGAAGCCCTATATGTCGGGCTATGCCGTCAGCATCTCGCATCACGTGACTGCCGCATCGAGAGCCCTCACCTGGTGAGTTGTTCCACCAGCTCGACGGCGCTGTCCACCGAATCCAGCAGCGCTCCGACATGCGCCTTGCTCCCGCGCAGCGGTTCCAGCGTAGGGATACGCACCAGCGAATCCCCACCCAGATCGAAGATCACCGAATCCCAGCTCGCCGCGGCAATATCGGCACCAAACCGGCGCAAGCATTCACCGCGGAAGTACGCGCGAGTGTCGGTGGGCGGGTTCTCCACGGCCTCGAGCACCTGGTGTTCGCTGACCAAGCGCTTCATCGATCCGCGCGCCACCAGGCGGTTGTAGAGCCCCTTGTCCAGCCGGACGTCGGAGTACTGCAGATCGACCAGGTGTAGGCGGGGTGCCGACCAGTTCAAGTTCTCCCGCTGACGAAAACCTTCGAGCAATCGCAGTTTGGCCGGCCAGTCCAAAATCTCGGCACAATCCATCGGGTCGCGCTCGAGCTGGTCGAGCACGCCCGCCCAGGTTTCCACGACGTGGGAAGCCCGGGGATCAGGGTCGCGACTATCGACCAGTTTCGCCACCCGTTCGAGGTAAATCCGTTGTAATGCAAGAGCGGTCAGTTCACGGCCGTCGAGAAGCGCCACTGCCGTCCGCAGCGAGGGATCACGGCTGATGGCGTGCACCGCGTGTACCGGGCGGGCCAGCGCCAAGTCGGTCAAGTCGATGCCGTGCGCCGGACCATCCTCGATCAGATCGAGCACCAGCGCAGTGGTGCCGAGCTTCAGGTAGGTCGACGTCTCAGACAGGTTGGCGTCGCCGATGATGACGTGCAGCCGGCGGTACCTGTCGGCGTCAGCGTGCGGTTCGTCGCGGGTGTTGATGATGCCGCGCTTGAGCGTGGTCTCCAAGCCAACCTCGACCTCGATGTAGTCGGATCGCTGGGACAGCTGGAAGCCCGGCTCATCACCGGAGGGCCCGATGCCGACCCGGCCGGAGCCCGTGACCACCTGTCGAGACGCCAGAAAGGTCGTCAGACCGGCAATGATGGCCGAAAACGGGGTCTGCCGGCTCATCAGGTAGTTCTCGTGCGATCCGTAGGACGCGCCCTTGCCGTCGACGTTGTTCTTGTACAGCTGCAGCTTCGCGGCACCGGGGACGCTGGCGACATGGCGGGCCGCGGCCTCCATCACCCGCTCACCGGCTTTGTCCCAGATCACCGCGTCGAGCGGATCGGTGCATTCGGGCGCCGAGTACTCGGGGTGTGCGTGGTCGACGTACAGCCGCGCCCCGTTGGTCAGGATCATGTTTGCCGCGCCGACCTCGTCAGCATCCACCACCGGCGGTGGACCCGCGGAGCGGCTCAGGTCGAAACCCCGAGCGTCGCGCAGCGGTGATTCCACCTCGTAATCCCACCGGGTCCGTTTGGCGCGCTGGATGCCGGCGGCCGCGGCATAGGCCAGCACCGCCTGCGTCGAAGTGAGGATCGGGTTGGCGGTCGGGTCCGACGGCGACGAGATGCCGTACTCGACCTCCGTTCCGATAATCCGTTGCATGCCTAGAGCCTAGGCCCGCCGACCCAGACCATCTCGGCGGCCCGTGCCGCGGGCGAGGTGGGCGTCCCCGGGCCGGCAAGCCGCGCTTTGACAGCAACCTCCGCAATTCGTGATACAAGTTGCCCGCACGCCTAGTGGTGCGGGCCGCGCGGGGTTGATACGGTCTCGGCTGACCGTCGCATCGAGTCCCTCGGAGAATCTACGTTGACGTTAAAAGTCTTGCAGCCGTTGCTATTTCCGATGAGTTTGCCAACTTCTCCGCGCACCGCCGGCGCGGCTACCCCAGGCGGCCAACGGTGAGCCCGAACCCTTTTCAGCAAGGACAGGACGTCACCGACCTGATTCCGGCCGGGCCGCTGCTCGACGGTGGGATTGCCTTCACATTCGCCATCTATTACCTGCCCATGCCTGCCGCAGACCCCTTCGACACCTTGGATGAACTGCTGGCGAACACATCCGCCGGATTTCACCAGGTGGAGTCCATCAGCGGTGACGAGACGGAGCCGACGGTATGTGCCTTCGTCAATATCGATCCGCGTAACGACTATCCCCCGCCGGATCCGGAATTTGTTGAACTCTTCAACTACGGAGTCGGCCCGCAGCTGGCCATCGCTCTACAGTCCACCCAGGCCGCGTTCATCCTCAACTTCAGCTGCCCGATTGAGCAGGCTCGGGATTGTCTTCGTGCCGCACAGCAGCTAACGGGTAGCCTCGCGGCCGCCACCGGCGGCCTGATTTGGGATGCCGAAACTAGACAGATATTCACGCCGGCCGCCTGGCAGGAAATCAGGGTCGATCGATGGACCAGACCAACCCCAGATGTTGACGACCATACGATCATTCACGCCTACGAGATCAATGGCCAGATGCGAGTCGTCACGCTGGGAATGGCGAAGTTTGGGCTGCCCGACGTAGTGGTAAACCAGGTGCCGCGGTCGGTATGCAGCAACGTCGGACAGCTCGTGAGCGCGTTCTGCCAGGCGATCGCTGATCGGCCCGTTGTCGAACGTCCCGGAGAATTCGATCTGGATTACCGGCGTTTGAGGCCCAACGCGACCGGGGCCGCGCCGCTCACGGTGAGAATGGGCGAGCACCACGACGGCGACCCGGTGAACCGGCTACTCGAGATCACCTTCGACCGAGGGCCGGGCCAGGACGCTCCGGCCCGTCGGCACGCGATTCTCTGCGCCGCGTTCGACTCCGGAGCTTCGATCGTTCCCGCTACGCACAACGACGCATTGGCAGCCGCCAGCCGATCCGCGCGAGCAAAGCTGCCCGCGCTGCGCGCCGCGTTCAACGAAGGGCTGCCGCCCGGCGAGTTTATGCAAGTCAAGGCTCCTTTTGAGGGCCCGGACGGCACCCGGGAGTACATGTGGGTGGACGTAGTTACGTGGAACGGCGACGAGATCACGGGACCGCTGGCCAACAAACCGTTCAACATCGCCGGTCTGCACCCCGGGCAGGTAGTAGTGGTCGCGCAGTCCACCGTCTTTGATTACAAGCACAAACGCAGTGACGGCACGATCGACGGGAATGAAACCGAAAAGCACATCATCAGCACGTTGAACTAGCACAGCAGCAACGGTTGGCCGCCGCTAGGGTTGAGCCGGCATGAACCCTTCCCCGCACCGCGCTCCGGCACGCCGAGACCCGTCGAGTGCCGCGGCGGAAAGCTGGTTTCTGGAACGGGGCTTGCCCGCGGTGCTGACCCGGCGGGCCCGCTGGCGGCGGCTGTGGTCACGGTCTGCCCCGGTACTGGCCGCGTACGCGACACTGCACTGCTGGACGCTCCCGATTCTGCTGATCACCCACGGCGACGAGGTCGTCATCGATGGGCAACCGACCCCCCGCGAGTGGGTGCTGGTGACCCTGGTCGCGATCGCACCGGTCTTGATCACGTTGGTCGGCTGGCTGGTGTCGCGACTGTCCGACAGCCGGAAGCGTTCGGTGGCGGCGACCGTGGCGGTCAGCCTGGTGGCAATCGTCCTGATCGTTGAAACCTCGGTGTCTCATCTGCCGGACGCGGCCCTGGCCGCGGTGATGGTGCTGTTGCTCACCGGTAGCGGTGTCGGATCGGTCACCGGATGGTCGGTCCGAATGACGCTGTCGCACCTGGCGACGATCGGCGCCCTGGCGGTTCGGGCCTTGCCGATCGTTCTGCTGACCACGTTGGTCTTCTTCAACAGCAACATCTGGCTGATGGCCTCCACAATCAGCGCGGAGCGGCTGGCCGTGGCCATCGCATTTCTGGTCGGCATCGCGAGCGTATTCGTCATCTCCACCACCGCGGAGCGGATCAAACCCATGCTGCAGGCACCGACCGTGCAGCCCAAGAACTGCCAGGAACTGGCCGACACCCCGTTTGCGGCGATGCCGGATCCGCCGACCAGCCTGCCACTGACCCGAGCCGAGCGGGCCAATGTGGTCTTCGTGCTCACCGCCCACCAGTTGGTGCAGATCATGGTGGTGGCGATGCTGACCGCCACCATCTACGTGATCCTCGGGCTGATCGTGCTCAGCCCAGCCCTGCTCCAGGAATGGAGCCACAACGTGTCCAGCAATGCGACCGTGCTGGGCCTGACCGTGCCGGTGCCGGATTCGTTGGTCCATCTCTGTCTGTTCATTGGCGCGTTGACGTTCATGTACATCAGCGCCCGCGCAGTTGGTGACGCCGAATACCGTGCGACATTCGTCGACCCGCTCATCGAGAACCTGCACATCACCTTGATCGCACGCAGCCGCTACCGCGCCAACAACGATGGCACCGATGTTGACGCCAGTCCCGGCGGTGATTAACTTCACGCTGGTGTCCGTACCCGAGCAGGTAGAAGACTTATCCGGGAAACGCTACGGCGAGGTGCTTCTCGTCGAAATCGGTGAATCCGGTCCACAAGCCACCGTCTACAACAGCTTTCCGCTCAACGATTGCCCCGCTGAACTGTGGTCCGCCCTGGACGCGCAAGCCCTGGCCGCCGAAAACGGGGTGGCCGCAGCCCTGCTCAACGGGCCCCGCTACTGGCTGATGAACAGCATCGAGAAGGAGCCCCAGGGGCTGCCGGAGACCAAGACATTCGGCGGAATCGAAATGCTCAAGCAGGCAACCGTGCAGATGTCGTCGATGAGCCCCGCCCCCTACACCGTCAATCGGGTGAACCGTCACACGGTGTTTGTCTTCAACGCCGGCGAAGAGATCTACGAACTCATCGACCCGGGTGGACAACGCTGGGTAATGCAGACCTGGAGCCAGGTGGTGGACCCCAACCTTGCCCGCGCCGACCTACCCGGCCTGGCCACACGACTGGACCTACCAGAAGGATGGTCCTATGAGCCGCGCGTGCTGGCCGAGATAATGCGGGTGGACACCACCGACCGCCCCGCGCACGTGACGCAGGACGACCTGTCCAACAGCTACTCGCTCGAGGTCGACTGAGCCTCTTACGGGTAGCCCCCCCTTACAGGTACTGGCCGAGGTTGGACTCGGTGTCGATCGCGCGGCTGGCGCTCGACGACTTGCCGGTCACCAGGGTGCGGATGTAGACGATCCGCTCGCCCTTCTTACCCGAGATCCGTGCCCAGTCATCGGGGTTGGTGGTGTTGGGCAGGTCCTCGTTCTCGGCGAACTCGTCGACGATCGAGTCGAGCAGGTGCTGAATACGCAGGCCTGGCTGGCCGGTCTCGAGCACCGACTTGATCGCATTCTTCTTGGCTCGGTCGACAACGTTCTGGATCATCGCCCCGGAGTTGAAGTCCTTGAAGTACATGACTTCCTTGTCACCGTTGGCGTAGGTGACCTCCAGGAACCGGTTGTCGTCGATCTCGGCGTACATCCGATCGACGACCTTTTCGATCATCGCCTTGATGCATGCCGGGCGGTCGCCCTCGAACTCGGCAAGGTCGTCGGCATGCACCGGCAGCGTCTCGGTGAGGTACTTCGAGTAGATGTCCTGTGCCGCTTCGGCGTCGGGCCGCTCGATCTTGATCTTCACGTCCAGTCGCCCTGGCCGCAGAATGGCCGGATCGATCATGTCCTCGCGGTTGGAAGCACCGATGACGATGACGTTCTCGAGTCCCTCCACCCCGTCGATCTCGCTGAGTAGCTGCGGAACCACCGTGGTCTCGACATCGGAGGAAACCCCGGTGCCGCGAGTACGGAAGATCGAGTCCATCTCGTCGAAGAACACGATCACCGGTGTGCCCTCGGAGGCCTTCTCCCTGGCCCGCTGGAAGATCAGCCGGATGTGACGCTCGGTTTCACCGACGAACTTGTTCAGCAGCTCGGGGCCTTTGATGTTGAGGAAGTACGACTTCGCCTCGCGAGAGTCATCACCGCGGACCTCGGCCATCTTCTTGGCCAACGAGTTGGCCACGGCCTTGGCGATCAGTGTCTTGCCGCAACCAGGCGGGCCGTAGAGCAGCACGCCTTTCGGCGGGCGCAGCGCGTACTCCCGGTACAGCTCCTTGTGCAGGAACGGCAGCTCGACCGCGTCACGAATCTGTTCGATCTGGCGTGTCAGGCCACCGATGTCCTCGTAGCTGACATCGGGCACCTCTTCGAGCACCAGATCCTCGACCTCGGCCTTGGGGATGCGCTCAAAGGCGTAGCCAGCCTTGGTGTCGACGAGAAGCGAGTCACCCGGACGCAGCTTGCGCGGCTTCGTGTCGTCGTTGAGCGCGTCGGGAAAACCATCCGGCAGGTCCTCGGCAACCAGCGGCTCAGCCAACCAGACGATGCGTTCCTCGTCCGCGTGGCCGACGACCAGTGCCCGATGGCCATCAGCGAGCACCTCCCGCAAGGTGGAGATCTCGCCGACCGATTCGAACGTGCCGGCCTCTACGACGGTCAGGGCCTCATTGAGCCGAACCGTCTGGCCCTTCCGCAGCGACGAAACTTCGATGTTGGGCGAGCAGGTCAGGCGCATCTTGCGGCCGGAGGTGAACACGTCGACCGTGTCGTCGTCGTGCGTCGACAGCAGAACGCCATAACCGCTGGGCGGTTGCCCCAACCGGTCGACCTCTTCGCGCAGCGCCAGCAACTGCTGTCGGGCTTCTTTAAGAGTTTCCATTAATTTGGAGTTGCGGGCGGCGAGCGAGTCGATGCGGGCTTCGAGCTGATGCACATCGCGGGCAGACCGCGCCGTGCCTTGCGGCCCAACCGCGCTCTCGAGTTGCTCACGCAGCACCGCGGCTTCACGCCGCAGCTGTTCTAATTCGGCAGCATCATTGCTGGACAAGGGGGTGTCATCGGGTGTCCCGAATGCTTCAGAACGCTCTGAATCAGCCATGTTGCGCTCCTTTCCCACACCAGGAATGGTGCAGCGGATACCCCAACGCTACCGGCGATCGCGGCTTCATGTGCGGAACCAAATGCCGTTGAAAAGTTACAAGTTGAAGTCCACTGGTAATCTCGGCTACCACTTGGGCCGACAGAAAGGAGCGCCGCGACGTGAAATCCCTAGCCACAGCCGCTGCGGTCCTGATGCCGATGGGCGCCGCGCCCGAGGGTGTGAT
The DNA here is from genome assembly GCF_003391395.1 of Mycobacterium marinum. NCBI lineage: Bacteria > Bacillati > Actinomycetota > Actinomycetes > Mycobacteriales > Mycobacteriaceae > Mycobacterium > Mycobacterium marinum. The sequence continues at coordinate 3,550,655 of NZ_CP024190.1, forward strand.
TTGCACTCCATCTTCGCGAGTGTCGTCTTCGCGAACTTCCCTGAAACGCCGATAGCCGACCCCGCCGCTGGATGCACCGAAACCGCCGCTTGGCCGTCACCGCCATCACCGCCATCACCGCCGTGGCGACGTTGGGGGTCGCGGGGTGTTCACCGTCACCGGACAACGCCGAGAACTCGACGTCGACCGTGGCACCACCGCCACCGGCCGCACCCAGTGCCCTGCCGGTCCCACCATCCGCTCCGCTGCCACCCCCCGAAGCCCTAGTCGATGTGTTGTCCCGGCTCGCCGATCCGAACATTCCGGGAGACAAGAAACTGGACCTGGTTGAGGGTTCAACCCCGGACACCGCTGCGGCCCTGGACCGGTTCACCACCGCCGCCCGAGATGGCGGGTACCTGCCGATGAACTTCGCTGCCAACGACCTCGCATGGTCGGCGACCAATCCGTCCGATGTGGTGGCAACCGTCGTCGTCACCACCGCCCAACCGGAGAATCGCGAGTTCACGTTCCCGATGGAGTTCACGCCGATCCACGGCGGGTGGCAGCTATCCCAGCGAACCTCGGAGATGCTGTTGGCTCTCGGCAATTCCCGGACATCCCAGACATCTAGTCCTGGCACTGCCCCCAACCCAGAACCTGCCCCGGTCGAGCCGGCCCCCGAAGAAAGCCCACCAGCGACTGGGTCTGTCGCCCCGTCTTCGAGTCCTCCCGGCTGAGTCTGCGGATGTGGATCGGCTGGCTGGAGTTCGATGTGTTGCTGGGCGACGTGCGATCACTCAAACAAAAGCGGTCGGTGGTCCGCCCGGTTGTCGCGGAGCTCAGGCGCAAGTTCGCCGTGTCGGCCGCCGAGACCGGATCACTCGAGCTGCACCGACGGGCCGGAATTGGGGTCGCCGTGGTGTCCAGTGAGCGCAGCCATGCCGTTGATGTCCTCGACGCGGCCGAACGCCTGGTAGCCGCGCACCCCGAGTTCGAACTGTTGTCGGCGCACCGCGTCCTGCACCGCAGCGAGGACTGGCTCGGTTAGGCCTGTTCCCGGCTAGCCATCGCGCCCCTCGCGTTTGCGCCCCAGTGGCGCGGGGGCTACCGCACCCGGCGCCAGCCGGCGTGCGGCGACCAGAAACGCGGTGTGTCCGCGCATGGAATGCTGCGGCCGTACGGCCAGCCCGACAACGTTCCAGCCCCGCTGCAGGGTCTCCCACGATCTCGGCTCTGTCCAGCACTGCTGGGTCCGCACGGCCTCGACAACCTTGGACAGCTGGGTCACCGTGGCCACGTAGATCATCAACACGCCACCGGCGACCACCAGCCTGGAGACCGAGTCGAGCACCTCCCACGGCGCCAACATGTCCAGCACTACCCGGTCGATCGAGCCGTCGGGCAGCTCCGAGTCGGCGATATCGCTGATGATCAATTGCCAGTTGTCGGGCGCCTCGCCGTAGAAGTTGGTCACGTTGCGACGAGCATGCTCGGCATGATCGGCGCGCTGCTCATAGGAGATCACCTGCCCCTGCGGCCCGACCGCTCGCAGTAGTGACAGGGTGAGTGCCCCGGATCCGGCGCCCGCCTCGAGCACCCGGGCACCGGGAAAGATGTCGCCCTCGTGCACGATCTGCGCGGCGTCCTTGGGGTAGATCACCTGGGGCCCGCGGGGCATCGACATCACATAGTCGACCAGCAACGGGCGCAGCACCAGAAACTGCGCGCCATTGCTGGACTTGACCACGCTGCCTTGCTCCAGGCCGATGATCACGTCGTGCGCGATCCGGCCACGATGGGTATGGAACTCCGCGCCCGGAGTGAGGGTGATGGTGTAGTGACGCCCCTTGGCGTCGGTGAGCTGAACACGTTCGCCGACGTGAAACGGACCGGTCGCTGACACGTCGTCTAGGGTGCCAGCTGACGCGCCGTAGCCGGTGTCCGGGGTTGTCGGTGCCCAGTCATAGGCTGCGAATATGACGGACCAGCCGGGCTCCGTGGCGAGCGTGTACATCCGACCGGCGCTGTCGCCGTCACGGGCCGCCGATTTCAAACAGTGCCCGCTGCTGTACCGGTTTCGAGCGATCGACCGATTGCCCGAGAAACCGTCAACGGCGCAGCTGCGAGGCTCTGTGGTACATGCCGCCCTCGAGCAGCTCTACGCTCTACCCGCGGTGCAACGCGGCCCGGACACCGCCCGGTCACTGGTGGAATCCGCCTGGGAGCAGGTGATCGCCGGTGAGCTAGACCTTGCCGGAGAGCTGGCACCCGACCAGCAAGCCCAATTGCTCGAGGATGCCCGTGCACTGTTGTCGGGCTACTACCGGCTGGAAGATCCGAGGCGATTCGACCCGCAGAGCTGCGAGCAGCGCGTCGAGGTGGAGCTGGCAGACGGCACGCTGTTGCGCGGCTATATCGACCGGATCGACGTCGCCGCTACCGGTGAGTTGCGGGTGGTCGACTACAAGACGGGCAAGGCCCCGCCTGCCGCCCGGGCGCTGGCGGAGTTCAAAGCCATGTTCCAGATGAAGTTCTACGGAGTAGCGCTGTTTCGGTCGCGGGGCGTGTTGCCCTCCCGACTGCGGTTGATCTATCTGGCTGACGGGCAGGTGCTGGACTATTCGCCGGATCGTGATGAGCTGCTTCGCTTTGAGAAGACCCTGATGGCCATCTGGCGTGCCATCCAATCGGCGGGACAGTCGGGCGACTTCCGCCCCAATGCGTCGCGGCTATGCAATTGGTGCCCGCACCAGCAACACTGTCCCGCTTATGGCGGGACACCACCGCCGTATCCCGGGTGGCCGGATCGCCCGCCCGCCGAAGCGGTTTCGTGCTCCGCAATCGAGCCCACGCCATGAACGGTTGCTACTACCGCCGCCTGCCCGGGGCCGACGGCGATTACCAGATGTTCGACTCGACCGACTTCACCCGCAGCAATTGGGATCCCGACATTCAGCACGGCTCTCCCCCGTTGGCGCTGCTGACCAAACTGATCGAAGAACTGTCGGCGGGATCGGGTTTGCGGATCGGCCGGCTCAGCCTGGACATCCTCGGGGCGATTCCGGTGGCTCCGGTCCGGGCCCGGGCTTGGGTGCAGCGCCCGGGGTCGCGGGTCGCCATGATGGTTGCGGAGATGGTGGCCGATCGCGTGCTGGCCCGGGTGACCGCGTGGCTACTGGCGGTCAGCGACACCACCGACGTCGCATCCGACCGGTATCCCCCGCTGGTGGAGGGACCGGCGCAACCCCGTCCGGCCGCCTTTGCCGGGGTCGGTGGCTACTTCGACGCGCTCAGCTGGCGCCCGCAGGACACCGAAGGACAACCCGCCGCGGTGTCCTGGTTCAGGCCGACGGCTCACATCGTCGACACCGATCCGGCGTCACCGCTGCAACAGCTGGCCGCCGTGGTCGACTGCGCCAACGGCGTCGGAGCGATCCTGGATCCCAACCGGTTTCTCTTCATGAACACCGATACGGTCGTTCATCTGCACCGACTTCCGACCGGCACCGATTTCGCGTTGCGCGCTCGCGCCTCCGTCGGGCCAGATGGCCTGGGAGTGACGACGGCTGAGATTTTCGATAAGACCGGATTTGTGGGGACGTCGGCGCAGACGCTGCTGGTGCGGCGCCGGTAGTCCGGCGGCGCAACGTCGGCTCAAGCTTCTAATAGTTTCTTGAGTTGTTCGCCGTACATGCTGAGCGATTCGGCGGTCAGCATCTCATGGTGTGTGCAGTCGACGGAGTACGTTGTAATGTCGCCGGCAATATAATTTCGCCAATTTTGCAGTTGCGACGAATCACTCATTTGTCCACTACGCCCAGCGAGAAATATGGTCATATCGCCGTCGAACACGTCGGGCTTGTGTTCCAGGAGATACGACTGGACCGCTTTGGCATTTCGGGCTGCGAAGTCAAATATTCCGCTGGGCAGAGCGGTAAAGTCCACCACTTCTCGCAGTTGGTTAATCAGCTGCTCCGCTTGCTCTCGAACAGCCGCGTGGTTAGGCCGCGAGCTGCCGTCCACGATCTGATCATCTTCAACCCCAAGGTTTCTCAATGTACTGCCGAGCAGTTGCGGCGGATCCAACAGGATCAACCGTTGCACCACACATCCGCGTCGGTGAAGTTCGATGGCAAGCTCGTGAGCCACGACGCCACCAAAAGACCAGCCGAGGAGGTTATAGGGTCCGGCAGGGTAGGCCGCTTGAAGCCTGTCCGCATAGTTTGCCGCCATGCTGCGAATCGATTCGGGTTCAGCTTCGCCATTTTCCGCGATTTGGTTAATGCCGATTATCGGGCAGTCCAAATAGTTTCCCAAAGCCCGATAAGACCAGCTGAGCCCGAGGCCATCATGAATACAGCACAACGGAACACCCGTGTCCTCCTTGAGGATCTCGACCGGGACTACTTCCATTCCGTTGTCACTTGTGTGCAGTCGCTGACTCAAGATTCTCACTGAGGGCGCGTCGCGCAAGGTGCGCGCCGGAAGTTCAAGACCGAGGGCTTTGTTGACCTTGGCGATCACCCGCAGCGCAGAGAGTGAGTCTCCACCCAGTTCAGAAAACGAGTCCTCAACCCCCACCCGCTCCAACCCCAACACCTCGGCATAAATACCCGCCAAAATCTCCTGCACCGGCCCCACCGGAGCCCGATAACGATCACCATCGCCATACTCCGGCGCCGGCAAAGCCCGCCTATCCAACTTCCCATTAACCGTCAACGGCAACCCCGCCACCACCACCACCGCGGCCGGCACCATATACCCCGGCAACCGCTGCCCCAACACCCCACGCACCACCACCGGATCCACCGCCCCCGTCACATACCCCACCAACCGCCGATCACCACCACGATCCTCACGAACAACCACCACCGCCTGACCCACCCCATCAACAGCACCCAACGCCGCCTGAACCTCACCCAACTCAATCCGATACCCACGAACCTTCACCTGATCATCAACACGCCCCCGATACTGCAACTGCCCATCCCGACCCCAACACACCAAATCCCCCGTCCGATACATCCGCTCACCAACACCCCCAAACGGACACGCCACAAACCGCGACCCCGTCAACGACCCCCGCCCCCAATACCCCACACCCACCCCAACACCAGCCACATACAACTCCCCCACCACACCCACCGGCACCGGCCGCAACCACCCATCGAGCACAAAAAAGCCCAGATGCCCCAACGGCACCCCAATCGGACTCACCGCACTCTCAGCGTCAGCGCCAACAATTTCACGCACCGAGGCATGCACCGTCGTCTCAGTCGTGCCATACAAATTGATCAACCGCGCCACCCCCGGACGCCGCGCCAACCACACCCCCGCACGCTGAGGCTCAAACGCCTCCCCCGCCAAAAGCACCGCCTCAACCCGTAACTCACGCCCCAAACCAGACCGGACCGCAACAGCACCCTGCAACGCATAAAACGCCGACGGCGTCTGACTCAAAACACTGACCCGCTCAGCCACCAACAACGCGAGGAAATCCTCAGGCGAACCCACCACCTGCTCGGGCACCACCACCAACCGCCCACCACTTAACAACGCCCCCCAAATCTCACACACCGAAACATCAAAGGCATACGAATGCCACTGCGACCACACCCCCGCCACCGGCACACTCGAGGCCAACGACTCCACCAACGCGACCACATTGCGATGACTAACCGCCACACCCTTAGGAATGCCGGTGGTCCCGGAGGTGTAGATCAGATACGCGATGTCATCAGCAGCCGGTGCCACCAAACCCGTACCCGCACAAGCCTCAACACCCGCATCAGCAACATCGACGACCACACAACCGCACTCATCCAACCCCGCAGCCCACCCACCGGTAGTCACCACCGCCACCGGCCCAGCATCAGCAACCATGAACCGCACCCGCGCCGCCGGCAACCCCGGATCAATCGGCACATACGCCGCCCCAGTCTTTAACACCGCCAAAATCGCGGTCACCGCCTGAGCACAACGACCAAACACCAACGCCACCCGCTGCCCCGGACCCGCACCCAAACCCACCAAAAAACGCGCCAACCGATTCGAGGCCTCATCAAGCTCGCCATAGGTCAGGCTCTGACCCTCAAAACTGAGCGCCACCGCATCCCGATCACGGACAACCTGAGCATCAAACAACGCCGGAATCGACACCCTCACCGGCACCGACGCACCCAACACCGCCCGATTACCCCACCCATCCAACCGAACACGCTCCACCGAATCCAACACATCCAACGACGAAACCCGCACCCCCACATCACCAGTCATCGCCACCAACACCCGCCCCAACCGCTCGATCAGCATCTCGATACTGCCCGCATCAAACACATCAGTACGAAACTCCACCCCCCCACCAATCCCAGCGGGCTCCCCAGCCTCGGTCCAACGCTCAGCCAGCGAGAACAGCGCGTCGGTGCGGGCGGTGCGCGTGTCTACCGGCATCGGGGTGACCTCTACGTCCCCCAACACCAAGCCCTTGGCCGGGTTATCTTGTTGCCCTGGGAAGTTCAGCCAGGTCAACACCACCTGGGCAAGCGGGGAGTGGGTCAGACTTCGGTTTGAGTTGAGCCGCTCCACCAGTACCTCAATGGGCACGTCTTGATTCTCGTAGGCATCAAGACTGCTCGCTCGCACCTGCGCCAGCAGATCCGCAACGGTGGGATCAGCCGACATATCAACCCGCAACACCAACGTGTTGTGGAATAGGCCCACTAGATCGTCGAGTGCGGGGTCGCGCCGTCCGGCGACCGGAACCCCTACCGCCACCTCAGAACTCGCACTGATCTTGGCCAACACCACCGCCAACGCCGCCTGAACCACCATGAAACTGGTCGCATTATGCTCACGAGCCACCCGAGCAATCTGCTGCTGCAACCCCACCGACCAATCAATACCCACCCTGCCACCACGATGATCAGCCACCGGCGGATAAGGCCGATCAGTAGGCAACGCCAAACGCTCCGGCATCCCCGCCAAAACCCGCTGCCAATAAGCCAACTGAGCAGCAATCGGGCTACCCTCATCCCCAATATCACCCAACCGCGCACGCTGCCACAACGTGTAATCGCCATACTGCACCGCCAACGGCGCCCAACCCGGAACACACCCCGCACAACGAGCGGCATAAGCCACCCCCAAATCACGCGCCAGCGGAGTCATCGACCAACCATCACCAGCAATATGGTGCACCACACACACCAACACATGCTCATCCGCACTAACACGGAAAAGCACCACACGCAAAGGAATCTCAGTCGCCAAACTAAACGCATAACCAGCCACCGCAGCAACGGCCTCACCCAACCGCCCTACCGACCACCCACCCGCATCAACAACCCGCCACCCAAAATCAGCCCGCTCAACAGCCACCACCACCTGCTGGGGCACACCCCCCACCGCAGGAAACACCGTACGCAAACTCTCATGACGGCCCACCACATCCACCCACGCCGCACCCAACGCATCAACATCCAAACCCCCACCCAACCGAAACGCCGCCGCCATGTTGTAAACCGCCGACGGCCCCTGCACCTGCTCCAAAAACCACAACCCACTCTGAGTAAACGACAACGGCACCACCGCAGGCCGCGGCCCCGCCACCAACGGCACCACCGGCACCACCGAACCCGAAACCCCACCCACACACGACGCCAACCCCGCCACCGTCGGCCACTCAAACAACACCCGCACCGACAAATCAACACCCAAACCAGCATTAACCGCAGCAATCAACCGCATCGCCGACAACGAATCCCCACCCAACTCAAAAAACGAGTCCTCAACCCCCACCCGCTCCAACCCCAACACCTCGGCATAAATACCCGCCAAAATCTCCTGCACCGGCCCCACCGGAGCCCGATAACGATCACCATCGCCATACTCCGGCGCCGGCAAAGCCCGCCTATCCAACTTCCCATTAACCGTCAACGGCAACCCCGCCACCACCACCACCGCGGCCGGCACCATATACCCCGGCAACCGCTGCCCCAACACCCCACGCACCACCACCGGATCCACCGCCCCCGTCACATACCCCACCAACCGCCGATCACCACCACGATCCTCACGAACAACCACCACCGCCTGACCCACCCCATCAACAGCACCCAACGCCGCCTGAACCTCACCCAACTCAATCCGATACCCACGAACCTTCACCTGATCATCAACACGCCCCCGATACTGCAACTGCCCATCCCGACCCCAACACACCAAATCCCCCGTCCGATACATCCGCTCACCAACACCCCCAAACGGACACGCCACAAACCGCGACCCCGTCAACGACCCCCGCCCCCAATACCCCACACCCACCCCAACACCAGCCACATACAACTCCCCCACCACACCCACCGGCACCGGCCGCAACCACCCATCCAGCACAAAAAAGCCCAGATGCCCCAACGGCACCCCAATCGGACTCACCGCACTCTCAGCGTCAGCGCCAACAATTTCACGCACCGAGGCATGCACCGTCGTCTCAGTCGTGCCATACAAATTGATCAACCGCGCCACCCCCGGACGCCGCGCCAACCACACCCCCGCACGCTGAGGCTCAAACGCCTCCCCCGCCAAAAGCACCGCCTCAACCCGTAACTCACGCCCCAAACCAGACCGGACCGCAACAGCACCCTGCAACGCATAAAACGCCGACGGCGTCTGACTCAAAACACTGACCCGCTCAGCCACCAACAACGCGAGGAAATCCTCAGGCGAACCCACCACCTGCTCGGGCACCACCACCAACCGCCCACCACTTAACAACGCCCCCCAAATCTCACACACCGAAACATCAAAGGCATACGAATGCCACTGCGACCACACCCCCGCCACCGGCACACTCGAGGCCAACGACTCCACCAACGCGACCACATTGCGATGACTAACCGCCACACCCTTAGGAATGCCGGTGGTCCCGGAGGTGTAGATCAGATACGCGATGTCATCAGCAGCCGGTGCCACCAAACCCGTACCCGCACAAGCCTCAACACCCGCATCAGCAACATCGACGACCACACAACCGCACCCATCCAACCCCGCAGCCCACCCACCGGTAGTCACCACCGCCACCGGCCCAGCATCAGCAACCATGAACCGCACCCGCGCCGCCGGCAACCCCGGATCAATCGGCACATACGCCGCCCCAGTCTTTAACACCGCCAAAATCGCGGTCACCGCCTGAGCACAACGACCAAACACCAACGCCACCCGCTGCCCCGGACCCGCACCCAAACCCACCAAAAAACGCGCCAACCGATTCGAGGCCTCATCAAGCTCGCCATAGGTCAGGCTCTGACCCTCAAAACTGAGCGCCACCGCATCCCGATCACGGACAACCTGAGCATCAAACAACGCCGGAATCGACACCCCCACCGGCACCGACGCACCCAACACCGCCCGATTACCCCACCCATCCAACCGAACACGCTCCACCGAATCCAACACATCCAACGACGAAACCCGCACCCCCACATCACCAGTCATCGCCACCAACACCCGCCCCAACCGCTCGATCAGCATCTCGATACTGCCCGCATCAAACACATCAGTACGAAACTCCACCCCCCCACCAATCCCAGCGGGCTCCCCAGCCTCGGTCCAACGCTCCCCCACAAAAAACGCCAAATCGATCCGCGCAGAACCGGTATCCACCGGCAACGCAGTCACCTGCACGTCACCCAACACCAACCCCGAACCCGGATCACTAAGCTGCCCCGGGAAGTTCTGCCACGCCAACATCACCTGAACCAGCGGATGATGAGTCAAACTACGCACCGGGTTCAGCCGCTCCACCAACACCTCAAACGGCACGTCCTGATGCTCGTAAGCATCAAGACTGCTCGCTCGCACCTGCGCCAACAGATCCGCAACGGTGGGATCAGCCGACATATCAACCCGCAACACCAACGTGTTGACAAACATCCCCACCAACTCATCAAGCCCACGATCACCACGCCCAGCGACCGGAACCCCCACCGCCACCTCAGAACTCGCACTGATCTTGGCCAACACCACCGCCAACGCCGCCTGAACCACCATGAAACTGGTCGCATTATGCTCACGAGCCACCCGAGCAATCTGCTGCTGCAACCCCACCGACCAATCAATACCCACCCTGCCACCACGATGATCAGCCACCGGCGGATAAGGCCGATCAGTAGGCAACGCCAAACGCTCCGGCATCCCCGCCAAAACCCGCTGCCAATAAGCCAACTGAGCAGCAATCGGGCTACCCTCATCCCCAATATCACCCAACCGCGCACGCTGCCACAACGTGTAATCGCCATACTGCACCGCCAACGGCGCCCAACCCGGAACACACCCCGCACAACGAGCGGCATAAGCCACCCCCAAATCACGCGCCAGCGGAGTCATCGACCAACCATCACCAGCAATATGGTGCACCACACACACCAACACATGCTCATCCGCACTAACACGGAAAAGCACCACACGCAAAGGAATCTCAGTCGCCAAACTAAACGCATAACCAGCCACCGCAGCAACGGCCTCACCCAACCGCCCTACCGACCACCCACCCGCATCAACAACCCGCCACCCAAAATCAGCCCGCTCAACAGCCACCACCACCTGCTGGGGCACACCCCCCACCGCAGGAAACACCGTACGCAAACTCTCATGACGGCCCACCACATCCACCCACGCCGCACCCAACGCATCAACATCCAAACCCCCACCCAACCGAAACGCCGCCGCCATGTTGTAAACCGCCGACGGCCCCTGCACCTGCTCCAAAAACCACAACCCACTCTGAGTAAACGACAACGGCACCACCGCAGGCCGCGGCCCCGCCACCAACGGCACCACCGGCACCACCGAACCCGAAACCCCACCCACACACGACGCCAACCCCGCCACCGTCGGCCACTCAAACAACACCCGCACCGACAAATCAACACCCAAACCAGCATTAACCGCAGCAATCAACCGCATCGCCGACAACGAATCCCCACCCAACTCAAAAAACGAGTCCTCAACCCCCACCCGCTCCAACCCCAACACCTCGGCATAAATACCCGCCAAAATCTCCTGCACCGGCCCCACCGGAGCCCGATAACGATCACCATCGCCATACTCCGGCGCCGGCAAAGCCCGCCTATCCAACTTCCCATTAACCGTCAACGGCAACCCCGCCACCACCACCACCGCGGCCGGCACCATATACCCCGGCAACCGCTGCCCCAACACCCCACGCACCACCACCGGATCCACCGCCCCCGTCACATACCCCACCAACCGCCGATCACCACCACGATCCTCACGAACAACCACCACCGCCTGACCCACCCCATCAACAGCACCCAACGCCGCCTGAACCTCACCCAACTCAATCCGATACCCACGAACCTTCACCTGATCATCAACACGCCCCCGATACTGCAACTGCCCATCCCGACCCCAACACACCAAATCCCCCGTCCGATACATCCGCTCACCAACACCCCCAAACGGACACGCCACAAACCGCGACCCCGTCAACGACCCCCGCCCCCAATACCCCACACCCACCCCAACACCAGCCACATACAACTCCCCCACCACACCCACCGGCACCGGCCGCAACCACCCATCCAGCACAAACAACGCCGCCCCCGACACCGGCGAACCAATCGGCGGCGCCCCCGACCCCGCCACCAACGGCGCACTCAGCGCCACCCACATCGTGGTTTCGGTCGGACCGTATTCGTTGATCATCAGCCGCCCGGGTGCCCACCGATCCACCACCTCGCCGGGGCAGCCCTCACCACCTACCAGTAATGCCACCGACTCCAGCCCCTGCGGCGATAACACCCCCGCTGCGGTCGGTGTCTGACTCAAAACGGTGACCCGCTCCGCAATCAGCAACGCGTGGAAGTCTTCGGGGGAACCCGCCACCTGCTCGGGTACCACCACCAACCGGCCCCCGTGCAACAAAGCGCCCCAGATCTCCCAACCTGAGATATCGAAGCTATAGGAGTGCCATTGGGTCCAGACTTGCTCCGGTCCCCACGGCACACCCGCGTCCGCTGATGCCACCAGTTGAGTGACGTTGCGGTGGGTGATCGCCACTCCCTTGGGGGTGCCGGTGGTCCCGGAGGTGTAGATCAGATACGCGATGTCATCAGCAGCCGGTGCCACCAAACCCGTACCCGCACAAGCCTCAACACCCGCATCAGCAACATCGACGACCACACAACCGCACTCATCCAACCCCGCAGCCCACCCACCGGTAGTCACCACCGCCACCGGCCCAGCATCAGCAACCATGAACCGCACCCGCGCCGCCGGCAACCCCGGATCAATCGGCACATACGCCGCCCCAGTCTTTAACACCGCCAAAATCGCGGTCACCGCCTGAGCACAACGACCAAACACCAACGCCACCCGCTGCCCCGGACCCGCACCCAAACCCACCAAAAAACGCGCCAACCGATTCGAGGCCTCATCAAGCTCGCCATAGGTCAGGCTCTGACCCTCAAAACTGAGCGCCACCGCATCCCGATCACGGACAACCTGAGCATCAAACAACGCCGGAATCGACACCCCCACCGGCACCGACGCACCCAACACCGCCCGATTACCCCACCCATCCAACCGAACACGCTCCACCGAATCCAACACATCCAACGACGAAACCCGCACCCCCACATCACCAGTCATCGCCACCAACACCCGCCCCAACCGCTCGATCAGCATCTCGATACTGCCCGCATCAAACACATCAGTACGAAACTCCACCCCCCCACCAATCCCAGCGGGCTCCCCAGCCTCGGTCCAACGCTCCCCCACAAAAAACGCCAAATCGATCCGCGCAGAACCGGTATCCACCGGCAACGCAGTCACCTGCACGTCACCCAACACCAACCCCGAACCCGGATCACTAAGCTGCCCCGGGAAGTTCTGCCACGCCAACATCACCTGAACCAGCGGATGATGAGTCAAACTACGCACCGGGTTCAGCCGCTCCACCAACACCTCAAACGGCACGTCCTGATGCTCGTAAGCATCAAGACTGCTCGCACGCACCTGCGCCAACAGATCCGCAACGGTGGGATCAGCCGACATATCAACCCGCAACACCAACGTGTTGACAAACATCCCCACCAACTCATCAAGCCCACGATCACCACGCCCAGCGACCGGAACCCCCACCGCCACCTCAGAACTCGCACTGATCTTGGCCAACACCACCGCCAACGCCGCCTGAACCACCATGAAACTGGTCGCATTATGCTCACGAGCCACCCGAGCAATCTGCTGCTGCAACCCCACCGACCAATCAATACCCACCCTGCCACCACGATGATCAGCCACCGGCGGATAAGGCCGATCAGTAGGCAACGCCAAACGCTCCGGCATCCCCGCCAAAACCCGCTGCCAATAAGCCAACTGAGCAGCAATCGGGCTACCCTCATCCCCAATATCACCCAACCGCGCACGCTGCCACAACGTGTAATCGCCATACTGCACCGCCAACGGCGCCCAACCCGGAACACACCCCGCACAACGAGCGGCATAAGCCACCCCCAAATCACGCGCCAGCGGAGTCATCGACCAACCATCACCAGCAATATGGTGCACCACACACACCAACACATGCTCATCCGCACTAACACGGAAAAGCACCACACGCAAAGGAATCTCAGTCGCCAAACTAAACGCATAACCAGCCACCGCAGCAACGGCCTCACCCAACCGCCCTACCGACCACCCACCCGCATCAACAACCCGCCACCCAAAATCAGCCCGCTCAACAGCCACCACCACCTGCTGGGGCACACCCCCCACCGCAGGAAACACCGTACGCAAACTCTCATGACGGCCCACCACATCCACCCACGCCGCACCCAACGCATCAACATCCAAACCCCCACCCAACCGAAACGCCGCCGCCATGTTGTAAACCGCCGACGGCCCCTGCACCTGCTCCAAAAACCACAACCCACTCTGAGTAAACGACAACGGCACCACCGCAGGCCGCGGCCCCGCCACCAACGGCACCACCGGCACCACCGAACCCGAAACCCCACCCACACACGACGCCAACCCCGCCACCGTCGGCCACTCAAACAACACCCGCACCGACAAATCAACACCCAAACCAGCATTAACCGCAGCAATCAACCGCATCGCCGACAACGAATCCCCACCCAACTCAAAAAACGAGTCCTCAACCCCCACCCGCTCCAACCCCAACACCTCGGCATAAATACCCGCCAAAATCTCCTGCACCGGCCCCACCGGAGCCCGATAACGATCACCATCGCCATACTCCGGCGCCGGCAAAGCCCGCCTATCCAACTTCCCATTAACCGTCAACGGCAACCCCGCCACCACCACCACCGCGGCCGGCACCATATACCCCGGCAACCGCTGCCCCAACACCCCACGCACCACCACCGGATCCACCGCCCCCGTCACATACCCCACCAACCGCCGATCACCACCACGATCCTCACGAACAACCACCACCGCCTGACCCACCCCATCAACAGCACCCAACGCCGCCTGAACCTCACCCAACTCAATCCGATACCCACGAACCTTCACCTGATCATCAACACGCCCCCGATACTGCAACTGCCCATCCCGACCCCAACACACCAAATCCCCCGTCCGATACATCCGCTCACCAACACCCCCAAACGGACACGCCACAAACCGCGACCCCGTCAACGACCCCCGCCCCCAATACCCCACACCCACCCCAACACCAGCCACATACAACTCCCCCACCACACCCACCGGCACCGGCCGCAACCACCCATCCAGCACAAACAACGCCGCCCCCGACACCGGCGAACCAATCGGCGGCGCCCCCGACCCCGCCACCAACGGCGCACTCAGCGTCGTATAGATCGTGGTTTCGGTGGGGCCGTAGCCGTTGATCATCAGCCGCCCGGGTGCCCACCGATCCACCACCTCGCCGGGGCAGGCCTCCGATCCCATCAACAACGCCACGGAGTCCAGCCCCTGCGGCGATAACACCCCCGCTGTGGTTGGTGTCTGACTTAGGACGGTGACCCGCTCGGCCACCAGCAACGCGTGGAAGTCTTCGGGGGAACCGACCACCTGCTCGGGTACCACCACCAACCGCCCACCACTTAGCAACGCCCCCCATATTTCCCACACCGAAACGTCGAAGCTGTAGGAAACCCATTGGGTCCAGACTTGTTCGGGTCCCCGTGGCAGGCCGGCGTCCGCTGATGCCACCAGTTGAGTGACGTTGCGGTGGGTGATCGCGACTCCCTTGGGGGTGCCGGTGGTCCCGGAGGTGTAGATCAGATACGCGATGTCATCAGCAGCCGGTGCCACCAAACCCGTACCCGCACAAGCCTCAACACCCGCATCAGCAACATCGACGACCACACAACCGCACTCATCCAACCCCGCACCCCACCCACCGGTAGTCACCACCGCCACCGGCCCAGCATCAGCAACCATGAACCGCACCCGCGCCGCCGGCAACCCCGGATCAATCGGCACATACGCCGCCCCAGTCTTTAACACCGCCAAAATCGCGGTCACCGCCTGAGCACAACGACCAAACACCAACGCCACCCGCTGCCCAGGACCCGCACCCAAACCCACCAAAAAACGCGCCAACCGATTCGAGGCCTCATCAAGCTCGCCATAACTCAGGCTCTGACCCTCAAAACTGAGCGCCACCGCATCCCGATCACGGACAACCTGAGCACCAAACAACGCCGGAATCGACACCCCCACCGGCACCGACGCACCCAACACCGCCCGATTACCCCACCCATCCAACCGAACACGCTCCACCGAATCCAACACATCCAACGACGAAACCCGCACCCCCACATCACCAGTCATCGCCACCAACACCCGCCCCAACCGCTCGATCAGCATCTCGATACTGCCCGCATCAAACACATCAGTACGAAACTCCACCCCCCCACCAATCCCAGCGGGCTCCCCAGCCTCGGTCCAACGCTCCCCCACAAAAAACGCCAAATCGATCCGCGCAGAACCGGTATCCACCGGCAACGCAGTCACCTGCACGTCACCCAACACCAACCCCGAACCCGGATCACTAAGCTGCCCCGGGAAGTTCTGCCACGCCAACATCACCTGAACCAGCGGATGATGAGTCAAACTACGCACCGGGTTCAGCCGCTCCACCAACACCTCAAACGGCACGTCCTGATGCTCGTAAGCATCAAGACTGCTCGCACGCACCTGCGCCAACAGATCCGCAACGGTGGGATCAGCCGACATATCAACCCGCAACACCAACGTGTTGACAAACATCCCCACCAACTCATCAAGCCCACGATCACCACGCCCAGCGACCGGAACCCCCACCGCCACCTCAGAACTCGCACTGATCTTGGCCAACACCACCGCCAACGCCGCCTGAACCACCATGAAACTGGTCGCATTATGCTCACGAGCCACCCGAGCAATCTGCTGCTGCAACCCCACCGACCAATCAATACCCACCCTGCCACCACGATGATCAGCCACCGGCGGATAAGGCCGATCAGTAGGCAACGCCAAACGCTCCGGCATCCCCGCCAAAACCCGCTGCCAATAAGCCAACTGAGCAGCAATCGGGCTACCCTCATCCCCAATATCACCCAACCGCGCACGCTGCCACAACGTGTAATCGCCATACTGCACCGCCAACGGCGCCCAACCCGGAACACACCCCGCACAACGAGCGGCATAAGCCACCCCCAAATCACGCGCCAGCGGAGTCATCGACCAACCATCACCAGCAATATGGTGCACCACACACACCAACACATGCTCATCCGCACTAACACGGAAAAGCACCACACGCAAAGGAATCTCAGTCGCCAAACTAAACGCATAACCAGCCACCGCAGCAACGGCCTCACCCAACCGCCCTACCGACCACCCACCCGCATCAACAACCCGCCACCCAAAATCAGCCCGCTCAACAGGAACCACCACCTGCTGGGGCACACCCCCCACCGCAGGAAACACCGTACGCAAACTCTCATGACGGCCCACCACATCCACCCACGCCGCACCCAACGCATCAACATCCAAACCCCCACCCAACCGAAACGCCGCCGCCATGTTGTAAACCGCCGACGGCCCCTGCACCTGCTCCAAAAACCACAACCCACTCTGAGTAAACGACAACGGCACCACCGCAGGCCGCGGCCCCGCCACCAACGGCACCACCGGCACCACCGAACCCGAAACCCCACCCACACACGACGCCAACCCCGCCACCGTCGGCCACTCAAACAACACCCGCACCGACAAATCAACACCCAAACCAGCATTAACCGCAGCAATCAACCGCATCGCCGACAACGAATCCCCACCCAACTCAAAAAACGAGTCCTCAACCCCCACCCGCTCCAACCCCAACACCTCGGCATAAATACCCGCCAAAATCTCCTGCACCGGCCCCACCGGAGCCCGATAACGATCACCATCGCCATACTCCGGCGCCGGCAAAGCCCGCCTATCCAACTTCCCATTAACCGTCAACGGCAACCCCGCCACCACCACCACCGCGGCCGGCACCATATACCCCGGCAACCGCTGCCCCAACACCCCACGCACCACCACCGGATCCACCGCCCCCGTCACATACCCCACCAACCGCCGATCACCACCACGATCCTCACGAACAACCACCACCGCCTGACCCACCCCATCAACAGCACCCAACGCCGCCTGAACCTCACCCAACTCAATCCGATACCCACGAACCTTCACCTGATCATCAACACGCCCCCGATACTGCAACTGCCCATCCCGACCCCAACACACCAAATCCCCCGTCCGATACATCCGCTCACCAACACCCCCAAACGGACACGCCACAAACCGCGACCCCGTCAACGACCCCCGCCCCCAATACCCCACACCCACCCCAACACCAGCCACATACAACTCCCCCACCACACCCACCGGCACCGGCCGCAACCACCCATCGAGCACAAAAAAGCCCAGATGCCCCAACGGCACCCCAATCGGACTCACCGCACTCTCAGCGTCAGCGCCAACAATTTCACGCACCGAGGCATGCACCGTCGTCTCAGTCGTGCCATACAAATTGATCAACCGCGCCACCCCCGGACGCCGCGCCAACCACACCCCCGCACGCTGAGGCTCAAACGCCTCCCCCGCCAAAAGCACCGCCTCAACCCGTAACTCACGCCCCAAACCAGACCGGACCGCAACAGCACCCTGCAACGCATAAAACGCCGACGGCGTCTGACTCAAAACACTGACCCGCTCAGCCACCAACAACGCGAGGAAATCCTCAGGCGAACCCACCACCTGCTCGGGCACCACCACCAACCGCCCACCACTTAACAACGCCCCCCAAATCTCACACACCGAAACATCAAAGGCATACGAATGCCACTGCGACCACACCCCCGCCACCGGCACACTCGAGGCCAACGACTCCACCAACGCGACCACATTGCGATGACTAACCGCCACACCCTTAGGAATGCCGGTGGTCCCGGAGGTGTAAATCAGATACGCGATGTCATCAGCAGCCGGTGCCACCAAACCCGTACCCGCACAAGCCTCAACACCCGCATCAGCAACATCGACGACCACACAACCGCACTCATCCAACCCCGCAGCCCACCCACCGGTAGTCACCACCGCCACCGGCCCAGCATCAGCAACCATGAACCGCACCCGCGCCGCCGGCAACCCCGGATCAATCGGCACATACGCCGCCCCAGTCTTTAACACCGCCAAAATCGCGGTCACCGCCTGAGCACAACGACCAAACACCAACGCCACCCGCTGCCCCGGACCCGCACCCAAACCCACCAAAAAACGCGCCAACCGATTCGAGGCCTCATCAAGCTCGCCATAGGTCAGGCTCTGACCCTCAAAACTGAGCGCCACCGCATCCCGATCACGGACAACCTGAGCACCAAACAACGCCGGAATCGACACCCCCACCGGCACCGACGCACCCAACACCGCCCGATTACCCCACCCATCCAACCGAACACGCTCCACCGAATCCAACACATCCAACGACGAAACCCGCACCCCCACATCACCAGTCATCGCCACCAACACCCGCCCCAACCGCTGCACGAGGTCGGCGACCCCAAGACCCGTCTCGGGAGTGAGCACGCTGAGCGCGTCGCCCGTCGCTGCGATCATCAGCGTCAGCTGGTCCCTCGCAAATTCGGCGGTCACGGTCACCGGGAAATGCGTCGGACTGTGCGCAGCCACCCGGCGGAACGTCGCCGCCCCGACGGGAACATCCTTGCCAACGGCCAAGCCACCGGTCGGGAAGTTTTCGAATACCAGCAACGTGTCGAACATCTCACCGACACCGGCCGCCTGACGCAGCCACGCATGACTGAAGTAGGCATATTCACGCACCAGTGCGGTATCTCGCCGCACCGCCGCGCATAGGTCGGCGATGACTGCTTGCGGATCGAGTCGGACGCGCAGCGGCACGGTGTTGATAAACAGACCGACCATTGACTGCACGCCGGCCAGCTCAGAAGGCCGTCCCGACACCGCAATCCCGAAAACCACATCGTCACGACCGGTCAGCGCCCCTAACACCAACGCCCACGCCACCTGCACCAGCGAATTCACGGTGACGCCACGACTGCGAGCACCATCAACCAGCCGAGCCGTCACTTCCGCGCCCAGACATAACTCAATACGCTGGGGCTCCTCGGCCACCTGCCCACCCTGGCCACCGGCCAGCGCCCGCGACAACATGGTGGGCGCCGACAGTCCAGCCAGGTAGTCACGCCAAAACTGTTCACCGGACTGCGAATCCCAGCCGCCCAGCCAGCCGAGGTAGTCGCGAAATGGCCGCGGCGGCGCCGCAAGCACATCGATGGCCCCACCCGCCCGATACAAAGCGAAGAGCTCGTTGACAAACACCGCCAGCGACCAACCATCGATCACAATGTGATGGGCGGTGATGACGAATCGCCAACGCTCGTTAGGCAACTCGACAAGCAGAAACCGCATCGTCAGACCACGTTCGAGATCGAATCCCGACCGTTGCTCATCGGCCTCCAGCGAGGCCACCTCTTCCGGCGTCGCGACCACCTGCCGCCACGACAGATCCACGTCACTGGGCACAACCTGCACCGGATGAGGCAGTTTGCCTTGGACGAAGCGGGCCCGCAAATTCGGATGGCGATGCATTGTGGCGATCGCGCAGTTGCGAAGCAATACCGTGTCCAGCTGACCGAACACGTCAAAAGGCGCCGCGATCGTGTACGGATCGTCAGCCGCTGACTTGGTGAACATGGCCAGCGCGAACAGCCCCTGCTGCAGCGGAGTCAGCGCCATCACGTCCTCGACGCCGACCAGTCCGCCGGCTGTCTGGCCTCCATCGCGCTGATCACCGGTTCTCGCCAGAATGTCCGATAGCTCGGCTAATTCGGCTGCCGACAACCCCGACATGCCCATCGGCGGACAAGAGCCATCATCGACAACGCCTACAACACCACCGTCGTCAACGTCCCCGCGATCGGCTGATCGCCTGCCATCGAGGATCTTTCGATCAATCTGCTTTCCACTCTCACCGGCCAACTGAATCACCACCCAGATCAGAAAACGACTTGTCAACCCCAACCCGCTCCAGCCCAAACGCTTCGGCCTGGATACCAGCCAGGATCTCTTCGACCGGCCCCTCCGGAGCCTGGTACCGGGGCCGAGCCTGCTCAGCCCCGCCCACCACATCCAATGACGAAATCCGCAGCCCCGCATCAGCAGTCATCGCCACCAACACCCGACCCAACCGGTCCGCGAGGTCGGCGACCCCAAGACCCGTCTCGGGAGTGAGCACGCTGAGCGCGTCGCCCGTCGCTGCGATCATCAGCGTCAGCTGGTCCCTCGCAAATTCGGCGGTCACGGTCACCGGGAAATGCGTCGGACTGTGCGCGGCTGCCAGATGGAAGGTCGCCGCTCCGACGGGGACGTCTTTGCCGACGGCCAAGCCGCCGGTCGGGAAGTTTTCGAATACCAGCAACGTGTCGAACATCTCACCGACACCGGCCGCCTGACGCAGCCGCGCATGACTGAAGTAGGCATATTCACGCACCAGTGCGGTGTCTCGCTGCACCGCCGCGCATAGGTCGGCGATGACTGCTTGCGGATCGAGTCGGACGCGCAGCGGCACGGTGTTGATAAACAGACCGACCATTGACTGCATGCCGGCCAGCTCAGAAGGCCGTCCCGACACCGCAATCCCGAAAACCACATCGTCACGACCGGTCAGCGCCCCTAACACCAACGCCCACGCCACCTGCACCAGCGAATTCAGGGTGACGCCACGACTGCGAGCACCATCAACCAGCCGAGCCGTCACTTCCGCGCCCAGACATAACTCAATACGCTGGGGCTCCTCGGCCACCTGCCCACCCTGGCCACCGGCCAGCGCCCGCGACAACATGGTGGGCGCCGACAGTCCAGCCAGGTAGTCACGCCAAAACTGTTCACCGGACTGCGAATCCCAGCCGCCCAGCCAGCCGAGGTAGTCGCGAAATGGCCGCGGCGGCGCCGCAAGCACATCGATGGCCCCACCCGCCCGATACAAAGCGAAGAGCTCGTTGACAAACACCGCCAGCGACCAACCATCGATCACAATGTGATGGGCGGTGATGACGAATCGCCAACGCTCGTTAGGCAACTCGACAAGCAGAAACCGCATCGTCAGACCACGTTCGAGATCGAATCCCGACCGTTGCTCATCGGCCTCCAGCGAGGCCACCTCTTCCGGCGTCGCGATCACCTGCCGCCACGACAGATCCACGTCACTGGGCACAACCTGCACCGGATGAGGCAAGTCACCGTAGATGAATCGGGCTCGCAGATTCGGATGGCGATACAACATCGATGTAGCGCAGTTGCGAAGCAATGCGGTGTCCAGCTGCCCGAGCACATCAAAGGTCGTCGCGATCGTGTACGGATCATCGACCGGGGACTCGCTGAACATGGCCAGCGCGAACAGCCCCTGCTGCAGCGGGGTCAGCGCCATCACGTCCTCGACGCCGACCAGCGCAGCGCCTGCCTGGTCTCGATCGCGCTGGTCACCGGTTCTCGCCAGAATGTCCGATAGCTCGGCTAATTCGGCTGCCGACAACCCCGACATACCCATCGGCGGGCAAGACAGGCCCGCGTCTCGAAGATCAGCGATCGGAATGGTTTCTAGAGCATTTCGCAGTTCGTCGTCGGGATCAGCAGGTGACGGCCTCGATCCGCCATCTGTTGGGGCATCATTGTTTTCGCCCAGTCGCTGGCTCAGATACCCCGCTAGTAGCTGGGGAGTGGGATAGTCGACGATCAAGGTGGGTGGCAACGCCAGCCCAGAGATGATCTTGAGTCTGTTGCGCAACTCCAGATCCGTCAGTGAGTCCAGTCCCAGGTCCCGGAACGTGTGCTCGGGGTCGACGTCGTCGCCGTTGGGGCGACCCAACACCGCGGCCGCCTGCTCACAGACCATCTCGATGAATGCAACTCTCTGGCGCTCCGGAGCCAGGTCGTTGAGTCGTTGGGTCAAAATCGATTTGGCAGCCATGATGTTGTTGTCGACGCGGCGTCGCACTGGACGGCGAATCAGATCGTTGAACAGCGGCGGCAGCTGGGAAGTGATGGTGGGGTTAGCCAACGCGGCCTCGTCGAGTCGGGAGGTCACCACGGTGGGGTGATCAAGAACTAGTGCGGCATCGAAGAGTTTGATGGCCTGCTCCGCCGAGATCGCCCGCATCCCGATACGGGTCATCCGGTCCACATCGCGACCACGCAAATGCGCGGTCATCGTGCTGGATTGTTCCCACAACCCCCATGCCAGCGAGGTGCCGGCCAGCCCGGTAGCGCGCCGATGCGCTGCCAACGCATCGAGGAATGCGTTGCCAGCGGCATAGTTGGCCTGTCCTGGGGCCCCCAGGGTCGCCGCGATCGACGAACACAACACAAAAGCCGACAGCCCCGAATCCCGGGTGGCCTCGTGCAGATTCCAAGCGCCGTCCACCTTGGCCCGCAACACCGCATCCACCCGCTGCGGCGTCAACGAAGTGATCAACGCGTCGTCGAGTGTCCCTGCGGCGTGAATCACCGCGCTGAGCGGCGGACACTGCTCGGGTAGCTGACTCATCAGCCGTGACACCGCGGCTGGATCTGCGACATCACAGGCGACCACCCGTACCGCGGCCCCCGCCGCGGTCAGTTCGTCGACCAACTCGCGGGCCCCCGCGGCCGCATCACCGCGCCGGCTCACCAACACCACATGCCTCACCCCATGGCTGCTGACCAGATGGCGAGCCAAAACCGCTGCGACCATCCCAGTCCCCCCGGTGATCAAAACCGTGCCCGCCGCCAGCGCATCGGGCAACAAGGTGGGCATGGTCAATATCACCTTGCCGATATGACGCGCCTGGCTGACAAACCGGTACGCGGCCGGAGTGCAGCGCACATCCCAGGTCTTGATCGGCAGCGGATGCAACGCCCGAGCCTGAAACAACTCCAGCAACGCACCTAACATCGCCTGGATGCGCACCGGGCCAGACTCCAGCAAGTCAAACGCGCGATAGGTCACACGGGGATGGTTCTGGGCAATCGTGCGTGGGTCCCGGATATCAGTTTTGCCCATCTCGACAAAGCGGCCACCACGGGCCAGCAACCGCAGCGAGGCATCGATGAACTCCCCGGCCAGCGAGTTGAGCACCACGTCGACGCCGCGGCCGTCGGTGACCGCCAAGAACTTGTCTGCGAAGTCCACCGTGCGCGAATCACCGATGTGGTCATCGTCAAACCCCATGCGCCGCAGGATGTCCCACTTACCGCGGCTGGCCGTGACAAACACTTCCAGTCCCCAATGCCGGGCCAGCTGCACCGCGGCCATGCCCACCCCGCCGGTCGCGGCATGCACCAACACCGACTCCCCAGACCGCACACCCGCCAGATCCGACAACCCGTACCAAGCCGTCAAGAACGCCACCGGCACTCCTGCGGCTTGCGCCAACGACCACCCGCTCGGCAACTTGACCAGTAGGCGCTGATCGACGACGGCCTCAGGCCCGGCCACCCCTACCAGTCCCATCACCTGGTCACCAACACTCAACCTGCGCACGTGGTGGCCGACCTCGACCACCACGCCCGCGCCCTCCCCGCCCAGCGGCGGGGCCTGCCCGGGGTACATCCCCAACACCACGAGTACATCCCGGAAATTGACCCCCGCCGCGGCCACCGCTACCCGCACCTGCCCCGGCCCGAGCGGCGCCTGCGCCTGTGGGTTCGGCTCCATCACCACGCCGGCGAGCGTGCCTTCGCCGCCTGCGGCCAGCCGCCACTGCTGGTGGGCGGGGAGGACGAGGGTTTCCTCCACCGCGGCAAGACGCGCCGCGTGCACCCTTCCGGCACGCACCATGAGTTGGGGTTCTTTGGTGGCCAGCAACCCCGCCAGGTCGACCACGGCAGTATCGGTGTCGATCAGGACGATCCGGCCGGGGTGTTCGGTTTGTGCTGAACGGACCAAACCCCAGACGGCCGCTCCGGCCAGATCGGTGATGTCGTGTTCCGCCGATCCCACGGCGCCATGAGTCGCGATCACCAGCGTCGCCGACCGATCGCGGGCCAGCCAGCGCTGTAACACCTCGAGCGCGGCGTGGGTGGCGCGATAAGCCTGATCGGGCACCCGTCCACCGGCCGGCTCGCAACGCCACAGCACCACATCGGCTTGACCGGCGGCGTGATCATCATCGGCCGCCACATGGTCCGCCCACTCCAACACCACCGGTCGATGACCACCGCTCGTGGACTCCACCGTGATCGGTGACCACGCCAGCTCCAACAACCCTTGATCGGTCTCGCGCGCTGCCGCGCTCAACGCGGCACGTAGTTCGGCGATGCCGACCGGGCGCACTGCCAACGAGGCTGCCGATAGCACCGGGCCTCCCGCGCTATCGGCAAGCTCTATCGAGACCGTCCCAGAGGCACTGGGAGTGATCCGCACCCGCAACCGCTCGGCACCACCCGCATACAAAGACACCCGCTGCCAGGAATACGGCAACACCGCTTCAGCGTTGCCGGCGCGCGACCCGCCGAAATCCAAGGCGCCATACAACCCCGCGTGCAGCGCCGCATCCAACAAAGCCGGATGAATCCCGAACCGGCCCGCTTGAGCGCTGACTTGCTCGGGTAGGGCGACTTCCGCGAACAGCTCCTGGTCGCGCCGCCACAACGCGGTGCACCCGCGAAACGCCTGACCATACTCAAAGCCACGCGCCGCGAGCTGCTCATATGCATCGGAGATTTCCACCCTCACGGCACCGGCCGGAGGCCACTCCGACACCTCCGCCAGCGGCTGCAGGACGTCAACGTCCAGCACACCCTGGGCATTGAGCAGCCACCCGGAATCGGGGCGATCGGCATGCGAATACACCGTCACCGAGCGGCTCCCGTCACCACCGTCGGGGGCGACCACCACCTGCACCTGTACCGGTACGTCGTGGCTCAACACCAACGGAGCAACCATCGTCAACTCCCGCACCAGGGTGCAGCCCACCACGTCACCGGCACGGATCACCAACTCCAAAAACCCTGTGCCTGGGAACAACATCACCCCCAGCACCGCATGGTCGGCCAGCCAAGGTTGAGCGCTCAGCGATAGGCGTCCGGTGAGAATCACCTCCCCCGAATCGGGATGCTCGACTGCGGCGCACAACAAACCGTGCCCAGCCTCACCCAACCCCAAACCCGCAGGATCGACCGATCCTGTTGGGGCCGGCGGCAACCAGAACCGCTGCCGCTGG
This sequence comes from Mycobacterium marinum, assembly GCF_003391395.1. Classification (NCBI taxonomy): domain Bacteria; kingdom Bacillati; phylum Actinomycetota; class Actinomycetes; order Mycobacteriales; family Mycobacteriaceae; genus Mycobacterium; species Mycobacterium marinum. The sequence goes on from NZ_CP024190.1 coordinate 3,576,421, forward strand.
AACGCATAGGTTGGCAGTTCCACCAACCGCGCACCCCAGCCGGCGTACACCGCCCGCCAGTCCATCCCCACCCCAGCGACATGGGCCTGGCCGGCAGACATCCAAAACCGACCCAACCCGCCATCGTCGCGTCCCAGCGTGGGCACCACCACCACGTTCTTCGCGGCGTCTCCCGTCTCGTCTGCCAAGGTCTCCTCAATTGCATTGAGCAACAACGGATGCGCACTGGCCTCCACAAACACCCCGTAGCCCTGCGCGCCCGCGGCCCGTACTGCCTCCGCAAACTGCACCGTCTGGCGAATGCTGCGAAACCAATACCCGCCATCCAGTTCCGCGGTATCCATCAACCCGCCGGTGACCGTCGAGAAGAACGACGTCGAACTCGGCCGCGGCTCGATGCCTGCCAATGCCTCCATCAAAGGCCCAGCGATCGCATCGACCTGAGCCGAATGCGACGCATAGTCGACCTCGATGCGGCGAGCCCGAACACCCTGGGTCTCAGCGAGGTCCATCAGCTCCAACACGGCATCGACCCGACCCGAGATCACCACCGCAGAAACTCCATTGATGGCGGCAAGGTCGAGCCGATCACCGAAGCCGGCCAGCAACTGCGCTGCCCGCGCCACCCCACAGGCCAGCGACGCCATCGCCCCGGCACCGGCCAAATCCACCAACAGCCGGCTACGCAGTGCCACCACCGCCGCGCCATCTCGCAGCGACAACGCCCCGGCCACACATGCCGCCGCGATCTCCCCCTGCGAATGACCGATCACCGCATCCGGTGTCACCCCCACCGAACGCCACAACTCGGCCAGTGACACCATGATCGCCCACGACAGCGGCTGCACCACATCGACTCGATCCAGCCCCGGCGCCCCCGCTACCCCGGTTACCACATCCAATAGCGACCACGAGACAAACTCCGCTAGCGCCTCACCGCAGCGGCGCATCCGCTCGGCGAACACCGGTGATTCGTCAAATAACTGGCGGCCCATCCCGGTCCACTGGGCGCCTTGGCCGGGGAACACCAGCACCGTTTTGCCCACCGCCGCGGCCTGACCCACCACCACACCAGCACCCGGCTCACCGCGCGCCAGCCCGGTCAACCCCGCCAGCAACGCCTCCCGATCCCGACCAACGACCACCGCGCGATGCTCAAAGACGCAACGCTGCGCCAGCGACAACCCCACATCAACGGGATCGAGGCCATCATCACCACCGACACGACCCAACAACCGACTCGCCTGAGCCACCAACGCCTGCCTCGACTGAGCCGACAACACCCACGGCACCACAGACGCCCGCACCACCGACTCGACCGAGCCCACACCCTGCCCGCAAACCCCTGACACACCGCCACTTTCGGCCACCTCAGGCAACGCCTGCTCAACAATCACATGCGCATTAGTGCCACTAATCCCAAACGAAGACACCCCAGCCCGACGCGGACGCCCCGGCACACCCGGCCACGACCTCGCCCGACTCAACACCTCAACCGCCCCCGCCGACCAATCCACCTGCCCCGAGGGCTCATCAACATGCAACGTCTGCGGCAGCAACCCATGACGCATCGCCTGCACCATCTTGATCACCCCGGCCACCCCCGCCGCCGCCTGAGCATGACCCATATTCGACTTGATCGAACCCACCCACAACGGCCGACCCGGCTCACGATCTTGCCCATAAACCGCCAACAACGCCTGAGCCTCAATCGGATCCCCCAACCTGGTACCCGTCCCATGAGCCTCAACCACATCCACATCCGCAGGCCCCAACCCCGCACCAGCCAACGCCGCCCGAATCACCCGCTGCTGCGCCGGCCCATTCGGAGCCGTCAACCCATGAGAAGCCCCATCCTGATTCACCGCAGACCCACGCACCACCCCCAACACCACACGACCCTGCCGACGCGCATCCGAGAGCCGCTGCAAGACAAGCACTCCCGCACCCTCACCCCACCCCACCCCATCCGCAGCCTCCGCAAACGCCTTACACCGCCCATCCGGAGCCAACCCCCGCTGCCGAGAAAACCCCACAAACACCGACGGCGTCGCCATCACCGTCACCCCACCAGCCAACGCCAGATCACACTCCCCCAACCGCAACGACTGCACAGCCTGATGCACCGCCACCAACGACGAAGAACACGCGGTATCCACCGACACCGCCGGCCCCTCCAACCCCAACACATACGCCACCCGCCCCGAAGCCACACTGGATGTCGAGCCCGTCAGCCCGTACTCCCCCACGTCCAGGCCGGCCCCGATGCCATACGCCTGCGCGAAGATCCCGGTGAACACCCCCGTCGCGGTGCCCCGCAGCGATCGTGGGTCAATCCCGGCCTGTTCCAGGGCTTCCCACGACACCTCTAGCAAGACCCGCTGTTGGGGATCCATCGCCAGCGCCTCGCGCGGGGCGATCCCGAAGAACCCGGCATCAAAGCCGGCCGCATCCTCCAAGAACCCGCCCACCTGGCAATACGTCTTACCCAGTGCATCCGGATCCGGATCAAACAACCTCCCCGCATCCCAGCCCCGATCACCCGGAAAATCCGAAATCACATCCCGGGCCGACACCACCATGTCCCACAACGAGTCCGCCGAATCCACCCCACCCGGAAACCGGCACCCCATTCCCACGATCGCCACCGGCTCTGTTGCGCGGTACTCGGAGGTGCGCAGCTGTGCGCGCAGGTCGTTCAACTCGCCAGCAACCCGTTTGACGTATTGAAGGAGCTTCTGGTGCTTTGTGTCCGCGCTTTCAACGCTCATAGCCCTGGCCCCTTTTCAAGATTCGCGAGCTCGGAGTCGACTAGCAGGAACACCTCGTCAAGTGTCGAAGCGGCCTGGATCCGCTCGTCTAGGCGATGCTCTTCGTCGGTGATTGTGCTCAGGAGGGCGCGCAAGCGATCGGCCACTCGGTGCTTGTCGCCGGCCTCGATGGCCGGCAGCGTTTCCTCGACGTTGTTCAATGCTTCTTCCAGTGGTGAGAGACCCTTGGTGGCAATTCCGATGAGTTCGGCGATGAGCCCCGCCAGCGCGGTGGGCGTGGGATGGTCGAAGACCAAGGTGGGCGACAGGCCGAGCCCGGTAACGGTTTTCAGTCGGTTGCGCAGCTCCACGGCGGTGAGTGAGTCGAACCCCATGTTTTGAAACGTGCTGGCGGGGTTGAGGTCTGTGGCACTGGGGTGCCCGAGCACCGCGGCCGCTTGGGTGCACACCAGGTCAACCAGTAGGTCCTGCTGCTTCTCGGGTTTGAGCCCGTACAGGCGTTGAGCGAAACCTGCTGTGGACGAGGGGGTGTCGTTGTCGACGAGGCGGCGCAACGGACGCTTTATCAGCGTGCTGAATAGCGGCGGCAGCGTGCTACTCAGGGTGTGGTTTGCCAGCACGGCGTGGTCGAGGTGGGCGGCCAGCACGGTGGGCTGGCCAACCGCCAGTGCGGCATCGAATAGTTGCATGGCTTGCTCGGGGCTGATGGCGGCCAGCCCACTACGGCGTATCCGGGCCATGTCGCGGTCGCTCAAATGCGCGGTCATGGTGCTGGACTGTTCCCATAGTCCCCACCCCAGCGACATACCCGGCAGCCCGCCGGCCCGCCGGTAGGCGGCGAGGCCGTCAAGGAATGCGTTGCCGGCCGCGTAGTTGGCCTGCCCCGATGATCCGACGGTAGCCGCGATCGAGGAACACAACACAAACATCGACAACCCCAAATGACGAGTGGCCTCATGCAGGTTCCAGGCGCCATCCACTTTGGCCCGCAACACCGCATCCACCCGATCTGGTGTCAAAGAAGCGATTACCGCGTCGTCAAGGGTGCCGGCGGCATGAATCACCCCGGTTAACGGCGGATGGCAGGTGGATACGTGATCCAGCAACCGCGTCACCGCGGCCCGATCGGCCACGTCACAGGCGACCACCGCCACCGCTGCACCGGCCGCGGCCAAATCGGCGACCAACTCTTCTACACCCGCGGCCGCGTCCCCACGCCGGCTAGCCAACACCACATGCTTGACCCCATAGCTGCTGACGAGATGGCGCGCCAAAACCGCTGCGACCATCCCAGTTCCACCGGTGATCAACACCGAGCCCGCCGCGACCGCATCCGATATCTGGGTGGGCATGGTCAGCACCACTTTGCCGATCTGGCGGGCCTGGCTGACAAACCGGTATGCGGCCGGCGCACAGCGCACATCCCAGGTTCTGGTCGGCAGGCTCTCCAATGCGGATGCCTCAAACAGGGTGTGTAGCTGACCGAGCATCGGTTGGATGCGCGCCGGGCCGGCATCCATCAAGTCAAACGCCTCGTAGATCACACCGGGATACTCGACGGCGATCTGCTGCGGATCGCGGATATCGGTCTTACCCATCTCGATGAAGCGCCCGCCTGGAGCCAACAACCGCAGCGAGGCATCGACGAACTCACCGGCCAGCGAATTGAGTACCACATCCACCCCGCGGCCCCTGGTCGCCGCCAAGAACTTCTCGGCAAACTCCAAGCTACGCGAATCCCCGATTCGGCTGTCGTCAAAACCCATGGACCGCAGCGTGTTCCACTTGCCTCGACTAGCTGTTACGAAAACCTGCGCCCCCCAGAGGCGAGCCAATTGCACCGCAGCCATTCCCACCCCGCCGGTGCCGGCATGCACCAACACCGACTCCCCAGCCCGCACCCCCGCCAGGTCGGCCAACCCGTACCAGGCGGTCAAGAACGCCACCGGCACACCGGCGGCCTCAGCCAATAACCATCCACTGGGCACCCGCACCAGCAGCCGCGCATCCACCACCGCCAACGGCCCCACGCCGGCGATTAACCCCATCACCGCGTCTCCGACACCCACACCGCTGACCTGCGGGCCGACCTCGAGCACCACCCCGGAACCCTCACCACCGAGCACTGGCTGCGCACCGGGATACATCCCTAAGGCCATCAAGACATCCCGGAAATTGACGCCGGCCGCGGCCACCGCCACCCGCACCTGCCCCGGCTCCAGCGGTGCCTGCGCCGGTGGACAGGGCTGCACCACAATGTCAGCCAGCGTGCCGCCGCCACCGGTACCCAGCTGCCAGGCCGATTGCCCGACCGGCACCTCCAGCGGGGCCTCGACCGGGCGCAACCGCGCGCAGAACACGCTGTCGCCGCGTACCACCAGTTGGGGTTCCCGGCTGGCTAGCAGCACACCTAGATCCGGTGTGTTGGGGGTGTCGATGTCCACCAGCACAATGCGGCCCGGGCTCTCGGCTTGTGCCGAACGCGCCAATCCCCACACCGCCGAACCGGCCAGATCGGTGATCGCCTCACCGGGTAGTCCCACCGCGCCATGGGTCACCACCACCAAGCTGGCTAGCTGATCCTGAGCCAGCCAGTACTGCAACACGGATAGGGCAGCATGGATGCGCGCATACACCGAGCCCACCACATCGGTTTCGGCAGTTCGGGACTCCCACACCACCGCCACTGCGCGACCACCAACGCCATCAGCGGCCGCAGCTGCGCCAGCGGTAAAGTCAGCCCAGGACAACACCGTTTGATGGCCCCCACCATCAATAGCCCCGTACGCCGGCGATATTGGTGACCACGCCAGCTCCAGCAGTCCCTGCGCGGGCCGACCGACCGCGGTGGCGGCTCCGGCGTGTAACTGTTCGGCACTAACCGGGCGGGTCACCAGTGACCCCATCGTCAGCACCGGCAGCCCCGCCACATCGGCGCATTCCACCGCGTACCCAACCTCGCCCACCGGGGCAATACGGGCCCGGATCCGTTTGGCGGCCGCGGCATGCAGGGATATCCCTCGCCATGAGTACGGCAACCGGGTGTCACCGCTATCGACGGCCACTGCGGCCGCCTGCAGCACCGCGTCCAACAGCACCGGATGGATGCCATAACCGTTGATCCCCAACTCGGCATCGGCCGGGATGGCGACCTCGGCATAAACCTCTTTGCCGCGTCGCCAAATCGCCTCTATTCCGCGAAATGCCGGCCCATACCGATAGCCAAGTTGTGCCAGCCGTTCATAGGCGTCCGACACCCGCACTGCCTCCGCACCGCTGGGCGGCCATACCGAAAAATCCCCCGACGCAGGCATCGGGTCGACCCCTAGCGCACCCTCGGCGTGCTGTACCCAGGCCGCATCGATGTGATCGGCACGCGAATACACCGACACCGTCCGCCGACCCGAGCGCTCGGCCGCGCCCACTACCACCTGCACCTGTACCTCGGAGCCGTCCGGCACGATCAGTGGGTTCGTCAACGTCAGTTCATCGATGGCCGCGCAGCCGAGCTGATCCCCGGCTCGGATCACCAACTCCACAAACCCGGTGCCCGGCAATAGCACCAGCCCGCCTATCACGTGATCGGCCAACCACGGCTGGGCCCTTTGCGATAGGCGTCCGGCCAGAATCACCTCCCCCGAATCGGGGTGCTCAACCACCGCATCCAGCAGCGGGTGCCGTGGGTTTCCCGACCCCAGCTCGGCCGCGCCAACCGACCCGGCTAAATGTGGCGTCAGCCAAAACCGCTGTCGCATAAACGCATAGGTGGGCAAGGACACCCGACGGCCACCCCAGCCCAGGAAAACCGCAGGCCAGTCCAGCCGCGCGCCACTGGCAAACAGTTGAGCGGCTGCGTCCAGCAGCGAATCCGGCTCGGGCCGCTTCTTGCCCAGCACCGCCACCACCGTTGCCGCTACCGAGCCCAGCGACTGTTCGATGGCGGCAGTCAACCCAGTGCCCGGACCGGCCTCGACGAAATGGGTCGCCCCCTGGGCGCGGGCACATGCCACGCTGTCGCTGAAACGCACCGGTCGGCGGATGTGCTCGCGCCAGTAGGCCTTCGAGCCGTACCCGGGTCCGGCTAGCTCGCCAGTCAGATTGGAGATCACCCCGATCCGCGGCGCCTCCACCGTGACCCGACCGGCAATCTCCGCGAATTCCTCAACGATGGGTTCCATCAACGGTGAATGGAAGGCGTGCGACACCGCCAATTGCTGTACCCGGCGGCCGCGAGCTGCCAGCTGATCCGCAATCGTCATCACCGCAGCCTGCGCACCCGAGATCACCACCTGCTCTGGGGCGTTGATGGCCGCAATGCTCACAGGGTGGGCAGATTCGGCAAGCAACGGGTCCACTTCTTGCTCGCCGACGCCCAAGGCAACCATGACCCCGCCGGCCGGCAGACCCTGCATCAATCGGCCCCGCGCAGCCACCAACATCGCCGCGTCCGCCAAACTCAGCACCCCGGCCACGTGGGCTGCCGACAGCTCCCCCACCGAATGTCCCAACACGAAATCCGGGCGAATTCCCCAGTGCTCCAACAACGCCCATAGTCCGACCTCGAGGGCGAACAACGCCGGCTGCGCGAACTCGGTGCTGTCCAGCAACCCCTTGTCGGTTCCCCACATCACCTCGCGCAGCGGCATCGGCAAATGCTGATCCAGTTCGTCAACCACCGCGTCAAAGGCTCGGGCGAATGCCGGAAATTGCCCATGTAGCCCGCGGCCCATCCCGGTCCACTGGGCGCCTTGGCCGGGGAACACCAGCACCGTTTTGCCCACCGCCGCGGCCTGACCCACCACCACACCAGCACCCGGCTCACCGCGCGCCAGCCCGGTCAACCCCGCCAGCAACGCCTCCCGATCCCGACCAACGACCACCGCGCGATGCTCAAAGACGCAACGCTGCGCCAGCGACAACCCCACATCAACGGGATCGAGGCCATCATCACCACCGACACGACCCAACAACCGACTCGCCTGAGCCACCAACGCCTGCCTCGACTGAGCCGACAACACCCACGGCACCACAGACGCCCGCACCACCGACTCGACCGAGCCCACACCCTGCCCGCAAACCCCTGACACACCGCCACTTTCGGCCACCTCAGGCAACGCCTGCTCAACAATCACATGCGCATTAGTGCCACTAATCCCAAACGAAGACACCCCAGCCCGACGCGGACGCCCCGGCACACCCGGCCACGACCTCGCCCGACTCAACACCTCAACCGCCCCCGCCGACCAATCCACCTGCCCCGAGGGCTCATCAACATGCAACGTCTGCGGCAGCAACCCATGACGCATCGCCTGCACCATCTTGATCACCCCGGCCACCCCCGCCGCCGCCTGAGCATGACCCATATTCGACTTGATCGAACCCACCCACAACGGCCGACCCGGCTCACGATCTTGCCCATAAACCGCCAACAACGCCTGAGCCTCAATCGGATCCCCCAACCTGGTACCCGTCCCATGAGCCTCAACCACATCCACATCCGCAGGCCCCAACCCCGCACCAGCCAACGCCGCCCGAATCACCCGCTGCTGCGCCGGCCCATTCGGAGCCGTCAACCCATGAGAAGCCCCATCCTGATTCACCGCAGACCCACGCACCACCCCCAACACCACACGACCCTGCCGACGCGCATCCGAGAGCCGCTGCAAGACAAGCACTCCCGCACCCTCACCCCACCCCACCCCATCCGCAGCCTCCGCAAACGCCTTACACCGCCCATCCGGAGCTAACCCCCGCTGCCGAGAAAACCCCACAAACACCGACGGCGTCGCCATCACCGTCACCCCACCAGCCAACGCCAGATCACACTCCCCCAACCGCAACGACTGCACAGCCTGATGCACCGCCACCAACGACGAAGAACACGCGGTATCCACCGACACCGCCGGCCCCTCCAACCCCAACACATACGCCACCCGCCCCGAAGCCACACTGGTGGCGGTGCCAGTCATGGCATATCCATCCGCGCTGTCTGAACCGCCATCCCCATAGGGCTGCGCCCAGGTGCCCACGAATACCCCGGTAGCGCTTCCCCGCAGCGCCTTTGGGTCAATCCCGGCGTCTTCCAACGCCTCCCACGACACCTCTAGCAAGACCCGCTGTTGGGGATCCATCGCCAGCGCCTCGCGCGGGGCGATCCCGAAGAACCCGGCATCAAAGCCGGCCGCATCCTCTAAGAACCCGCCCACCTGGCAATACGTCTTACCCAGTGCATCCGGATCCGGATCAAACAACCTCCCCGCATCCCAGCCCCGATCACCCGGAAAATCCGAAATCACATCCCGGGCCGACACCACCATGTCCCACAAGGAGTCCGCCGAATCCACCCCACCCGGAAACCGGCACCCGATACCGACGATGGCCACCGGGTCTGCCGGAAGCGCCACTGCGCCAGCGTCACTCGCCGCATGATGCCCCAACCGTTCTCGCACTCGACGCTGGTGACGTGTCTTTTCACCTAGGCTCAGGATCTGGACCAGATCTCCAACCGTGGGATGGTTGAAGATGTCTACGGGTTGCACGTCTTGGCCCAGCACCTGACTTAGCCGCGACGCCAACTCGGTGACTCCGATCGAGTTGAGGCCCTGATCCCCCAGCGATCGATCGATGTCCACACTGGCCGCGCCGATACCCAAGACCTCGGCCGCCTGCCCGCACACCACCGATAGCAGCTGCTCGGTCCTGGGCGCGGCGCCAACGGGTTCATCGTCTGTGCGGCGGTCCACCAGCAGCGCTTGGGCTTGCAGGGTGCCGTCGAGAAAGCGGGCGCGGCACCGCGAGCGCTGCACCTTGCCGCTGGTCGTCTTGCTCACGCTCCCCGGCGGCCCCAGCACTACCACCCCACAGCGCAGCTGGTGGTCTTTCAACACCGCCGCCCGGATCGCCGCCACTACCCCTGCGAGCAGGTCGGGCGACCCGTCGGTGCGCACCTCGACCAGCACCGCCAGCGTCTCGCTGTTGCCGTCCGCTACGGCGAAAGCCGCGAACCCGCCCGGCCTGATCGCGGGGTGGCAATCTCGCAGGCTGTCCTCAATGTCTTGCGGATAGATGTTGCGCCCCGCCAGGATCAGCAGATCCTTGATTCGCCCACACACATACAGCTCACCGTCGTGCAGAAAGCCCAAATCCCCCGTTCGCAGGTAGCCGCGGCCACCCTCGACCCCGGCTAACGCAGCCTGAAACGTGGCACGGCTTTTCGCTGACAATCCCCAGTAGCCGGCGGCTTTGCTCGGCGAGTCCGCCCAGATCTCCCCCACCTGTCCCTCGCCGAGTGGAACACACAGCTCGGGGTCCACGATGCGCACATCCACGTCATCGGTTGGCTGCCCGCAGCCCATCAGGACCTGGGCATCGGGAGCGTCGCTAGGAACCGCTAGCTGCCGCGTTTCCAGCTGGCAGCGATCCACCCGCAGGCTCGAGCGCCCGGACACGGTGATGCCGACGGTGTGTTCCGCAAGCCCGTAGCACGGACAGAAGGCTTCCCGGCGGATCCCTGAGGCGGCAAAGGCTTCAAAGAAGCGGCGGGTGGTGTCCTCGCGCACCGGTTCCGCGGCACTCACTATCACCTGCAACGGGCTCAGATCCCAGCCAGCGCGCTGCTCGGCAGTGGTCTTGCGCATCGCCAACTCGAATCCGAAGTTGGGTGCGACAGTGACGGTGGCGCGAACCCGGTCCATGACCTCAAACCACAAGGCAGGGCGCTGGATAAAGCTCATCGGCGACATCATGGTGAGGTCGAAATTGCCGGCCAACGCGCTCAGAATGCCGCTGATGAGGCCGAAGTCGTGGTACGGCGGCACCCAGAAGACAGCCCGATGGCCCGGGCCGAGTCCGATGAAGCGGCGGTTGAACTCGGCCTGATGCACCACGTTGCCATGGGTGATGACCACACCCTTGGGGTCCGATGTTGAACCCGAGGTGTACTGCAGTAGGGCAGGCGTCTGCGGGCTGGGGGCCCACTCTGAGATCGCCTCACTCACGGCCCGCGGGGCGCCCGTTCCGCGCCCACTGGCCCCCCGCGATGTCACGTGCCAGGGAAGGGCATTCCGCCAGTCCTCATCGAAGGCCGTCCCCACCGGAGCGGCCACGTCTAGCTGCCGAGCGTCGGCATAGTGGTGGCTGGTCAGGACCGCTGTTGCGCCGCAGTCGAGTGCCACCCGCCGGAAGGCTTCGCCGGACTTTTGTGGGTTGATCGGGTCCGGGGGGAACACCGGCACCGCGATTACCCCGGCCGCCATGCACCCCAGCAATCCACACACGAAGTCCAGACCGGGCGGATACACCAAGACCGCCCGATCTCCGGGCGCCAAGCCGCAATCCTGCCGCACGAACTGGGCAACCTTATTCATTTCGGTCACCACATCGGCGCGACTCATCGATTCGGTGACCAGGCCTCGATCATTCACAAAAGAGAGGGCAGCGGCGTCTGGGATTTGCGTTCCCAGTTCCCGAACCCGGTCCAATATCAATGACATGATCGCCCCCTACAGTGGCGTGAAAAACCCGGTCGACCAAGCCGACAATCTATCACCAACTATCGGACAAATTCGCCCGCATCTCCACTCGAGGAATAAATAAACAAAGGATGAATTTCTACCTTTCCAACGAACCCGTCACCCCAGCGAGAAATTCATCACCGGGTTAATTGATCCTTGGGCCACTTCGGATTTGGGCTGCGTCTTTGACGCCGTTTTGATACTGTCGACTGGCTGGCGGCTCGTCATCGATTTCACGCGCGAACCGCGCGAACCCGATGCAGCCAGGGCGTGGGAAATCGTTGCCTTTTGAGAAGTATTTTCGCGGATAAGACAACTCTCAGTGAATTCACCAGAGCATGAATAACAATTTTCGAACTGATCGGGGCTGCGAAAGCAACCCGTGCCGTACAAGGTGTCTCGCGATGGAGCCCTGCGGGGCCGATGCACGCGCCACTGCGACGCAGCTGGGCCCGACTCCAGACAACTATCCCGACCGGCTCGACTGGCCGACCATCCGAATTGCGGGCGTGTGCCTGATAGCCGCGATCATGGCGAACCTCGACATCAGCATCGTCACCGTCGCGCAACGCACCTTCACCGTGGCATTCCATTCCACCCAGGCCACTGTCGCCTGGACCGTGGCCGGCTACATGCTTGGAATGGCCACCGCTACGCCAATGACAGGGTGGGCGGCCGACCGATTGGGCGCCAAACGGCTGTTCATGGGCGCGGTTGCGACGTTCACGCTCGGCTCAATGCTGTGTGCGAGCGCCCCGAACATTGGGCTACTGATCACATTTCGCGTGGTGCAGGGTATCGGTGGGGGCGTGCTGGGGCCGCTGGTCCTCGCCATCGTGACCCACCAGGCGGGCCCAAAGCGGCTCGGCCGCCTGCTCGCGGTAGGGGCCATTCCCATGCTGACTGCCCCGATGTTGGGACCGATTCTGGGTGGTTGGCTGATCGACTCGTACGGCTGGCAATGGATTTTTCTGATCAACGTGCCGGCCGGCCTGTTGGCATTCGGCCTTGCCGCGATCCTCGTCCCGGAGGATCCACCGAAACCGTCCGAACGCTTCGACTTCATCGGCATGCTACTGCTGTTGCCCGGCATCGCGATGCTCTTGTTGGGAGTATCAGCAATCCCAGGGTCGGGCACGGTAACCGATCACCGCGTGTGGGTACCGGCGATCAGCGGTGCGGTGTTGATTACCGCGTTCGCCCTGCACGCCTGGTATCGAACGGATCACCCGCTAATCGATCTGCGGTTGTTTACCGACCGAGTGGTCCGGCTGGCCAACCTGGCGCTGCTGTTGTACGTCGCCGGGGCGGCGGGTGCCAGCCTGTTACTGCCGAGCTACTTTCAGCAACTGCTACACCAGACTCCAATGCGGTCCGGGCTGATGATGGTCCCTATCGGATTCGGAGCCATGCTGACCATGCCGCTTACCGGCGCCTTCATGGACAGCCGCGGTCCACGCAAGGTGGTGCTGATCGGACTCACTCTGATTGCCACCGGAACGGGCACATTCGTCTTCGGAGTCGCCAACGAGGCAGATTATCTGCCCACGCTGCTGGCCGGCCTGACCGTCGCCGGTATGGGCTTGGGCTGCACCGGACTGCTGCTCGCCGCGTCGGTAATGCGAGTCCTGGCCCCGCATCAGATCGCCCGCGGATCGGCGCTGATCAGCGTCAATCAGCAGATATCCGGCTCGATAGGTGCGGCACTGATGTCGATGATCCTGACCAACCAGTTCTGCCGGAGCCACACCATCTCGACAGCAAACAACATGGCGGTGTTGCGCGAGAACGCCGAGCGCCACGTCGTGCCGATTGCCCCCTCGGCGGTACCGGCGCGAGCGGTTGGCCCCGATTTTTTGGTCGAGTTGCAGCATGACCTTTCGCATGCCTACACGCTGACGTTCGCGGTGGCCGCCGTCCTCGGGGCGCTGGCGTATTTTCCCGCGGCGTTCCTACCGACAAAGCCAACAACGATTGCGCCAGGAGAAGTCGATGTCCCGGGGTGAAACCCGCTGTGCCCCATCCCGCTGCGCTGATGATCGCCACTAGACCAGCGGCGCCATCTCCTGCAACATCGTGGGAACGAGTTCGCTGACCGTGGGGTGGATATGCATCGTTCGTGACAACGTGGTGTAGGGCGCTTTGGCCGACATCACGTCGAGGATCGCGTGAATGGCTTCGTCACCGCCCACGCCAAAGATCGTCGCTCCCAGGATCTCGTCGGTGTCCGCGTCGACGACCACCTTCATGAAGCCTTGCGTCTCACCCTTTTCCACGGCCCTACCGACCCTGGTCATCGGCCGCTTGCCGACCAACAGCTTGCGGCCGGTCGCCTGGGCCTGAGCAACACTCATCCCGGCCCGACCCAGCGGCGGGTCGATGTAGAGGGCGTAGGTGGTGATGCGATCGCTGACCCGGCGTGGGTCGTCATCGAGCAGATTGGCCGCAACGATCTCGAAATCGTTGTACGACGTGTGAGTGAAGGCGCCCTTGCCGTTGCAGTCGCCCATCGCCCAGATGTGGTCGACGCTGGTCTTGAGCTGGTCGTCCACCACGATGTAGCCGCGGGCGTCGGTCTGCACCCCGGCGGCCTCCAGCCCCAGGTCATCGGTGTTGGGCCGACGCCCCACCGCGAGCAATAGATGACTGCCCGCAATGGGGACCGCGCCCGCGCAGGGAGTCAGCTCGAAGCCGCCAACGCTACTGTCGCGCTTAGTGATTCGCACGTCGTCGGCACCAACGACAACGTTGATGCCTTCGGCCTCCAGGATCTCTCGGATGGTGGCCGAGACGTCCTCGTCCTCGCGGGAAGCCAGCCTCGGTCCCCGCTCGACGACGGTGACCGGAGCACCGAAACGACGGTACATCTGGGCGAACTCCAGCGCGATATAGCTGCCGCCGACGATGACCAAATGCTCTGGCAGCGTGTCGAGTTCGAGGATGGACACGTTGGTCAGGAAATCGATGTCGGCAAGCCCCGGGATGTTCGGAGCCACCGCGCGGCCACCGACGTTGAGGAATATCCGGTCCGCACTCAACAGGTCGTCACCGACCCGCAGGGTGTGCGGATCCTCGAATCTGGCGTGCCCGCGGAACACGGTGCAGCCGTTCATGCCGTCCAGCCAATCCTCGACACCCTTACGGTCGGCGAGCATGATGCCGTCTTTGCGTGCCTTGACTTTGGCCATGTCCACGCTGATGAGGCCGGTACCGACACCGTATTCGGCGCCACGGCGGGCCAATTGCGCGGCGTGCGCACTGGCGACCAGCGTCTTGGTCGGGATACACCCGGAGTTCACGCAGGTACCGCCGACATGCTTGCGCTCCACGATCGCAACGCGCTCGCCCGCGGCGGTCAGCCGACCCACTAATGGCGGGCCGGCCTGGCCGGCACCGACGACTATCGCGTCGTAATGCTGTGTCACAGGGCGGCCACTGTCGCAACGATGGCAAAACCACCCAGGACAGCGATCGAATCCTCCAGCAGTGCGACGGGCAGATCGTGGCCGCCGCGCGCGGCCACCAACTTGGTGCGCGCCTGGTAGCCACCCAGGGTGCCCAGGACGGCGCCGATGATTCCTGCCCCGAGCCCGCCCCACCGATAACCCCACGCCGTGCCGATGACTGCACCGGCGAAGGCACCCAAGATGATTCGAACCGCGAACACCGGTGGCGCGGTGCGCGGCGGGGTCTTGGGGAGCTTGTCGTTGACCAGCTCGCCAACCGCGAGGACCGACAGGATGACGACCGTGATGAGGTTGCCCACCCAGGACGCCCATGTTCCATGAAGATTGATCCAGCTCAAGAACGCGGCCCAGGAGACCACGGCTGGAGCCGTCATCGACCTCAGGCCAGCGACAACGCCGATGAGCAGAGCCAGCAGCAGAACAACAAAGTGCGTCACAACGATCCCTCCTGGGACAGACGAACAGCCTGGCGACGTGAAGGGGAATGCCCATGCAACTAGCGGGCAATCGGCCCTAGCGGGACGCTAACACAGCAACGCCCCATAGCACATGCTCAGAACCGACAGAACCTGATATCGGAAGCCAGAATGGCTTTGGCCCCGATGGCGGCAAGTTCGTCCATGGTGCCGTTGACATCGCGGCGCGGCACCAATGCCCGCACTGCAACCCATTCCGGGTCGGCGAGTGGGGCGATGGTCGGCGACTCCAGGCCAGGGGTGATCAAGGTGGCCTTGTCCAGCACCGCGCGCGGGCAGTCGTAGTCCAGCATCAGGTATTGCTGGCCGAAGACCACGCCTTGCACCCTGGCGACCAGCTGATCGCGGGCCTCGACCTGGGCCGCGCCGTCGCGGCCGTTCCCCTCGATCAGCACCGCCTCCGAGTCACACAGCGGCTCACCGAATGCGACGAGATTGTGCAACCGCAGGGTGCGGCCCGAGCCCACCACATCGGCAATGGCATCGGCCACACCCAGCTGCACGGAGATTTCCACCGCCCCGTCGAGTCTGATCACCGTTGCTTCAATACCCTTGGCGGCCAGATCCTTTCTGACCAGATTCGGATACGCGGTGGCGATCCGCTTGCCAGCGAGATCGGCCATCGTCCAATCTCGCTGGGCGGGGCCGGCGTAGCGGAAACTCGACGACCCGAATCCCAGCGCCAAGCGCTCGCGCACCTGCGCATCGGAATCGTGGACCAGATCACGTCCGGTGATCCCGAAGTCGAGCTGTCCCGAGCCGACGTAGATGGCGATGTCTTTGGGCCGCAGGAAGAAGAACTCGACGTTATTCGCCGGGTCGATGACCGTCAGGTCTTTTGGATCGGTGCGCCGCCGGTAGCCGGCTTCCGCCAGAATCTCCGTGGCCGGTTCGCTCAGGGCGCCCTTGTTGGGAACCGCCACCCGCAACATGCTCACAGCTTCCGGTACACCTCGTCGAGAGACACTCCGCGCGAAATCATCAACACCTGGGTCCAGTACAGCAACTGGCTGATCTCCTCGGCCAGCGCCTCGTTGGATTCATGCTCGGCGGCCAGCCAGACTTCGCCGGCTTCCTCCAGAACCTTCTTACCCAAGGTATGCACCCCGGCATCCAGCGCCGCCACCGTGGCGCTGCCGGGCGGCCGCGTGCGGGCGCGGTCACCGAGTTCGGCGAACAGATCCTCGAAGGTCTTCACGGCCAGCGATTGTTTCATGCCTCACCAGGCAAAGTCACGGCGGTTTCACCTGGCGGCCGAGTTACCCCATCAGTGGCATGCCCACCGTCGGCCACTTTGACCACCTGGTGCTGCCGCAGCCCAGCCGCCGGCTTGCTCAGACAACACCCGGCGCGCCGCCACCACCGCCGGTACCGCCGCCGCCGCCGGTCTGGCCGGTCGGGGGATCGCCGTCGTCACCATCGCCGCCGACGCCGCCTGGGGCGCCGCCAGTGCTGGTCGAGCTGGCGCCGCCGCCACCGCCGTCAGCACCGCCGCCACCCTTACCGCCGATGCCGCCCACGCTGTCGATGGCATCGCCACCCGCGCCGCCTTGACCACCGCCGCCGCCCATACCGCCGGTCCCGACGACTCCGTCACCGCCGCCGCCGCCCATACCGCCCTCGCCGCCGGCGCCGCCGGCGCTGGGCTCGGCGTTTTCGGTGTCGTCCCCGCCGGTGCCGCCATTTCCGCCGGAACCGCCGGCCCCGCCGGAACCGCCGGTGATGCCCTGGCCGCCGGCACCCCCTTGTCCGCCGTTGCCGCCGACGCCACCGCCACCGCCGAGCGAGTGGCCGACGGGCTGGGTATTGCCGTCACCGCCGGATCCGCCATTACCGCCGGCACCGCCGTCACCGCCGGGCCCGAGCGTGCCGATGCCACCGTCGCCTCCGGCGCCGCCGTCACCGCCATTACCCGCGTCGTTGGTCTGAACTGCGGAACCCCCTGTCCCGCCTTTGCCGGCGGATCCACCGTTACCGCCGTCGCCACCGGTGGTGCCCTGCCCGCCCTTACCGCCGGCACCGCCGTCACCGCCGCGGCTCCCGACTGCACCATTTGCGGCGTCGCTGCTGCCGGCATTGCCGCCCATCCCGCCGTGACCGCCGGCCCCCCCGACGCCGTTTGTACCGTTGCCGCCGTCCCCACCGACACCGCCGGCTCCACCGGTCCCGCCTCCCCGCCCTGAATTGGCCACAGCATTCCCGCCCTCGCCCCCGTCGCCACCGTTGCCGGCAGCACCACCGGTGTCCCCGTCACCCCCGTCGCCCCCGCGACCACCGGCCCCGCCGCCGCCACCACCTTTGCCGTCGACGTAGGCGCCGTGACCGCCGTCCCCGCCGTGGCCACCCGCACCACCGACACCGTCGGATCCGGCCTGACTCCCGGCGCCACCCGCACCGCCTGCGCCACCACCCCCGCCGGCGCCGCCCTTGGAGCCCGCCTCACCATCGAGAAGGCCGTCGGCGCCCCGGGCCCCGTGACCACCGGCGCCCCCGGTGCCGCCGGCGCCGCCGACACCATCAGAACCCACCTGGCTCCCGCCGCCACCCGCACCACCGGCACCGCCAGCCCCGCCGCTGCCGCCCAAGTAACCCGACTCACCATCGAGCACCCCATCCGCACCCCGAATACCATCACCGCCACGACCACCGTTACCGCCACCGCCGCCAACGCCATCAGAACCCGACAAGATCCCGGTGCCGCCCACGCCACCAGCACCACCTGCACCGCCGTTGCCGCCCGCGGTGCCCGACTCACCATCGCCGACCCCGTCGGCGCCACGAGCTCCGTTGCCGCCGATCCCGCCGTGGCCGCCATCGCCGCCCACCGCGAACAGTCCGCCGCGGCCACCCGATCCCCCGGCCCCACCGGCGCCGCCGTCCAGCGCGGCCGGGCTACCCACGACACCATCGCCGCCCGTCCCGCCGCTCCCACCGAAACCACCGCGCCCGAACAGTCCCGCACTGCCGCCGCCGCCGCCGGTGCCGCCGGATCCGCCTGGCGTTCCCTCGCCGCCGTGCCCACCGTCGCCACCGCTTCCGACCAGTGACAGCGCCCCGGCGCCACCCCCCTGGCCGCCCACTGCACCCAGTCCACCGGCCCCACCGGACCCGCCGTTGCCGAACAGCAGCCCGCCGGTCCCGCCTGCACCTCCCGCCGCGAGTGCCCCACCGGCACCACCGATGCCACCGTTACCGATCAATCCGGCAGATCCGCCGGCACCGCCGGCAACCCCGGCGCTTGCGCTGTTGTCGTAGCCGTTGCCCCCGTTGCCGTAGAGCAAACCCCCGGCACCTCCGTTGGGGGCCGATGCGGTGCCGTCAGCGCCGTCGCCGATCAGCGGGCGGCCGAGCAGCGTCTGGCTGGGCAGGTTGACCAGGTCAAGCAGCTGCTGCAGCGGTGACGCGCTGGCGGCCTCGGCGAGCGAATAAGAAGCGCCACCGGCGCCGAGGGCTCGAACGAATTGGTCGTGATACGCCGACAACTGGACACTAAGCGATTGATATTGCTGGGCGTGGCTGGAAAACAGCGCCGCTATGGCGGCCGAGACCTCATCGGCAGCGGCGGGCCAAAGCGCGGTGGTCGGAACCGCGGCTGCCGCATTGACCGTGCTGACAATCGAGCCGACGCCGCGCAGTTCCGTTGCCGCCGCCGCCAACTCGTCCGGCGCCACCGATAAGTACCACATCGCTACGTCACCCACTCATCGCACAACATATGTCGAGCGCTCGGCAAACTAACCACTGACACGGTCGTCTACGACTACCATTTCCATCGGCAACTTTTGGAGCATTCCCTGGCGTTCATAGGACTTTCAAATATGTCGCACAAATATTTCCGCAAGCGGCAATATTCAACCGCGATCAAATACCCAGGCACCACCCCTTTGGAGGGGGGGACTTCAGCTAACCCGACCCGAGGCGCGCGGCGACCCCGCCCAAACCGGGCAAGCCGACTGACCCACCCTCGACCGGGCCGCGCCGACGCCGACCACACCCCAACCTGCGCCCGCCCCCTCGCTACATTAGGCTAACCTAAAATAGGTTAGCCTTACTTTATTCTGCGATGGAGGAGGCGGCTCATGACCTTCCCGATCTGGTTCGCGCTTCCCCCCGAGGTGCATTCGACCCTGCTCTCCACCGGTCCGGGCCCCAGCGCACTGTTGGCGGCGGCAGCAGCATGGCGCGCCCTCGCCGCGCAATACACCGACATTTCGGACGAACTCACCCAGCTGCTCGCGGCCGTGCGGACCGGTTCCTGGGACGGGTCGACGGCCGAGCGATTTGTCGCGGCGCACCAACCGTTTCTCGATTGGCTGGCCCAGGCCGCCGCGGTAGCCAACGCGGCGGCCAACGCCCACGAATCCGCGGCCGCCGGATATACCTCGGCCTTGGCGGCCATGCCCACCCTCGCCGAGCTGGCCACCAACCACGCTGTGCACGGCGCATTGATGGCCACCAACTTCTTCGGGATCAACACCATCCCGATCGCGTTCAACGAATCCGACTACATGCGGATGTGGGTCCAGGCCGCCATCACCATGGCCGGCTATCAGGCTGTCAGCCAACACAGCGTGACGGCGACGCCCCGGACTTCGCCGTCACCCCAGATCATGACGGCCGACGCCGCCCCCGCCGCGACCAGCTCCATGCCCGACCCAGTGAAAATCATCCTCCAAGCGCTTCAGGGCTTCCTGAATTTCCTGCGCAACCTGGCAGCCGAGACGCTCTCGGGGCCGTTGGAAAAATTTGTTGTCCACGTTCTGGACTCATTCATCTCATTCGCATCCGGGTCGGTGTTCAAGTTCGTCGCATACGCGGTGCTAGACCCGATGATCTACTTCGGCCCTTTCACCCCGGCAATCAGTCCGCTCGGGCTACCGGCCGTGACTGTAGGGCTGGCCGGGCTTGCCGGCATCAGCACCCCACCACAAACGGCGCCACCCCTGCCCGGCGGTGCGCAGTCCGGACCGCCGAGCCATCAGATCTCACCCGCGACCACCGGCGTCGCCGTTGCCAGCGTTAGCACCGGCGCTACCGTTGCCGGGTCGACTCCCACTGCGCACGCGGCCGCCGCGCCATCGGGCCCCTCCTCCGCTGGACCCGTTGCCGCCCAGAGCTTTTACGCCGTCCTCGGCCCCGACGGCGGCGGGCGCACTCCGACGACAAACGGCAAAGCGCTTGCCGGTGCCGCCGCCGACGCCGTGGCACCGGCCGCCAGACTGCCCGGCGACCAGGCCCGAGCCGCCTCCCGCAGAGCCCGGACGGCACAAAAACGCCTACGCCAGTACCGCTATGAATTCCTTGACGCCGACGGATACCCGACCACGGTGGACCCACCAGCAGCGGAGCCAAGCGCCGTCAGCGAACACGGCGCGAATGCGTATGGATTTTCCCGAGAAATCTCCAAAACAATTGCTGGACAACCGGATAGGCTCACCGTGGGCAGGGAAACCAGATTCGCCGAAACCACAACGCTACCCATGCTGCCACGCACCTGGACCGATGCCGACCCCTGCTAGACATTGGAGTACTTCGCCTCAGGGTGGTGCAGCACAAAGGCGTCCGTCGACTGCTCGGGGTGCAACTGCGGTTCTTCGGACAAGGTCACGCCGATGCGTTCGGGCTCCAGCAGCTTCATCATCTTGGCGCGATCCTCCAGATCGGGGCAGGTGCCGTAGCCGAAGGCGAAGCGGGCACCTCGATAGCCGAGCTTGAAGTAGTCCTCGCCGTGCCTTTCTCCGAGAGGTCCCTGATCTCGTCGGCGATGTCGTAGTCGCCGAGGTTGGACAGGTTGCAGCCGAAGGTGTTGGTCTCTACCGCGTCAGCACCGGACTCGAAATAGTTCCGGTGGATGGTTTCCAGCACGTCAGGGCGGGTTTCGTTGAGGATCTCGCTGCAGCACGAGGAGATCAGTGTCGTAAGGGGGGCCTGCCAGCGGCAGTCACACAGCAAAAATAGTGGCGCTATGCAATTCCCTCAGCCATTGACAGCGACCGACCGATTGCGCCTGCGATATCCGGCCGGTCAGGAGGCATGCGCTCAGCTAACCCGCTCGAGGCCTTAGGCTGACCAGATGACCCCGTCCGATGCCAGCCGAGAGCTGCCCGAACTACACAAGACCGTGGTTGTGGCGGCGTTTGAGGGCTGGAACGACGCGGGCGACGCCGCCAGCGACGCGGTCGGACACCTTGCCGCCATCTGGAACGCGACTCCCATCGTGGAGATCGACGACGAGGCCTACTACGACTATCAGGTGAATCGGCCGGTCATCCGACAGATCGACGGGGTTACCCGGGAGCTGGAGTGGCCAGCGATGCGGATCTCGCACTGCCGCCCACCCGACAGTGACCGCGATGTCGTATTGATGTGCGGGTTGGAACCCAACATGCGCTGGCGCACATTTTGTGCGGAGCTGCTGGCGATCATCGAGAAACTCAACGTCGACACCGTCGTGATCCTCGGGGCCTTGCTGGCCGATACGCCGCATACCCGCCCGGTCCCGGTATCGGGCGCGGCCTACTCGGCCGAGTCGGCGCGGGTCTTCGGTCTGGAAGAAACGCGCTACGAGGGCCCCACCGGCATTGCGGGAGTGTTTCAGTACGCGTGTGTGGCGGCCGGGATCCCGGCGGTGACGTTCTGGGCGGCGGTGCCGCACTACGTATCGCACCCGCCGAACCCCAAGGCCACGGTGGCGCTGTTACGCCGCGTCGAGGACGTGCTCGACATCGAGGTACCGCTGTCGAGCCTGCCCGCCCAAGCCGAGGTGTGGGAGCAAGAGATCACCGAGATGACCTCTGATGACGACGAGCTGGCCGAGTACGTGCAGACGCTGGAGAAGCACGGCGATGAAGCGGTCGAAATGAACGACGCGCTGGGCAAGATCGACGGGGACGCACTGGCCGCCGAATTCGAGCGCTATCTGCGGCGCCGCCGGCCGGGTTTTGGACTCTAGCCCGCCGAGCTCTAGCCGGTCTGTCCCAGTCAGCGCCGCTGCGGCAAACCTAGTTGGGCGCAATCGGGCTGTCGGAGTCTGACATCCCCTGGCGCAGCATGGCTATGACGGCGGTGGGCTCACCGGCCAAGGATGTCTCAACGAATCGGTTGATCAGCGGGCGCCAGGTGAAGCGCAGCCCGGCGCGGCGAATCGAGAGCTGTGAGGACGACGGCGACAGCATCCAGCCGGAGGCCGCGCGCGCGCTTTCCTGCTTCTGCTCGACCGTCGGACGCCAAAGCCGCTCGTAGAAGTCCAGCGCGCGCTCCACCGATGACGTTCTGCGCAGCTGCTCGGACAGCACGTATGCGCCGGCCAGCGCCAGCGAGGCACCCGGCCCGGTCAGCGGCGACACCGCCGAGCACGCGTCGCCGACCAGGACCACACGGTTGGTGCTCCAGCGCGGCATCTCGACCTGTGCAACCTGCCCGAAGTAGATGTCCCCCGATGGCGGGCATCTCTCGAGCACCTCGGGCACCAGCCAGCCCATGCCCGCAAATCGGTCCCGTAGCGCCGCACGGGCGTCGGGAGGCGGTTCGGGATCGGCAGCGCGATAGGCCGCAAAGACCGCCGTCTGGCCATTACGCAGGGCGTAGAGACCCAGTTGCCGGTCGACGGTGTCGGTGATGACGACGTGATCGCCGGCCGTGTCGTCCATGTCAGAGGCGTCGAAGACGAAGGCCGCGAAATGAAATCCCAGGTAGCGCAGATATTGCGCTTCGGCGCCGAACGCCAGTGCCCGCACCGTGGAGTGGATCCCGTCGGCGCCGACCAGTAGATCGACATCGAGGCGCGCACCGTCGTCCAGGGTCACCACCGCGCGATCGTCGCCGTGCGTCACCTCCGACACCGAGGTACCGAACCGCAGGTCGACATTGGTCGGAAGGTTGTCCAGCAGGACCTTGTGCAGATCGGTTCGGGTTATCCGGCACAGCCTGTCTTCGAGTGCCTTGGCGATGCGCCCGTAGGGCAGACCGGCTCGACGTCGGCCCAGCTCATCGACCAGGCCGGTGTCACCGATGGAATAGGAGACGTCCCGAATCGCGTCCAGGATGCCAATCGCATCGGCCGCCTCGTATCCAGCTCCGAACAGGTCGATCATGGCGCCCTGAGTCGGCGGACCGGGTGAGCGCTCCACGAGCACGACCTCGGCACCCAGCGCCGACATCCGCTCCGCCAGTGCCAGCCCCGCGATGCCGGCGCCGCAAACAGCCACCCTCACGGCGTCACCGACTTCCTTCTGCGCAGCCCGCGGCTACGGCTTTTCCAAGCCCTGGTTGTAGGCACTGGTGGAGCGCCCGAGCGCCGCCACCTCAGCGTCCAGCCTGGGCAGTAGCTCGGCTGTGGCCTTGCGGACGGGCAGTTCACCCAGCGACGTCGAGAGCACAGGTTTGAGCCAGCGGAACAGTCCCACCCAATCCGGGCAGTAGATACGGGTCTTGCGACCTTCGATGCCCTTGACGAAGGCGGCCGCGCACTTGTTCACCGAGGTGGTCCTGTTCAACGGCCAGGGCAGCCTGGACAGCAGCTCAGCAAACGCGGGCAGGTCGCCCTTGGTGTCACGAACCAAAGCGGTGTCGATCCACGACATGTGCGCCGACCCGACGCTGACGCCACGGTCTGCGACTTCCAGTCGAAGCGCGTTGGCGAAGATCTCGACCGCGGCCTTCGACGCGTTGTACGGCGCCAGCCCGGGAGATGCCGCGTAGGCAGCCAGCGAAGAGACGATCAGCACGTAGCCGCGGCGTTCGATGACCGCCGGCAAGGTGGCACGCACGGTGTGAAAAACACCGATGACGTTGACGTCCAGCACCCGCTTGAATGCCTCCGGATCCACCTGCAGCACCGAACCGTAGCTGGCGATGCCGGCGTTGGCCATCACGATGTCGATGCCGCCGAATTTCTCGACGGCCTGATTGGCGGCCGCCTCCATGGCGGGCAGATCGCGTACGTCGGCAACCACGGTGAGCACTCGGTCGTCTCCGCCGAGTTCGGCCGCAATCGTCGCCAGCTCGGCCTCGCTCAGATCCGTCAGCACCAGTTTGGCGCCCATGTTGTGGAGGCGACGGGCGACCTCTGCCCCAATGCCGCGAGCACCGCCCGTGATGAAGACGACTTTGTCCTGCACCGATGTCATGGCCGAAAACGTACCACCGTGGGCTACAGGTCTACCCCCAGCAACGCATCGATGGTGCTGGCCACCAACCTTGGCGCTACCTCGTCATGGCCTCCGTAGTCGAGCGCATCGGTGGCCCAACCATCGAGTGCCGCAATCGCTTTGGGGGTGTTCAGATCGTCGGCCAGATACTGGCGCAGCCGGGCCACAACCGCCGCCGCGTCTGGACCGGCCGGCAATGTCGTCGCGGCGCGCCAGCGCTGCAGCCGACCGACCGCCTCATCGAGCACCTGCTGGGACCAGAACCGGTCGGCCCGGTAGTGCCCGGCCAGCAGCCCCAGCCGGACCGCCGCCGGGTTGACTCCCTCGGCACGCAACCCCGATACCAGCACCAGGTTGCCGCGGCTCTTGGACATCTTGTGTCCGTCCCAGCCAATCATGCCGGCGTGTACGTAGTGCCGCGCGAATCGCCGCTCGCCCGTGACGCATTCGGCGTGCGCGGCGGTGAATTCGTGGTGCGGGAAGATCAGGTCGCTGCCGCCGCCCTGAACGTCCAGACCGCTGCCCACGCGGCTGAGTGCGATGGCCGCGCATTCGATGTGCCAGCCCGGCCGGCCGGGGCCGAACGGTGACGGCCAACTGGGCTCCCCGGGTCTCGCCGCGCGCCAGAGCAGAGCGTCGAGCGCATCGTTCTTGCCTGGTCTGCCCGGGTCACCGCCACGCTGCTCGAACAGGCCGAGCATGGTGTCGCGGTCGTAGCCGGACTCGTAGCCGAATTGCAGTGTGGCATCGGAGCGGTAGTAGACGTCGGGATGTTCGCCGTCCAGGACGTAGGCGGCGCCGGAAGCGAGCAGTTTCTCGACGAGCTCGATGATTTCGGCAACCGCCTCGGTAGCCCCGACGTAGTCGTGGGGCGAGAGGACCCGCAGCGCCGCCATGTCCTCGCGGAACAGCGCTACCTCCTGGGCGGCCAGGTCACGCCAGTCGACGCCGTCACGGTCGGCTCGCTCGAACAGCGGATCGTCGACGTCGGTGACGTTCTGCACGTAGCGCACCTCATGGCCGAGATCCAGCCACAGACGATGGATCAAGTCGAATGCCAGATAGGTCGCGGCGTGGCCCAGATGCGTCGCGTCATAGGGCGTGATCCCGCAGACGTACATGGTGGCCGTGTTTCCCGGCGCCACCGGACGCACTTGCCGGTCAGCGGTGTCGTAGAGCCGGAGTTCCGGCCCACGCCCCGGCACGATGGGAACCGGTGCAGACGACCAAGATTGCATGCCTCGACTCTAGGCGGGGCGACGATGCGGCCCGCGGTGCGGGCCGAGGAGGAGCCCGGCCATCGGGCTCACGCGGGGCGACGATGCGGCCCGCGGTGCGGGCCGAGGAGGAGCCCGGCCATCGGGCTCACGCGGGGCGACGATGCGGCCCGCGGTGCGGGCCGAGGAGGAGCCCGGCCATCGGGCTCACGCTGGGCGACGATGCGGCCCGCGGTGCGGGCCGAGGAGGAGCCCGGCCATCGGGCTCACGCGGGGCGACCCACGTTCCAGCGCGGCCCGGCGATCACGCGCAGCCGGGCAAACGCGGAGATACTGGCCGCTGGGCATTGCCGAGGGGTTCCGCGCTTGTTCAAAATGGGCTCTGCAAACCCGGAAATTTGTGGTCTGCTGGGTACCGTACGAACAGCTCCGGTTGGCGCCGGCGGCAAAGGCGGTGGCAGTGATGATGGATACGACAAATCAGGCAAACCCGGCCGAAGCCGACACCCGCGATGAAGTGGTGGTCAAATGTCCGGCCACCGGCGAGATCGTCGGAACCGTCCCAGTCACAACGGTCGATGGCGTTGCGGCGGCGGCGGCACGGCTACGGGCCGCACAACCCGAGTGGCAGCGATTGGGTGTGTCCGGCCGCGCGTACTGGCTGGGCAGATGGCGCGATTGGATGCTCGACCACCGCGATGATCTGCTGACGCCGCTGCAGCTGGAAACGGGCAAGTCCTGGGGTGACGCGGGTATCGAGATCGCCACCGTGCAGGTCATCAACTACTGGATCGACAACGCCGCAGAGTTTTTGGCCGACCAGCCGGTGCGCCCATACGGCGCAGCCAACGCGGCCAAGAAGCTGACCATTGTCTACGAGCCGTATCCCCTGGTCGGCGTCATCACCCCGTGGAACGGTCCGTTGTCGGTACCGCTGCTCGACGTTCCCGCCGCCCTGTTGGCCGGATGCGCCGTGCTGTCCAAGCCCTCGGAATTCACGCCATTGGCCTGGCAGCACGCGGTGGAGGGGTGGAAGCAGATCGGTGCACCGGACGTGCTCGATGTGGTCTTCGGTTTCGGAGAAACCGGTGCGGCCCTCGTCGACGTCGTTGATTACGTGATGTTCACCGGTTCGGTGGGCACCGGGCGCCGGATCGCCGTCGCCGCGGCCGAACGGTTGATCCCGTGCGGGCTGGAACTTGGCGGCAAAGACGCGATGATCGTCTGCGCGGACGCCGACATCGACAGGGCGGTCGATGGCGCGGTTTGGGGCGGATTCGCCTACACCGGCCAAGTCTGTATTTCGGTGGAACGGATCTATGTCGAGGCCCCGGTATTTGACACGTTCGTGAGCAAATTGGTGGCCAGGACAGCGCAGCTGCGTCAGGGCATGGATGCCGGGCATGACTATTCGTGCGAAATAGGCTCGATGACTACCGCGCAACAACTCGAGATCGTGTCTCGACACGTCGACGACGCGGTCCGCAAGGGCGCGAAGGTTCTCATCGGCGGCAAAACGCGTGATCCCGGCGGGGACGGGTTGTTCTACGAACCGACGGTGCTGGTCGATGTCGACCATGACATGGACTGCATGCGTGAGGAGACATTCGGCCCGACCTTGCCGGTGATGAAGGTGCGCGACGTTGCGGAGGCGATCGAGAAAGCCAACGATTGCCGATTCGGGTTGTCCGGCAGCGTCTGGACACGCGACAAAGCAAAGGCAATTGACATTGCCCGGCGCCTGAATACCGGCACCGTGAACATTAACAATGTGATCACCGGCATCTTTCAAATTGGGGTTCCGATGGCCGGCAGGAAAGAGTCGGGGTTGGGCACCCGCTCCGGCGGCGCCGAAGGCATCCGCAAGTACTGCCACCCCAAGAGCATCGTCGCCGAGCGGGTCGCGATGAAAAAGGAGTTGCTCTGGTACCCCTATAGCCGCAAGAAAGGCAGCTTCGCGGAGAAGGTGATCAGAATGCTGTCGGCCAGAGACTGGCGGCGTCGACTAGGTCGGTAGGACGGGGCCGATCCAACCGGTAGCGGTTTTACCGCCACACCTGTCGGATGGCATCGAGCAGCACAGGCGCCAGCTCGGGGCGACACATCACGAAATCGGGCAGGTAGGGGTCCAGCTGGTTGTACCGAAGCGGCGACCCATCCAATCGGGATGCGTGCATGCCGGCGGCCATCACCACGCCGGCCGGCGCCGCCGAGTCCCATTCCCATTGGCCTCCGGCGTGCAGATAGGCATCGGCTTTGCCCTCGATGAGGGCCATCGCCTTGGCGCCGGCCGAACCAATGGCGACTGGTTGGATGGCCAGCGTCCGACTGACGTGATAGAGGACTGCCGGCGGACGGGTGGTGCTGACCGCCACCCGAATGACATCCGGCACCCCGACCGGTGCGGCGTCGGCGGTCACCGTGTCGCTGCGGAAAACGATGTTGCCGCGGGCCGGCAGTGACACGGCAGCATCGGTGATCTCGGGCCTGCCGTTGGCGCGACGCTGCCACAACGCGACATGAACCGCCCAGTCGTCCCGGCCACGCGTGGAGAACTCGCGGGTGCCGTCCAGCGGATCGATGATCCACACCCGATCAGACTTCAGCCGCACCAGGTCGTCGTGAGCTTCCTCACTGAGCACCGCGTCACCGGGCCGCTCCGCCCGTAGCCGCCGTAGCAGCAGGGAGTTCGCCTGGAAGTCACCGGCGTCACCAAGCGCCCATGGATGGTCGAAACCAACCTCTTCCCGCACGGCCAGCAGCAATTTCCCAGCGTCCACCGCGAGGTCGGCAGCCAGCTCCGCATCGGTCAGGTGGCGCGCGGGCGGGTGGCTCACCGCACAAGTATCGCCGAGTTGGCACGCGCGCTCATGCCGGACCAAACACGTCGCACCCACAACGGCGATCAGGAACGGTCAAACGCGCCGCATCGGACTCCCGACGACCTTCTAGAAGGCCGGCCACGGTATTGGGCGGTGGCGGTCCGGTCCAGGCATCACGGGATTGTCCAGCAACATCTCCGCCCGCCTGCCCAGAGCGACAATCTCGGCACGGGTGATCAGGCCCGCCAGCGTCTCGCCCAGCTTCCCACGCAGATCATCGATGAACCCGGCAACCGTCCGCAGGGTCTGATCATCGATCGGCTTGCCCGCCCAGCCCCACAACACTGTCCGTAGCTTGTCCTGGACATGCATGCTCACGCCATGGTCGACCCCGTACACCCGGTCGTCGACGCCATAGAGGATGTGCCCGCCTTTGCGGTCGGCATTGTTGATCAGGACGTCGAACACCGCCATCCGCCGCAACCGGACATCGTCGGCGTGCATCAGGATGACCTCGTCGCCGGAGTAGTCGTACGCGCGAAGGACCGGCAGGTAACCCGGTTGCGGCTTGCCGCAGGGAAACAGGTCGACCAGGTCGGGCCCGGGCCGGGGATCGGCGCCAACCGCGTCACCGGGTTGCTGTACCCACAGCTGCAGCATCCCGGGCCCGGCGGGTCCGTCTCGAATCACGGTGTAGGGCACGATGTTCCAGCCCAACTGGGCCGAAACGTGATATGCGCTGAGTTCGCGGCCGGCCAGGGTGCCATCAGGAAAGTCCCATAGCGGCTGTTCACCCGAAACCGGCTTGTAGACGCAGTGCACGGTGTTGTCGCCGAGGGTGGATTCGCACAGGAAAGTGGCGTTGCTGGCCGAACGAATACGTCCGAGGACCGTCAGCTCGCCGTCCCGCACTACCTCGCGTTCATCATTCCTCGGGGTCATCGCTGGACCCGAGCAACACATCGCGCCGATAGCCATTGGTGCGCGCACAAATATGTCCCTCGGGGTCCAGCGGCTCGTCGCAGAGCGGACACGGCGGGCGCCCCGCCGAGATGACCCGGTTGGACCGGGTGGCGAACTGCCGCGCCGACTCCGGCGTCAGGAAGACCCGCACCGCGTCGGGACCCTCGTCGGTGTCATCGAGCACCACCGAAGCGTCGAACTCCGCGTCGGTGACCGCCAACAATTCGACGACCACGGTCTGAGCTTCCGAGTCCCAGCCCAACCCCATGGTCCCGACCCGAAATTCGGCGTCCACCGGCATGATCAGCGGATTTAGATCGTCAACCTCGGCGGGTTCCGGGGGAACCGGTGTGCCGAACCTGCGGTTGACCTCGAGCAACAACGCGCCGATGCGCTCGGCGAGGACCGCGACCTGCTGCTTCTCCAAGACCACCGACACGACTCGTTTGTCGTGCACCGCCTGGATGTAGAACGTGCGATTTCCGGGCTGACCAACAGTCCCGGCCACGAATCGGTCGGGTGTACGGAATACGTGAATTGCGCGGGCCATGGCACCTCCAAAATACCGTGCAGATGGCGTTGTCGTGGGATTCGCAGGGGGTCCGCACCGCTAAACCACAGCGGTGGGACCGCTCCCCTAGTCGGTCGAGCCGCCGACCACCGCGTCTCCGGACGGCACGCCACCGACTGACTCAGTCTGAACCTTGTCGGGCTCTTCGTCTGGCTTGTCCGGCGCCGCCTTCGGGGGAAGGCCCGCGCGCAGTCCTGCGGACAGCCGCGCACCGGTGTGGTTGACATGCAGCACGAACGGCCGTAGCTGGGTGTAGCGGATCACGCTCGCCGATGCGGGGTCGGCGGTCACCCGCTGGAAGCTATCCAGGTGCATACCGTAGGCATCGGCCACCACCGCTTTGATGACGTCGCCATGGGTACACGCCAGCCAGAGCGCATCGCCCCCATACTCCTCGGCCAGCCGTCGATCGTGTTCGCGAACGGCGGCCACCGCCCGCGCCTGCACCTGCGCCAAACCCTCGCCGCCCGGGAACACCGCGGCACTGGGGTGCGCCTGGACCACTCGCCACAGCGGCTCGTTGACCAGCTCAGCGATCTTGCGGCCGGTCCAGTCCCCGTAGTCCACCTCGGCGAGTCGCTCTTCGACCAGCGGCTCCAGACACAGCGCATCGGCCAGCGGCTCGACGGTGGTGCGGCACCTCAGCAGCGGGGAGGACACCACCGCACGGACCGGCAGATCACCGATCCGGTCGATCAGCCCCGAG
The DNA here is from genome assembly GCF_003391395.1 of Mycobacterium marinum. Lineage (NCBI taxonomy): Bacteria > Bacillati > Actinomycetota > Actinomycetes > Mycobacteriales > Mycobacteriaceae > Mycobacterium > Mycobacterium marinum. The sequence continues at coordinate 3,607,076 of NZ_CP024190.1, forward strand.
GCCTGCTGGCGCCCTTTGTCGTCAAGGTCGACCCCTTCGGAACGACCGGCCAGAATGCCTGCGGTGTTCGAAGTGGACCGGCCGTGGCGCAACAGGATGACGGTCATGTCGCCGCGACCGTACCGGTAGCCAGCAGAATCAGCACCACCACGCCAACCACCACCCGGTAGCCAACGAACCAATACATGCTGTGGCGCAGCAGAAACCGCAAGAACCATGACACCGCGGCGAGGCCGACCACAAAAGCGATGAGGGTGGCGACCAATAGCTGCGGACCGGTAGCGCTCATGCCCTCGGTCACGGGGTGGAAGGCATCGGGCAGGGAGAACAACCCGGACGCGAACACCGCCGGTATGGCGAGCAGGAAGCCGAACCGGGCGGCCAACTCACGGTCTAGCCCCAGAAACAGGCCGGCGCTGATGGTCGAGCCGGACCGAGAAACCCCAGGAACCAGCGCCAGGGTCTGGGCAACCCCGACCACCAGGCCATCGCGCCAGGTGAGCTGTTCGACCTGACGGCTCTGGCGGCCCAGGTATTCGGCAAGCGCGATTACCCCAGAGAACACCACCAGCGCCGTGGCCACCACCCACAGGTTTCGCACGCCCGACCGAATCTCGTCCTTGAACAGCAGCCCCAACACACAGATTGGGATGGTTCCGATGATGACGTACCAGCCAAGGCGATAGTCCGCGTTGCGATGCGACTTGACCACCAGACCGTCGAACCAGGCCCGCAGGATGCGCACGATGTCGCGGGCGAAGTAGACAAGTACGGCGGCTTCGGTGCCCAGCTGGGTGACCGCAGTGAAAGAAGCACCGGCATCGTCGCTGAAGAAAACCCGCGACACCACAGCCAGGTGTCCCGATGAGGAAACCGGCAAGAATTCGGTCAGACCCTGCACGACAGCCAACGAGATGACTTGCCACCAGGACATCGCCGCAACTGCAGACACGACGACGACCGTACCTGGTGCGAGAGCCCGTTATGGGATGTGACTAGTGCGACGCAGGCAGGGCATGCGTGACAGAATCACGCACCGCCGCCGCCAGGCTGCGCTCGTCGGTGAGGTCGATATCGACCAAGCCGCGGACTGACCGTGCGACGACGTCTTCGGCCTGCGGAACCGGCCCGGTCAGACGGGGTCGGTAAATTTCGACAACGAGCGAGCGGTGTTCGATGCGGAAGGAGAAACTGTGGCCATCTCCGACTTGCCCGTACCCACTGGCGAAAATGCCCGTCAACATGTCTTCGATCGCAAACCCTTTTTCTGCGGTCTGCCGGTCAGCAGCGACGGTCATGCCCAGACAATACCTCGTCAGAAATACTTTCCGTGGGCAACATGACGAGATTGGATGCGACAACGTTCCTTAAAATTTCGAGTCCATGGCCGACATTCAGAGGGTAGACGTTGCTGCGAAATCATAGAAAACCACTTCAGCGCTATTTTTACGCACCAGTCATTTTGCTGACCCTGCTGGCCCTGTTGACGGGCTGTTCGTCGGGCCCGCTGCAATCGGCGCCGCCCACGATCGAACCCGCGCGGCCGGCCGTGTCTCCGCCGATTTCTCAGCCTCCGGCAGGTGTGGTTCGGCCGCTGGGCGGGCATCCGCAGGCGGCGGTGTACGACGTCGACTCCGGCAGGTTGGCCGTTCTGAGCCCGGGTTCGGACGCATCGGCGCCGGCCAGCATCAGCGTGTTCACTCAGGAGCAAACCCCAGCTCGACCAATCACACTTCCCGGGCCCGCAACCGGGTTGACCGGTGACGGCCACGGCAAGGCCTACGCGTCTGCCCGTGGCGGCTACTTCGTGGTGGACCTGCCCAGTGGGGGCATATCGCAGGTCAGCGTGGCCGATTCGGCAGGCACCGAATTCACCGCGATCGCACGCCGGATGGACGGGAAGCTGGTTTTGGGCACCGCCGACGGCGCCCTGTACACCCTGGCTTCACCGCAAACCCACGCCTCCGCCGGCACCGCCCAGGTCCTCAGCCGGATCAAGATCTTCGCCCGCGTCGATGCGGTCGTGACGCAAGGAAACACAGCCGTGGTGTTGGACCGCGGACAGACTTCGGTGACGACGATCGACGCCGACGGGCGCGCCGAACAGGCACTACGCGCCGGCGATGGGGCGACCACCATGGCCGCCGACTCGCTGGGGCGAGTGCTGGTCGCAGATACCCGTGGCGGCCAATTGCTGGTGTATGGCGTTGACCCGCTGATCCTGCGCCAGGCCTACCCGGTACCACAGGACCCGTACGGGCTAGCGGGGTCGAATCAACTGGCCTGGGTGTCCCAGACCGCGGCGAACCTCGTTATTGGTTACGATCTCAGCACCGGAATACCCGTGGAAAAGGTGCGTTACCCAACCGTGCAGCAACCCAACTCGTTGGCCTTTGACGAAGCGTCAGGCACCTTATTCGTCGTGTCCGGATCAGGCGCTGGGGTACAGGTCATCGAGCATGCGGCAGGTGTCCCTTGACCAGCAGTTCCGTGTCGCGGCGGGGCCAGTTGCCCGCCGGCTGGGCCACCGACATGTCGGACGAGTATGAGTGGGCGCCGCTGCGCCTGCCGCCGGAAGTGACCAGGCTCAGCGCATCCACCCGGCTGTCCATCGAGGCCGAGTATCGCGGCTGGGAGCTGACCCGGGTGCGTCTCTACACCGACGGCAGCAGACGTGTGTTGTTGCGTCGCAAGAAGTCTCGTCTGGATAGCCCGATGCCCGACCAGTCGGAACTGTGACGGTGGCCAACCCGCACCAGGACGGGTCTCGAATGTACGGCTTGCTGCGTAGGCTGCTGTTCCTGCTGCCGCCCGAGCGCGTGCACAAGTTGGTTTTTGCCGTGCTGCGCGGCGCCACCGCGGCCACACCGGTACGGCGGATGTTGACGCGATGGCTGGGCCCGACCGACCCGGTGCTGGCTTCTACCGTGTTTGGGGTGCGATTTCCCGGCCCGCTCGGACTGGCCGCGGGGTTCGACAAGGACGGCACCGGACTGGACACCTGGGCCGCGATGGGCTTCGGCTATGCCGAAGTCGGCACGGTCACCGCGCACCCGCAGGCCGGCAACCCGGCCCCACGGCTGTTCCGGTTGCCCGAGGACCGAGCGCTGCTCAACCGGATGGGATTCAACAACCACGGCGCGGGCGCACTCGCAATCCGGCTGGCCCGCCACCATCCCGAGGTACCCGTCGGGGTCAACATCGGCAAGACCAAGACCACCCCGGCCGACCAGGCGGTTGACGATTACCGGGCCAGCGCCAGACTGGTCGGCCCGCTGGCGTCCTACCTGGTGGTCAACGTCAGCTCCCCGAACACACCGGGATTGCGGGATTTGCAGGCGGTGGAGTCACTACGGCCCATCCTGGCCGCCGTGCTGGCCGAAACGTCGACACCGGTGCTGGTGAAGATTGCGCCCGACCTCTCCGATTCCGACGTCGACGAGGTCGCCGACTTGGCCGTCGAGCTTGGCCTGGCCGGCATCGTTGCGACCAACACCACCGTGTCGCGCGATGGGTTGCTGACCCCTGGCGTCGGCCAACTCGGCGCGGGCGGCATTTCCGGGCCGCCGGTGGCAGAGCGCTCACTCGAGGTGTTGTGCCGGCTCTATCAGCGCGTCGGCGATCGACTGACCCTGATCAGTGTGGGCGGCATCGAAACCGCCGAGGATGCCTGGGACCGAATTACCGCCGGTGCATCGTTGCTGCAGGGCTATACCGGCTTCATCTACGGCGGGGGCCTGTGGTCCAAGCACATTCACGACGGCATCGCCCGCCGGCTACACCAGGGCGGTTTCGGCTCACTGCACGAAGCGGTCGGCTCCAACGCCGCCGAGCGGGGACGTCCGCCCAGTTAGGAGCGACGGGCTTACGCCGCCCCGTGACCCTCGTCGTCATCGTCGGCGCTGTCGCGGAGCAGTTTTTCCGGGTGGTGGTAGGTGTTGGTTCTTGGCTGTCCGTGGTCAAGGTGCGGCGGTGGGAGCCATTCGGTATCGCCGTGAGCGTTCTTGCGGGTGCGCCAGCCTTGCTCGAGCAATTTGTGATCCGGGCCGCAGGCCAGGGTGAGTTGGTTGATGTCGGTGCGCCCGCTGATGGCCCATGCGGCGACATGATGCACCTCGCACTGATAGCCCGCCACGTCACAGCCCGGGCGGGTACAACCGCGATCTTTGGCGTAAAGAACGATCCGCTGCCCCGGTGTAGCCAACCGTTTGGCGTGATAGAGCCCGATCGCCTCACCCCGATCAAACACCGCCAGATAGTGATGCGCGTGACGAGCCAACCGGATCACATCCGACATCGGCAGCAACGTGCCCCCACCGGTCAGCCCCCTGCCCGCGGCGGCCTCCAACTCCTTCAGCGTGGTCGACACGATGATCGACGCCGGCAACCCGTTGTGCTGCCCCAGCTCTCCCGACGCCAACACCGCCCGCAACGCCGCATTAAACCCGTCATGTTGACGTTGACCCACACTGCGACTGTCACGATCAGCGGCGTCGGGCGACACGGGCCCATCCACCACCGCGGCCTCATCCTCGGGGTTACACATCCCCGGTGCGGCCAGCTTGGCCCACACCGCCTCCAACCCAGCGCGCGCCTCCGGGGTCAGCCACCCGCTAATGCGCGACATCCCGTCCAACCCCTGCCTACCCAGGCTCAGACCACGCCGCCGCGCCCGGTCCTCATCGCTATGGCGACCATCAGGATTGAGGCAATCCATCAACCGCCCCGCCAACCTGGCCAACTGATCAGGACGAAACTGGGTAGCCAGCTTCGCCAGATGAGCCTCGGCCCTGTCCCGGGTTCCCACGTCGACGCCAGCAGGTAGCCGCCGAAAGAAGTCACGAATCACCCGGACGTGCCCCTCCCCCACGACCCCCTGCCGCAAAGCCGCGGCCGTGGCCGTCAACACCGGCCCCACCGGCTGACCGCTCAACGCGCGCCGCGGGCCCACATCGGCAGCCTCAGCCACCCGCCGGCCCGCCTCGCTGCGGGTGATCCGCAACCGACTGGCCACCACCGCCGCCAGCCGCCCACCCAACTCCGCCTCACCAGCCTGCTCATCAAGCTGGTTGAGCAACGCATACTGGGCCACCGGCAACCGACGCGCCACCACCTCCAACCGCTCCAACACCCGCAACCGCTCCGGAGTCGTCAACGCCTCGAACGACACCTCAACCAACGCATCGACCGCACGATCGAGCCGGTCCAGCGTCGCGACCACCGATTCCCGATCCGAACATCCATTCGAATGCATGTTCGAATACTATCGGCGCACACCGACAGAACTGCCACACCGGCGTTGATGCCGATCAGGTGGCCGGATCAAGGATGGCGTGGTCTACCCGACCCGAAACCGCCGTGCCCGCGCGGGCCTGACGGCTATGTCTGTTCGTAGGTCCCGTGGATGACCGCGCGCGCGATTGCGTGCTGGAACAGGTTGAATCCCAGGAAGGCAGGGCTGGCGTCCTCGCTGAGTTCGAGCTTGTCGACGTCGACCGCATGCACCGCGACGTAGTAGCGGTGCACACCGTGCCCGGCTGGCGGCGCGGCGCCGATGTAGCGCCGCATGCCCGCGTCGTTGACCAAGGCGAGCGCACCCCCCGGCAGTTCGCGGCCGTCGCCGGCTCCGGCAGGCAATTCGGTGACGTCGGCGGGCAGGTTGGCCACCGCCCAATGCCAGAACCCGGACAGGGTGGGGGCATCGGGGTCATAGACGGTCACCGCGAAGCTGCGCGTCCCTTCGGGGAATCCCGACCAGCTCAGTTGCGGGCTGACATCCTCCCCGCCCGCTCCCATGATTCCGCTGACTTGTGGTGTGGCAAGCGGCTGCCCGTCGGTGATCGAAGCCGAGGTCAGGCTGAATGAAGGCAGTTTGGGTAGCGCGTCGTACGGGTCTGGCGATGTCATGGTCAGTCCTCTCCTGTGCTTTCCGACTAGCAGTGTGTCAGGAAGTGTGTCAGTACCTCGGTGCCGAACCTGAGCGCGTCGATGGGCACCCGCTCATCGACACCGTGGAACAGCGCGGCGAAATCCAGTTCCGGCGGCAACCGCAGCGGGCTGAAGCCAAAGCAGCGAATACCCAAGCGAGCGAAGGCTTTCGCATCGGTCCCACCGGACAGCATGTAGGGAACCGTTCGGCCGTCGGGATCGACCGACAGCACCGCGGCATTCATGGCATCGACAAGGTCCCCGTCAAAGCTGGTCTCATAGGACGCCAACTCGCTTATCCACTCCCGGCTCACATCGGGGCCGATCAGTTCGTCGACTTCGGCCTCGAATGCCGCCTGACGGCCTGGCAGGACGCGACAGTCCACCACCGCCTCCGCCGTCGCCGGGATGACGTTCGCCTTGTACCCGGCTTTGAGCATGGTCGGATTCGCGGTATCGCGCAGCACCGCCTTGAGCATGCGAGCGATCGGGCCGAGTTTGTCGAGGGTCCCTTCCAGGTCCGGTGAGCCGGGGTCGAGTTCGAGCCCGGTCTCCTCGCTCACCGCGTGGAGAAACTGGGCGACGGTGTCGGTGATCACGAGCGGAAACTGGTGACGGCCCAGCCGGGCTACCGCCTCGGCGACCGTGGTGACTGCGTTGTGGTCGTGCACCATGGAGCCGTGGCCCGCCCTCCCCTGGGCCGTCAAGCGCATCCACAGGATTCCCTTTTCGGCGGTCTCGACCAGGTACAGCCGGCGTTCACCCCCGTCCCGGCGCGGGACGGTCAGGGAAAAGCCGCCAACCTCGCCGACCGCCTCGGTGACACCGTCGAATAGATCTGGGCGGTTATCGACGAGCCAGTGCGCACCGAAGTGGCCACCGTGCTCCTCGTCGGCGAGGAAGGCAAAAACCAGGTCGCGAGGTGGCACGATCCCGGCTCGGCGGAAATGCCGGGCAACCACGATCATCATGCCGACCATGTCCTTCATGTCGACCGCGCCGCGGCCCCAGACATAACCGTCTTCGATCGCGCCGGAAAACGGGTGCACGCTCCAATCGGCGGCCTCGGCCGGCACCACGTCCAGATGGCCGTGGATCAGCAAGGCGCCCCGGGAGCTGTCCGCGCCCCGAAGACGAGCGAACACGTTGCCCCGGCCCGGTGCACCGGATTCAACGTATTCGGTCTGGTAGCCGACCTCTGCGAGTTGTTCGGCTACCCAGCGGGCGCACTCCGCCTCGCCCTTGGTGGTCTCAGGTTCGCCGGTATTGGTGGTGTCGAACCGAATCAATCTGCTGACAACCTCGGCAACGTCATCGCGCGAGTCGGTTGAAGTCCCGGTCTCCCCATTCTTTTGGGTCACAGTCACCTTTCCTACCACCCTCGGCTCAGCCGCTGACGCCGCCCGCACATTCAGGTTGCCGCAACCCCACCAACGGGCCGACGTCCGGCCAAGTTGGGTCCAGCCGCACCCATCCGATAGCCTTAGCTGCCGACCGATGCGGTTGGTTTGTCCGAGTGGCGGAATGGCAGACGCGCTAGCTTGAGGTGCTAGTGCCCTACTAATGGGCGTGGGGGTTCAAGTCCCCCCTCGGACACATCCGGCGACACGACTCAGGTCGGCCGTCGCCTTGATTTGTCGCAGATGGGGATCGTAGTCAAGGCGGAGTCCCAGGCTCGCGTACACCTGTGCGCGTTCCGCCCCGGTTGCCTCACCAAGCACGGCTGACAGCCCGCCCAACTCCTCGACCAATTCGCTGATCTGCGCGGCAGACATGGCGCGCGGTCTTTCAGCTCGCTCGAGGCGGGCTGGCGCAGCAAGGCGGCGTACCCAGTTCCCGCTTCCGGGTCCGCATCCTGCCCGCATGCGAGGTCTTCCGGATCGGCCAGGGTGGCGATCCATTCGTAGAGTCGCGCTGTCACCTCGTCTTCACGGAGGTAGCCGGTGCGCGGGTGATCGCTGAGGTCTGCAGGTACAGAGCGCGACGTACCTAGTGCACAGCCGTAGAGGATGCGGGTCGTTCGCTTCCCGACAGGGGCGGCGCCCTGCATCCGCCGTCCACACGCCGCGCAGAACAGCAGCCCACGCAGCGCATAAGGCACCGTCGATTCTCTGCGGCAGGCCAGGACCGCGCCGCGCCTGTGTCCGAAGACGAACATCCTGACCCAATTCGTCCGGGATCAGCGCTTCGTGTGTGCGGTGGTCCGATGAGATCCAGTCGGTTCTGATCACGCCGCCGCATCTGTGTCTCGTACCCTGCGGCGACATCGTCAGGGTTGACGAGGACCTCGTATTTCTCCTGTTGCCCCGAACGCGGACCCTGGATATGTCGGGTTGTCGAGTATGGCGCGAATCGCCGAATGCGACCAACCGCTGCGGGTCACGGTGACGATTCCGCACCTGGTCATACTGGCTCGGTGGCGGCACACCATCGTCGGTGAGCTGTTGCGCGATGTAACGCAGACCCGTGCCGTCGGCATACATGCGGTAAACCCGCTCGACCACCGAAGATGTTGCAGGGTCGGGTTCGAGGCGGTGAAGCCGCTGCCCAAGACTTGCCTTGGCAGGGTTCGGGTGGGGGCCGCCATCGACGAGCCGATAACCGCAAGGCGGTCGACCACCGAGATATCTGTTCGTGTCCTGCGCGAGTGCTGACATCGCCGTACGGACCCGCATCTGTATTCGAGCGCGCTCCCCCTTGCTCATGCCGCCGAAAAGCGTCATCACTAGGTCGTGTGCCTCAGAGCCAGGATCGACCGCTCCGCCAACCTCGGGCACCCACAGGCCGACGCCGTAGTGCGTGGGCACGGGGAAAGTGAGCGCGAATTGCGGCCCGTAGAACGCACGGGCGGGTTCCCCAATCACCACGGCATCGAAGTCACGGCGACTAGACGAAACATCGGACAGAAGACGCGACGCCTCTGGTCGGCGCTTCCACGGCAACGAACGACTCTGGTCCACGTCGAAGTAGTCAACGGCGAGAACCCCGCCGTGAGGAGTGATTAGGTCTAATGCCCGCCGCTTCTGCCAGCTGCGGCTCGCCTCTGGGTCCTGAGCGTCCTCGGTGCTCACTCGGCCATAGAAGGCGAACCTGAGGCTCACGCCACTTCCCTCCCTGATCCAGAATTCCGCTCCTGCACAGCCAGTATGACGTGTACCAACGCGCGGTTGGTCTCGCGCAGAAGTCGGTAATCATCGGGCATATCGATTTCAACACTCCCCTCAGACATGGTTAACGCATCGTTTCGACCGCCACGCTCGGATCGAGGACGTCCGGTTCGGGACTTGTCAGTCATCGCGTCCCCAGGCTGAGTCCCATTGTTCTTCGCGGGCTTGGCGACGCGCTTCCAACAGTCCGGCACGGCGGGTGTCGATGCGTTGGAGCGCAGCGGCGTACACGAGAGTGCGGTCACCGAGCGTGGCGTGTCCGGCGCGGTCGAACTCCCACAGCGTGTCATCGCGTTCCTCGGTCGGATCGAGTAGCGAATGATATTGCGGTGAACAGTCTTTGGCGGCATGTTGTCGAGTCCAGGTGGCGCGGATGGCGCGGAGCGCGCCCATGGTGATGGAGTACTGGCGGGATTTGGTGGTGATATGTCCCCGGTAGCCCAGCGTGTGCAGCCGGCGCCCGATCCCTGCCAAGTCATCTATGCCGACGTTTTGAGCTTGATCTGCCAGTTTGGCGACGGTCGTCAGGATCGCCCGGACGTGGTCGGTGACGTCAAGGTCCGCGATGGCTTCTGCGGAGAGACGGCGAGCGGCGACACCGAAGTCGTGTAACCATTTGGTGACTTATTTGGCCAGGTATCCGGCGATGAGGCGCGGCGACGGCCCACGCATGCCCACGTCCGATTCTGATTCTGTCAGGAACGTGTGGTTTTGAGTCCCCACCGGCTGGGCATCGATCTGCGTGCCGAACCGGACCATCAGCGTCCCGGCATCATCACACGTGTTGGGGTTGTCGCATTGCCGGCTGGTGTCCGGGTGCTGGACTTTAAGGGTGACGGTGCGGGCAGCCTGCTGGATGAGAGTGGCGAGTTCGGCGGCAGATATCGGCGGCTCCCAGGTGGGGCCGGTTGCCGAATGGGACTCCCCACCACCACAAGTGGCGGCGGGGCCGTAATCATTGTGGTCACGTGAGCCGTCGGTGGCGGTACTGGCGTGGCCTTCGTGTGGGTCGAGGCGGATAAGGGCGTGAATGTGGGGTATGGCTCGGGCCTGCATTTCTACGACCTTGACGAAACTCGTTTTGACCGAGCTCGGGTCAACGCCCTGGCTTTTCAGGTGTTTGGTCAGATTGCGGCGTAAGCCGATGGTGAAGCGTCGCCACAGTTCGGGCAGGTGCCACGTGAACAGGACGTGCCCGGCGTAGTCGTAGCACTCAACACACAACGGCTGCCCTATTCGGGCGTCGGTATGTTCGTGGATAGCGTTGCACCACAGTGGTTTTCCGTGTGGGCACCGCTTATCACCACCCACCTTCTTGTAGTCCCGACATTTGCCCCCCGAACTGCTATGTACTCCACCAAAGCCGGGCGCGGTGAGCGTCATGAACACTTGCGGGCGAACGGCTACCTCCGGCGTGACGTTATGGCGGCCTCCGGTGGTCCCGGCGGCGACGAGTTGCCAGGTGTCGCGGGCGTACGGGTCTGAGCACGAGGGGCAGACGGTGGCCCGGCGGTTATTGCACCGCACCCACACGATTCTTTCGCTGCCGAATTCATCGGTACCGGTGAGTTGAATCGGGTTGGCGCAGTAACCGACTGATCCGGCTCGCCGCCACCAGGTGTCGAATCCTGGCGAGCAGGCGCGACGCAACATTTCGGTGATCACACGGTGGTCGTCGAAACCGTCGGAAACACCCGGCAATTGGACTGGACCGTTCATGGTTTGGCTTCGCCTGCGCCGTCGCTGACATTGCGCTCGGATTCCGTGCGATGACCGTCGGGTGGTGTGAAACGGTTGGCGAGATCGGCGATGTCGGGGTCGGTGACGTTGAACGCTCGGACCCGTTGCGGTTCAGCCGTCCCGTCGATCATCATGTAGCCCACACCAGGAGTTGCGTCGGGGATGAGGTCGCATTCCGCGCCCGCGTCGCGTGCGCCCTGCCCGAGTATCATTGCGTCTGGCTGGCTTCGGTCAGCCGTAGTCCGATGCGTACCGTGAACAGCTGTCGCACCGGCAACGTGTCTTTGGACGGGTCCTGAATCGCGGCAATCAGGCTGATGCCCACTGCCCGGCCCTGCGACAGCAGCAGCCCGAGGAGATGTTCGATCTCGGTGCGCGTTTTGCGGTCAGTGACGTACGCCGTGAGCGCCGCCAATTCGTCGATGATTACGACAACCAGCGGCTCCGACGGGGTTGGCGTGTGCAGGCGGGTGTGCCCTCGCAGGCGGTTTGCTCGCAAGTGCATGACCGCAGCCAATTTTCGGAGTAGTTCCAGGGTGTTATCGGCAGCGTCGTGAGAGAACACGGCGAAGAGGGGGGCCCCGGCGGCGAGCTCCATACCGCCCTTCGGGTCGATAACGCACAGCCGTACTTGTCCGGACCTTACGGACGGCGCGAGACCGGCGATGAGCGACCACAACACCGACCCTTTACCCGCTCCGGTGGCGCCCGCGACAAGCACGTGGTGACCGAGCACGGGGACAAACCACCATCGGTGCGTGTCGGTCATCCCAACCGCAACGGCCGCCAGGTTCACATTGCCGTTGGCCGCCCGCCGTGGCAGCGGAATAGGTTGAGCTAAAAAGTCGTAACGGGTGATCGTCATCCGCAGCTCGCCGGGCACAGTGGCACAGATGGTCAATCGATCTGCGCGCCACACCGCGGCGAGCTCGTGTACCCGCTTCTGCCAATCGTTGACCGACTGGCCTGTGACCACGCGCAGTCGACTGTGTCGCTGTGCTTGCCGATGCAGATCGAGCGCAGGCGCGGGGTCAGCGTACGGTCACGCTCGCAGTCGCGGGTCGTAAGGCCGTTGAGAGCGCACACCGACTCCCAATTGCGGGTGTAGCGCCACCACGCCAGGAATCGCTGCCGGACCGGCTGGGCAATCCAGGCATCGAAGGAACGTGCGTCAACTGCCGCCCATGTGCCGTAACCGGCGACGAGGGCGACGCCGGTGAGCATCCCGGCACCGAAGCCGTAACGCAGTGTCATTCCAAGACTGACGAACGTAGGGATGCTCAGGGCGGGGAAGAGGATCGCCAACCACAGAAGGCAGCCGACCGCTTTGATGCACCAGAACAGAGCGGCGAACCAGTCATCGTTGGATTTCTGTATTTCATTGCGGGACTCGTGGTTTGATGAGTCGAACATCGAAGTTCCTTTCCGAAAATTAGTCGACCGGCCGAGCTGCCCACCCGGACCTAACCGCGATAGCCGGGTAGGCAGCCCGCCGACTCGGTGCAGAGGGCTAGGTGTGGGCGGCAGAGCCAGGCGCCTTGGCTGGCGACCCGTCAGCCGTCTGCGTAATCGCTTCGGCGCGGTAGGCGATACCTGAGCGGCCGTCCTGTGACCACGGCACTGCGACCAAGCCCCTAACGGTGACGGCACGCCCAGCGGAAACCTGTGGCTCGCCGGCCACGGTGACCGAAATGACCTCGCCGCCCGACTCGTCGAGCGCCATGACTTGCACGAGCCACAGGGGCACGCCCGTGGCTTTGTCTATGCGGGGTCTTCCGGTGTCGAAATTCACCCGCTGTTCTGGTGCACGCGTGCATGTGAACGACACCCCAGTTGTGTCGATTCGCAACTTCATCGCTTCGTCCGTCCTAATCCTGATCGCGCCCGATCGAGCGCATGCCTCAGTTCACGGGGACAAATCGGACATCGCTATGGACATCGCCGGACATCTTGGACGTGGCCCGAGACATTTCCGACACGAACGGGCCATCGGCCGGACACGTCGGTGCAGATCGTTCGACCGGGGCGCCTCGCCTTCTTCGGCCGGTAGGCTGACGCGGTCAGGGCCGCGCAGACAGGAAGGGGCGGCCGCGGAGATCATGAATACGATTCGCGCCGTCGTCGGCTGATGATTCCGAACGAAGTGCTTAGGGATCGGATACGCGGCAAGAGTTTGTCCGATCGACGATTCGCCGACGCGGCCGGTGTGTCACTCAAGACCGTGCAGCGCTGGCTCGCGGACATCGATCACAAGGTTCGCGAAGACAACGCCCGCCGGGCCGCGGATGTACTTGGCTGCACTCCGCATGATCTATGGCCGCAGCAATACGCTCGATCTTCTCCGGACTTCCCCTCCGCCAACAGGGCCACGCCGTTCATGTCGACGGTGTATCCCACTCGTACACAGATGCCGATCAGCGTTTGGCAACAGCATTTCGCCAACCCGCAGCACCCAGTCGACATCCTGGTACTCGCCGCGACGTTCTTGTTCGACACCCTGGACGGCTTCGTCGACACACTCGTTGACGCGGCGGGTCGTGGTGTCGGCGCCCGAATGCTCGTCGGCGACCCCGACGGACCCAGCCTGACTCTTCGGGGGGGAAGAAGAGAACATCGGTGAAGCGGTCGTCGCCAGGTGCCGCAACCACCGTCGAGTTGCTCGCTTCGTGGGTGTCGACACCTGGGCTGCAGATCCGGACTCACCAAACGACTCTCTATTCGTCGATCTTCCGAGTGGACGACCGCATCGTCGTGAACATGCACATCTATGGCTCGCCGGGTCGCAGCAATCCGGTCATGGTGTTCACGCGATCCGATGAGCCCGGGCTTTGGACGACGTTCGAGCAGGCATTCGATCGAGTCTGGGACAACGCCAAACCGCTGACTGACCGAGGTCAATCTTTACCGTAGAAGGGGCTTATTTGCTCATGCGTACCGACTACTACGACGACCCCGACGCTCCTAGACCTAACAGCGTCGTTCCGTCCGCATCAGCCATCGTCACCGATGAACTCGGCCGCATTCTGCTGATCAAGCGGCGAGACAACGAACTTTGGGCACTACCTGGCGGCGGGCACGATATCGGGGAGACCATCGAACAGACGGCCATACGCGAGGTCAAAGAAGAAACCGGCCTCGACGTCGAGATCGTGTCACTCAGCGGTATCTACACCAATCCTGCGCATATGGTCGCTTTCTCCGACGGTGAAGTCCGCCAGCAGTTTTCGCTTTGCTTTACGACGCGGCAGACAGGTGGAACCTTGGCCATTGACCACGAGAGCACCGATATTGCGTGGACGAGCCGCGACGACATCGCGACGCTCAATATGCACCCATCGATGAGGCTTCGGATCAACCACTACCTCGAAGCCCGAACGACTCCCTACCTTGGATGACGGGTCACGAGACCCAGGCTCGGACCCGGTCGACAGCCGCCAGGAGGTCCCTGTGCGTGGAATCGACCGCCCGATGGACTGGGTCATCCGGTCCGTAGCGCTGCAGTACCTCGGGCAACCGGTCGCTCGGCGACACTGCCGACCCGTCGGGACCGGTCGTCAGATCGCAGAAGGTCAACGCATCCAGTAGCTGTTGCGGTGGCGCGGAGAACGCTGATATGCCGTTAATCCCACGTTCGCGTGCTTCGGCTGGCGCGCCCGAGTGGAAGGCGACCAAGGAGACCACCAGCTCGTCGAAGCCTTCCCGGCGCGCAAACGCGGCGCCGTCGACCGGGTGAAAGCCTGTGGACCGCACCGACGGCGCATAGCCGATGTCGTGCAACCATGCTGCCGCCACCAGGCAATCCCCACTGGCTGCGTCGAAATGCCCGCGGAGCCCGTCGGCAGTCGCTGCGACCCCACGCACATGTGTGAGCCGAGCCGGCAGGACCCTAAGTCGTGATTCCGCGGCGACCCGCGCCCGCGTCCGCTGCGGCGAACTCATAATGTCCACCCTAGCGATCCGGCGCTGATCGAGATGCTCGACGAAAGTGTGCGTCCACCGGAAGAGATCTCCCACGACGTTCCGCCTGGTCGCCGCGCAGACATCAGGCTTTTTGTTTCGGCGAACGCTCGTCGACAACCGAGACTGACACGCCGCCGATACGAAGACAAGCTAAAGATATGAGTGTCCGGACCGTCGTACAACTCGTCTACACGAAACGCGAGAGCGCGTGGTGAGAAGTGTCCCTGTTGATATGAAGAGTCGGGGTGATGGGAGGTGAATCCGTCTTTAAGCGGACTCATGCCATACACGCGCAGTTCCCCCTGACCGAGTTGCTGTATTGCCGGCCGCAAAGCACACAGCTTCGTGGTGGCGGCTCCCGTCCGCCGCCACCAAAGCCTGATGTCTGCGCGGCGACCAGTCAGAAGCCGCCGTGATCTGCGGTGTGAGAACTTTCTTTACTGGTATCAAGGCGCCGTGATGCAGCATGCACCACGAATTGATCTCAGATGGCAGGAACCTTCGCTGATCTGCTTGATCGGGGAACTTCAAGGTCCTTGGCTGCTTACGCTTGCACCGTGGCTGACCTGGACGTGATGATTTTCACCTTCACTGAGACCGAAGCCGAGGCCGTCAAGTCGCTCCTGCAGAAGTACCTCGACACGGGCCCGGCGGATTCGACGTTATGGAGAGCTGAGGTCCTGGGCGAACGGATCATCGTGGGGACCCTCGCCGACGACCGAACCGTACGAATCGAACACAAGTCGCTGCGGGCCCAAGGCAATGTCACCGCGGCGGGTGAGCTCACTCGCGCCGCCTACGACGATGAGAAGGTACACGGGGAGTTCGCGGACTACTACATCTTCTACGCCTGTTGCGGAGCGCTCGACGGGAAACTAATTGGCCAGATCTTCCGCATTTCGAGCGTCTCGTACATGTCGCTGGGCTCCGTCAAGAGACATCACGGCCAGGTCGTTGACGCCACCACACCCAAGCAGGACGCCACACTCAGGCAGGTAGCCGAGCTGACGGAGCATGGAGCCGACCCGCTGCTCGTCAAGCAGCGCCCTCCGGCTGCGGTCGGCACGACGATGCATGCGCCGATCGACGCCGTCACCGAGACGGTGAAGCTGAAGAACAAGTGGATCGTGCGAACGTACCCAGGCGAGCAGCCGCCACTGGGTTCGATCGAGCTGCCTACGGGATCACCAACCGCACCAGGACGTCTTCGACTTCTGGATCTTCCTGACGCCTCTGTACTGGCTACAGACAAGGTCATCGAAATCCCGCCGGCGAAGACTGCACCCACCCCCAGACGAACCCCACCGGATGGCCCGATCTTCAACGCTGGGGAATGGACATACGGCGAGACCCTGGCCCACTGCAGGGAGTATGTGAAAGGCAACGTCCTGATTGATATGGAGACGTTCGGAATCGCCTCCGCGATGGAGGCGCTACGTCTAGAGAACAATGTGCTCGTATTGCGCGTCGTCACCGACGCTCTGACCAACAAGGCTGACCAGCCCGATTACGACCAGCTCGCCCTCCTTCAGCGTCAGCTTCCCGCACTAGATGAGGTGCTAGCGATTATCATGGGAACCACTGATGACGCCGGATGACACGCTTGACGCCCAGGTCCGCCGTATGCGGGCAGGCATTGTTTACGCCCCGAGCAGCGACGACTCGGGGTCATGGTGGCCTGTGCTGGCTTCCATCGTGTCGATGGCAGCCGCCGAGATGGAAAACCAGACCGATCGGCTGAACCGGTTCTCGATGCCGCTCCTGCCCACGGACAGCTCCGATGTGCGGGCGAACGCGACGGGGTCAGCCCAGCGTTTCCTCAGCCAGCTCCGTTCCGACTATCGGCGAGTCGCCCTCCCAAGGGTGAGCCTCGCTGAAGTGGAACGGATGAGGAACTGGGGCAAGTGGGCCGACGAACTCAAGAAGGCCAACATCAACAACTGCTCAGTCGCGATCCTCGCCGTGGGCCAGTATCTGGCCTCCGACCGATCGGGAAACCTTTGGATCGCTTTGGACCCATGGATCTCCGACACAGATTTCTCCAACGAAATGTGGTGGTACGTAAGCATGTTCGGCGAGGTCATCGGGCCAGTGGTCCAACTAGCACTTAATGGCACCGACGAGCTCGACGAGCTTCCGAAGTGGGCCGGTGAGGTTGGGGATGAGTGGTGCAAACGGTTCCTGAAGGCTGGCGCCCACGAGCTGCGATCGGACGAGCAACCCGTCGCGGCGCACTCCTACGCGTAGGTAACCACTCCACGCTGCAGCTTGCAGGCGCTTAAAGACGCCCAAACTCCTAGCGCGGGTCCAATCCGTGGCAGACGAGATCACACCGGGATGGCGCAACCATGGGGAACGGCAGTGACGATCTACAGAAACACATCAGTGACTTTATCGTTGCAGTCCACGGTTTCCTGGCAAGGAATGATGTGCTAGAGCATCGCAGGTCCGGGATCGCGATGCCGAAGGCATTCGACATGGAGGACTTTCGACGGTGGGCGCGCGAATACGTCGGAACATTAGATCCGGCGGTCGCCGCGTGGCACGAACCGCTAGAAACGAACGCCGCCGCAATCCTCGAGTTGACAAGCGATGCGCGCCTCACCGAGCCCGTCCGCAAGTTGAGGCTGCTCATAGAGCAGAACGTTGCCGCTAATCGCATGGTGTACGCCGAGGCCGAGAACGCCGCGGACCTCATCGATGCCGTCAAATTGGCAGCGAAAGCGCTGAAAACCCTTGGAGTAGAAAGCCAAACACGCTTAGTGCATATCAGGACCGCTTTGCAGGAACTGAAAACCGTAGTAGAGACTCCACGATGAGCGGCGTGCGCAGGCGGGTGGACAGGGATTTGGCTCACAATTGAACACCGGTGACACCAGTGGCCCTGCATATTCGATTCCGTCGTATTCGTTGCGCTGTTGTTGCGAACACCGCGGAAGTCGGTGGCGGTGGTGTGCGCCCTATCGGTGTGGCTCGGGATCTGCATGTATGGGCGAGTTTGTTGGAGCGACATCGCCTGGAGCCTCCGGCGTAAGACTGCTCCAGAGTCGGCGCTGCGACCTGACAGCCACATAGCCCGCGCTCACGCTTTCCAGCGCCGCGTCTTGACGCTGGCACCGACCGCCAACTGGGCCACCGGCAAATTCTCTTTTCTTCCATCCGCGTCATCGACGGGTCTGGTATGTCGCGAGCCGGCGCGTTCCACATGCGGCCCGCTTCTCTGTCCCGACTTAATAGGTGTGTCAAAACGTATCCGTTTGCTGCGCGCTTGAGATAACCTCCTCAACAACCACCACGGCTTCATGGCGATTACTTCAATTGATAGGGCGGAATGAGATGATGGACATCATATGATTACCCGTGTTGTTATTAATAGCTACCGCCTTTTCGACAACTTCGACTGGGAGCCAAATCTCGGTACGAATATCATTGTGGGTGATAATGAGGCTGGTAAGTCCACGCTGCTCGAGGCCATTGCGCTGGCACTTACTGGAAGACTGAATGGCAGGTGGGCTCAAGAGGAGTTGAACCCTTACTGGTTCAATCAAGAACAGGTTAAGCGGTACTTCGATTCGCTCAGCACTACCTCACCGTTACACCCGCCCGAGATCCTCATCGAGCTGTATCTGACGAATGACGATGACAATCTGCAGCCACTCTTAGGTGTCCATAATTCACGTCAAGATAAGTTGCCGGGCGTCCGGATCCATATATTCCCTTCGGCCGAATATGCAGAAGAGTTCGCGGACTACATGAAGGCCGACGACCGCCCCGACATACTGCCGACGGAGTGGTACACCGTGGAGTGGAAGAACTTCTGCGATGAAAAGCTCACACGGCGACCCAAGCACCTCGGTGTTGCAGTCGTTGACTCGCGCACGATCCGATCAACGGCCGGCGTCGACTATCACACCCGCGAGATGCTCTCCGACTTCATTGAGCCCAAGGAGCGCGCTGCCGTCGCGATTGCACACCGAAGCGCTCGTCACGTCATCAGCACCCAGACGCTCGCTCCGGTGAACGAGCGAATCGCCGAGAAGAATAAGACGTTGCACGACAAGGCAATTGGACTGCACATGGATCAGTCCGCGAACGCGTCTTGGGAGAACAGCATCGTCCCACAGGTCGCCGACGTCCCGTTTGTGATGGCAGGTCAGGGGCAACAAGCCTCGATCAAGGTGGCGCTGGCTATGAGCCGATCCGCCGAGACGACAGCGTATGCACTGGTTGAGGAACCCGAGAATCATCTATCCCATACGAGTCTCACCAAGCTCGTATCACGTATCGAAGAGCTTGCCGGGAGTCGACAGATCTTCCTGACCACGCACAGCTCATTCGTCCTGAACCGACTTGGGCTCGATAAATTAGTGCTATTGCACCGCGGTACGAAGGCGGCCATCGAGGCCCTTCCTCCTGACACTGTGAAGTACTTCAAACGCCTCTCTGGTTACGACACCATGCGCCTCGTACTTGCCGACAAGGTTGTATTGGTCGAAGGCCCGTCCGACGAAATGGTTTTCGAAAAAGCATTCCGCGCCAAGCATGATGGCAAACGTCCAATGGAACTTGGCGTCGACGTCATCTCGATGGCGGGTGTCTCTCTCAAGCGCGGTCTGCAGCTCTGCGCAGCGTTGAAACGGCAGATTGCAGCAATCCGTGATAACGATGGGAAGCCTGCCGACCATTGGCGTAAGCCGCTCGAGGGGTTGCTAGAGGCCGGCGTACGCGAGGTGTTCATCGGCGATCCGGCCGATGGGAGAACGCTTGAACCGCAGCTACTGAAGCTGAACGACGAGACGACGCTTCGGTCCCTCCTTGATATCACGGACGACGATAACGACACCGTCGAGTGGATGTCTTCTCACAAGACGGAATGGGCGCTCACGCTCGATGAATCGGATGATGTGGAACTCGAATATCCTCAATACCTCAAGGATGCAGTCGATTTCGTGTCATGAATACTGCCACGCTTGCGGTCGCAGGATCGCGGAAGACACAGTCGATCGTCGACGCGTGTGCGACCGGTCCCGCTGGCCGACGACGCCTGGTTTTGACGTACACCCTAACTGGACAGCGAGACCTTGAGCGCCGCCTCAGCGCTGCTTGTAATCCGACAAATCTTCCAGAGGTCTCGGGGTGGTACGCCTTCCTGCTTCGCCACTGGATCCGTCCATTTCTGCCGCTCAAGTATCCAGGACGGCGGCTGGCCGGACTAAATTTCGAAGGGGTGCCTGCGAGTCGACCCGATGGCGTTGTCATCGCCTCCGGAGCCGCTCGCTATTTAGATGCGGAATCGCGTGCCTACAGACGGTTTCTGTCGAAGCTGGCTGTCGATGTGGCGAAAGCGGCTGAGGGAACGGTCATTACACGCCTGCAACGAATCTATGACGAGATCTATGTGGATGAAGTTCAGGACATGACAGGCTACGACCTCGATATGCTCGAACAACTGCTCAAATCGACGAGCACGATCCACCTCGTCGGCGACCTTCGTCAGTCGGTGTTCGACACCAACCCTCAAGATCCCCGACTGCCGGAATTCCGCGGCCTAAAGATGATCAATTGGTTCCGACAACAGGAGGAGTCTGGCCGCCTACAGATCAAGTTCTCATCGACCACCTGGCGCTCCGTCCAATCGGTAGCCACCTTTGCCGATTCACTTTTTGATGCTTCTTGGGGTTTCGGGGCAACCGTCTCCGCGCAGACGGCAACGTCCGATCATGACGGTGTCTTCGTGGTTGCACCTGAGCATCTGGGTGCTTATCTGGACCGCTACAAGCCGGTATGCCTGCGGCAAACAGTAGCGACGCCTGTCCCGGGTGGTGTTAGCGCGACCAACTTTGGGATCTCGAAGGGGCTAACGCACGAACGCGTTCTCATCTTCCCGACCGGACCGATGAAGACCTTCCTCAAGCACGGCAGGCTGCTCGCGCCTCGCTCGGCGTGCGGTCTCTACGTCGGGGTGACGCGCGCTGTCTTCAGTGTCGCGTTCGTGGTGGAAAAGCCCGACAAAAGTGGCCTCCAAGTATGGCAGCCCTAAAACCGGGACCGACCCATATGCAGGCCGATGACCCTTGCGGCCCAGCAGAGCCGGAACAGACGAGTGCGTTGAACTTAGTGGGATCCACGCAGGCGCTGCTCCAAGGACGACCAGTAGCGGTACCCGTCAAACCACTCCCCGATCGTGTCCAGATCGAACTCCGAAGAGTCGGCCCGGCGGCCCCACCGGTAGCCGTCCATCGCCTGGTGGTACTCAAGGTGGTGCGGACTGCATACCGGCACGATCGGCCATTCGTCGCTGTCGGGGAACCGCGACTTCGGTGCTAGCCGCAGTAGATGAGTACCGGGCTGACCGCATCTGTAGATCAGGCACGGCATCGGCTCCGGCACGGCGGCAGGTAGATCGCCCCGATCCCACTGGAACCCGCTCATCTTCTGATGCCAGGCCGTGTGATGGGGCTTGCAGAGCCGGAGGTAGGGCCACCGATCGGCCTCGCGGAATCCGAACACATTCCGGGGTGCAAAGTGGTGCTACTCGTAGCCCATTGTCGTACAGCCCTGGACCACGCACACTGGAATGCCGTCGATCCCGGACTCGAAGTACTCCACTCGCTTGCCGCGTTCGATCAGGTCGTTGAACGCTTTGGCGCTCAGGTGTCGGATGCGGCGCCCGCAGTCCGCGCAGCACAGGTCGTAAGTCGGCACCCCGCTGCGCTTCGTGCGGCGTCCGAGGAAGACCGTCGCCTCATCCTGGTCCCGGCTTGTGGCCGCGGGCAGGACGGTCGTGTCCCGACGTGACACCCGCGCTGGAACATGCAGTAAGGCCGATCGCCGGCGGCGGACAGGCAGAAATCCGGGCAGGTCACTTGAGCGAGGACCAGACGATCGCGGAACCACTCACCTCATCCACTATGGCACGAGTCCATCCTGACCAGCGCCTCCCGCACTGGGCTGCCCGTGGGCATTTACACGTGGCGGCTCCGCCGGAGTGCTTACACCTGAATCGGCGTGTGGTTTGCTGCGTTCAGTGCCGCGAACAGCTTGATCTGTCGGCGCATCGACATCGGCTGCCGCTCGATCGCCGCCAGGCCGTCCAGCAGCACGTTCATGTGCCCGAGCACTTTCTCCAGCCACGGCCTCAGCACGTTGCACTTGATCTCGTCGACGTGCGGGATGAAAGCAGTGTCGTTCCTTGGTGGGTGGTGCGCTACTGCGAGCGCCGCGAGAGCGCTATCGATGGACTTGATGACCACCGCGATCTGCTCGGGCCTGGGCACCATGAACCGGTGCTTGTTCGCGGTTAGATACGTTTGTAGTTCGTCTAGATCTGCCTCTACGGGGCTTCCGGGAAGTAGGCCTCGATCCACGTTGTCGACTGCTCGCACTAAACGGAACTGCGAATGGAGCCGCCGTCGCAGTTCAATACGCAGAGCTGCCTGGCGTTCACTGAAAGGAGCGCTCCTCGCATTGTCATTGGCGCGGGTGGTCAGCCAGATACCGAAAGCGGTCATGACCAGGCCCAAGACGGTTGAGATGACGGTGAACGTGTTCATGTTGCGGAGTGTACGGAGGCAGCGTGCACGCACCCGACGTGTGAAACGACCACGGTAGTCCGACGCCCAAAATTGGACATCTCATCAATCGATAACGTTGCGATGTCAGCCACGACGCAAATCGGAAGGCCACAACACATGCCAAGAGAAGAGGTCGAGCTCGTGCTTCCAAGCGTCCTCTTCGGAGGGGATTTGCGCGGCTTCCTCGATTACCTGGGACTGCATGGCCGGTCGCTCGGCAGCGACCGATGGGCCGTCTGGCCGAACAACGACAAGGTGTTCATCAGCCATTACGGCCTGGCCGACGACACCGAATTCGTCAACCGCTTCGACCACTTGAAGAACATGCCGTTGGCATCCCCACACCTCGACGACCCCGATACCGTGGCCCGCTTCGCCGAGATGGAGAAACAGCTTGCCGAGCGCATGTCTGGGGGATCAGACATCGCCGCACTCTTTCGTGGCATCCAGGCGAATATCATGAAATGCGCGACCCACGAGGAGCTGATCGCAACAGTCGAGCAGATGTGCGCGACCCTCGCAGTACTCCCGTTCGAATCAACCAACGAACTCTTGTTTGCCGGCCTATCCGCTCACTTGGTAATTGCAACAGACCTGCTCATTCATCGAGTTCGATTGCCTGCCATACTGTTCCGCTTCGATCAAGACCCCGATGCCATGAACACAATCGCCAGTCTCGGCGACGAAGGCGGGTACTTCGCGTCCTCGACAAAGTGGTTCCATGACATCATCAGCGCATCCCACTACTTCGGCCCGCTGCTCGGCTGCCTTGCTCCGGGCTTCTGGTGCATCCCGACGGGACGTCCGCCGGCTGCGATCCTCTTCTCCTTGGGAACCGGGATCGCAGGATATCGGCACACGCCGATGGAACCGATGCAGTTACTGCCTGCCGAAGGCAAAGACGAGCCTGTGCCGATCGAGAATCCGACCCCAGAATCATGCCGGGTCGCAATTTCATGGTGGACCAACCGCCTCAACCAAATGTTCGGATATCTCTGCGACCCAACAGCTTTCAGCAACAAGCATGGTATCTACGACCCTTATGAGCACCAACACTGGCTGCTTACATTCGGCCAAGTCTTCGAACTTACTACCGCGATACAAACCTTAAGCCGCAACTATGCCGCACAGCGCGCATTGATGAATACGCTGCTCGACAGTTACGCGGACAGAATTATCGACTGCGATTTCGAGAAGCTCTGCACATACGACCACGCGAAGGCAACGGCCGAGCATGTGCGATCCAAGATGCCAGAATCCGTTGCAGCGCTTCTTATGCCACTTGTCGATAGGGCAGTCGAGGGTCTTCGTCGAGTACAGGACGGATTCTTCTTCCGGGAGCAACGCGGCGACAGGAACGTGGTCACATGGATTCCCGGCAGCAATCGTGGACACCACCGCGAACCGCCACGAGCAGCAGCGATCCTACTGAAGCTGTACCGAAACGCCACACATGGCTTCGGCGGCATTCGGCGACCGCAGAGTGACAAGGACCTGATCGCCGAGCGACTGCTCGCACACCACACAGGCGAGACACCAGACGACTTGGTTTTTCTGCCCTTCCTGTACCTCCTCGACACCTTGTGCGCACCCGCTAGAGTCCGTGAAACGATCGTGAAGCGAGCTCGCATCAGAGACTAAGCGTGCAGTATCACCCGGTTGGCGCGGACGAGCGTTTGCCTGCGTCGAAACCCCATGGTCGATTATGAGCGCACCATCAGGCGTTTGAGTGGGTAAAGGTACCGTGAAATCCCCACGGGATGTGGTGGCGCAACCACACTGGCGAGCCGAGATTGACCTGACCGGTCATGCGGCGAACGTCATGCCATGGGCTGTCGAATCGGACGAGTTCGACGGCACCGTTGCAAACGCCCGAGCCGCCGCCGCGTACCGGCGAACACATGCGGCACGACGTGTTTCTGCCCGACGATCTCGCACATGTGGGGACGATGGCCCGCACGGCGGTCAACCACCCAGTTCAAAGACCTCAATCCGTGTCGTAGGTGGACAAGTCCCCCCTCGGACACATCCGGCGACACGACTCAGGTCGGCCGTCACCTTGACCCGTCGCAGGTAGGGGTCGTAGTCAAGACGCAAACCTAGGCTTGCGTACACCTGTGCCCTTTCCGCCCCGGTCGCCTGACCAAGCACGGCTGACAGGCCGCCCAACTCCTCGACCAATTCGCTGATCTGCGCGGCAGACATGGCGCGCGGCCTTTCAGCTCGCTCAAGGCGAGCCTTCAGCTCGTCGCGCTCCGCCGTGCGGCGACGCAGTGCAGCGGTCAAGTCCTCCACGGCCACACCTAGACTCTAGGGCGGTAACCAAAGCAGCAACCTTGGCATTCGCCTCGCGAAGCTGGCGTTGCATGCCGGCGTAGCCAGTACCGGCTGCCGGGTCGACGTCCTGCCCGCGTGCGAGGTCTTCCGGATTGGCCAAGGTGGCGATCCATTCATCAAGTCGCGCAGTCACCTCGTCTTCACGAACCATCAACTGACCAGCGAACACATTGGTACGAGCGTTAGCGTGAGACACAAGGACCTCCTACGGGTGAATGCCAGACACATCCACTCCGTCAGGAGGCCCTCCCACTTTCAAAGAGCACGCCGTTAACAAACCTCCCGGATCACGACAACTGGGAGATGCGACGCTTCGGGCCTCCGCTTCCACGGCAGCGAACGGCTTTGTCCCACATCGAAGTAATCACCGATGAGGACCCCGCCATGCGGAGTGATCAGGTCGACGGCCCGCCGTTTCTGCCAGCTTCGACTCGCCTCTGGGGCTTGAGCGTCCTCCGTGCTCACTCGCCCATAGAAGGCGAACCTCAGACTCACGCCACTCCCCTCCCTGATCCAAACATCCGGTCCCGTACAGCCAGTATGACCTGCATCAGCGCACGGTCGGCGTCCTGCGGAAGGCAATAGTTCTCGGGTACAACCATTTCAACACCTCCGTCCGACACGGCCGATGCGGCGATTCGACCGTCACAATCGGTGCTAGCACCGGCTGCTCGGGAACTGTCAGCCATCGCCGCCGTTGGGCGGATCTGTCTGTTGGCTGGGGCCTTGGCGACGGGCTTCCACCAGTCCTACGCGGCGGGTATGGATGCGTTGCAGGGCAGCGACGTAAATGAGGGTGCGGTCGCCGGGGCGGGTGGGGAGCCGGCATGGTCAAACTCCCACGCCACCAGCTCATCGCCATCGGCACAGCCGAAATCGAGCACAACGTCTCTCGCGTAGCCCGCAGCCGTTCGCTAGAGCGGCCGGCCGGGACATCCGTGCGCCGACCCGCTCTGGGCGACACGTTCGGCGGTCAACGTACCGGAGAAGCCGGTGGCGCCGTATACGACAATGCCGAACTCGCGCTCAGCTGGGTTCATCGGGACGCCGCGAAATCCTTGGTGAAGCAGTACATCCGGTACGAGAGTTCCCCGCCTTCCAGGTAGCGGGACAGCTGCCTGCCTACCGCGCGGTCCGCGAAACGCAGGAAGGCTGGCAGATTGCGATCGACCAGCACCCGTGACGTGTGTGAATTCTTCTCGATACCGCGCACCACCTCGGCATTGATTTCCCGTTGCGAGAGTTGCCGCAGCGGGCTGCCGGCCAGGTCAGCCTCCCATTCGGCGATCTCATTGCTGGGGCGCAGGTCGGTGTACAGGAGGTATCCTCCCGGGCGCAGGACGCGCACTACCTCGGCGAGGAAACGACTAAAGTGCGGGTAGCAATGCGAGGCTTCGACATTGAGTACCACGTCGAAGGATTCGTCCTCGAAGGGCAGGTTTTCGGCGTCGCCCCGCACGAAATCCAAACCGGGGAGGTTGTGTCGTCGCTGGCACAGCTTGATGCCGGCCCGGTTCAAGTCCAGCCCCGTGTAGGAGGCCGGATGCAGGGTGCGCGTGAGGTAGGAGGCTCCGCCGCCGTGGCCGCAACTGACCTCCAAGACCCGCTTGCCGCTCAGCTCCACGTGGGTGGCCGTGCGGTGGTACATGTTGATGTGGTCTCGGTTGGGCTCGTCGGATACCTCCAACGTCAGGTCTATCGGCGGATCTTCCTCATAGGCCCAATTGAGGAATGCAATTTTGTCGGCACCGAGCCCGCGCGTCATCAGCGGGTACCAGTACCGCCAAACTCTCTTGTAGATCGAGGTGCTTCCCATGCGGGCGAGGAGGCGGTGGGCGGGGCTGAAGGCCATAGGCAGAAAGTATGGCAGACACCAGACATGAAAGCGCTCAAATACATCCCAAACCGGCCTGCGAGGCCGGAGGTGGTAAAAGCCGCCGATTCCGAAGCGCCGATCAAAGTCTCGATCGAATGCCGACGTGCGGAAATTGAGAACCACTCGGTTCTGCCGCGCCGGATCGCCGCGGTAAGCGCTGTGACCGGACCCCATTGAATTGATCCACGGCGAACGAGAGTCGTTCATTGGTGTTTACAGGTGGCAGCGTAGTCGGCGGGGGCTTGGTATCCCAGGGCTGAGCGGCGGCAGTGTCGGATGTAGTCGTGTTTCCAGTCGCTGATGACCACCCAGCCTGGGGCAGGGACCAGAAGTTGTTGATGTTGAGGCATTCGTCACGGATGCGGGAGTTGAATGATTCGACGTAGCCGTTTCGCCAGGGCTCACCGGGTGGGATGAAGTGCGGGCCGACATGTTCGTTGGCCCAGTCGGCCATTGCTGCACAGGCTAATTCGGGTCCGTTGTCGCATCAGAGTACGGCCGGGTAGGTGCCGCGCTGGGCGGCGATGCGGTCGAGTTCGTCGATGAGGTCATCGCCGGTGTGAGGTGGGCCCGTCGTAATGGTCCAGTCGTTGTGCGGCTCTGTTGCCCGGTGTTCGGGCAGGAAGAATCAGCGACGACATGGCATTGAACAGGCGCCGGCGCCATACGCCGGATCAGATCATTCGCAAGCTCGCCGAGGGCAACAAACTCCTTGCGTCGGGCCAGGAACTCAACGAGGTGTGCCGACACCTGGAAATCGCTGAGTCGACGTGGCATCGCTGGCTTGCCCAGTACGGCGGCATGAAAGCCAACGACGCCAAACGGCTCAAAGAACTCGAGGCGGAAAACGCCCGGTTGAAGAAGCTGGTGGCCAACCAGGCCCTCGACATTGACATGCTGCGGGAGATTTCGGCGGGAAACTTCTGACCCCGAACCGCAAGCGCCGCGCCGTGATGGTGCTGCGCGAACGGTTCGGGGTGTCTGAGCGCCGAGCCTGCACGGTCGTGGGCATCCACCGTTCTACGATGCGCCTGACGCCGCGACCGGTCACCGCTGAGGAAGCCGAGTTGCGTGTTTGGCTGCGCCGATTCTCCACGGGCCGGCCTCGCTGGGGGTGGCGACGGGCAGCCAAGATGGCGCGGCGGGCCGGCTGGAAGGTCAACAACAAGCGCATCCGCCGGCTGTGGCGCGAGGAGAGCCTGCGGGTCCCGCAGCGCCGCAAGAAGAAGCGTCTGACCGGCATTGGTGTCGCCGTTGGCGCGATGTCACCGATTCGTCCGAACGTCATCTGGGCGATGGACTTCCAGTTCGACACGACCGCCGATGGCCGCATTGTGAAGATGTTGAACGTGATCGACGAGTTCACCCGCGAAGCACTGGCGATCAACGTCGATCGCTGCATCGACGCCGACGGCGTCGTCGGGGTCTTGGACCGCCTCGCCCGCCAGCGAGGCGCGCCGGCCTACGTGCGCTTCGACAACGGCCCCGAGTTCGTGGCCCGGGCCGTCAAGGATTGGTGCCGGTTCAACTGCGCCGGTTCGCTCTTCATCGATCCCGGCTCGCCGTGGCAGAACGCCTGGATCGAGTCGTTCAACGGCCGGCTACGCGACGAACTGCTCAACGCGTGGCGTTTCGACTCGCTGCTGGAAGCCCGCGTGATCATCGAAGACTGGCGCTGCGACTACAACGCCAACAGACCCCACTCCGCCCACGGTGAACTCACCCCAACCGAGTTCGCCCTACAGTGGACCACGACCCACCAACCCCAAGCCGTATAGCGACTGGACCACCAAACCCGGTGCAAACCCGTTGTCCCCCTCAGCCTTTGGCCGATCCGCAGAGCTTGTCGGTGAAGACGCGTTCCGCGTCCACACCGGCGCCGGTGAGCGCGGTGAGCTGGCCGTCGAGGTCTTGGCCAGCTGTGCTGACCCGTGCATAGCCCATCGCGTCATGAAATGGACCGTCTCGCTAGAGGTACCGACAGCGAGGATATGAGACGCGCGGTGTGAAACAGGAAACAAGACATCGCGACCTGGGCCGATAGGTCGGCGAAGTGGTGCTGGGGTGGGTGTCTCTTTTCATGAGACACAGAACGACCGGCGCGTTAGCCGTCGACAGGTCGCCGGCTGGTTCCCGGCGTTCCCCGATCGTGTCCTCGTTGGCTTCTTCTGGTGAGCGGTGTGTCGGTCAGTGCCGGCGGCGGTGGCGGATCGCTTCGCGCATCTCTTCCCGGGTTATGTCGGGGTCACGGGGACCGGTGTCGGGGTGCAGGACCCTTTCTTCGCGCATGATTTCCCGTTGGACCTCTTTGTCACTGGAGTGAATCGGCGCGTCGGCCGCCGGTCGATCGTCAGGATAGTCGGCGTCGAAGGCGAGGACCCCATCCTCTGTCGCCGCCGGTTGGGTGTCGCGCTGCTGTCGTGCGCGTAGCATGTCGGCGGCCAGCAGCACCAACCCGATCACGCCCGCGCCGATGCAGACCCAGGCGATGAGTTCGGTGTCGGTGACGACCGCGGTCATCAGTGCGGCCAGGGCGATGATGGCCATCACCAGTGCGATGATTGGCATCGGTCATTCCCCTCGAAGGTCCGGGGGTTCGGTCGTTGCCGGGCGGGCGCGGTGACCGTGGCAGGCGAACTCGGTTGTCGCAGTGTGCGCGCGCTTATCAGTGGGGGCGCTGACTGCGGTCTGAGCGTGGTTAATCGGCGACCAGGTGATGGGCAGCGACAGATAGCCCCGGATGGGGCCGGATCGTAGCCGTTGGGCGGAATCAACATCGACGTCCCAGTCGGGCACCCGCGCGAGGAAGGCCCGCAGGGCGCTGC
The DNA here is from genome assembly GCF_003391395.1 of Mycobacterium marinum. Lineage (NCBI taxonomy): Bacteria > Bacillati > Actinomycetota > Actinomycetes > Mycobacteriales > Mycobacteriaceae > Mycobacterium > Mycobacterium marinum. The sequence goes on from NZ_CP024190.1 coordinate 3,636,483, forward strand.
GGGCCTCCATGCGGGCCAGGGCGGCGCCGAGGCAAAAGTGGACTCCGCGACCGAATGCCACTTGGTGTTCGGGTTTGCGGTCGATGTCGAACGCATCCGGGTTGGCAAACACGCGTTCGTCGCGGTTGGCTGACCCGAACAGCAGCAAAACGGTATCGCCGCGGCGCATTGTCGTGTCGTGCAGTGTGATGTCGTGGGTTAGGGTTCGGGCGAGTCCTTGGGCGGGGGAGTCGTAGCGGAGTAGTTCTTCCACGGCGGCGCCGAGCAGTGTGGGGTCGCCAACGAGCCGATGGCGGGTTTCGCGGTGGTGGGCCAGCACCACCGCGGCGTTGCCGAGCAGGTTGCTGGTGGTCTCGTGGCCGGCGATGAGCAGCAGCAGGCAAAACCCGAGCAGCTCGTCGTCGGTGAGCTGCTTGCCGTCGATCTCGGCGCGCACCAGTGCCGACATCAGGTCTTCGCGCGGCCTGCGGCGGCGTTCGGCGAGGAAGTCGGCGAAATAGGCATACACCGCCGCGGCGGCGGCCAGGCCTGCACCGGTGTCGCCGCGGATGGGGTTGGACTGGACCAGGGCAGCCGACCAGCCCCGGAACTGTTCGCGGTCCTCGCGGGGCACGCCGAGCAGATCAGCGATGACGATCGCCGGCAAGACACCGGCGAAATCTTGCACAAAGTCGGCCCTACCGGAGCCGTCGAGCTGGTGGCACAAGTGGTCGGCGAGATTCTCGACGGTGTCGTTGAGGGCGCCGATGCGCCGCGGGGTGAATGCTTTGCTCACCAACGCGCGTAGCTGATCGTGGCGGGGCGGGTCCATCAGAATCATCATGGGCAGAAACGAGTCGATGAAATCCGATCCCGGTGGGGTCGGGAACACGCCGTCGACCGAGGAGTAGCCGTGGTGATCCAACAGCGCATTCGTCACGTCGCGGTGCCGACTGAGCACCCAGGTGTTGGCGCCTGCGGCGCGATACACCGGGGCCTCGTCTCGCAGCAGCCGGTAGGTGGGATAGGGGTCGTCGATGATGTCGGGGTCGAACGGGTCGTAACGAATCTGCACCTGTGGCATCGGCAACTCCATACCTCGAATACAGGACTATAGTCTATACTAGGAGTCTAAACTCAATGAATAGGAAGTCAATGCGCGAGGTCCCTGCCCAGATAGCCGAACGGCTTCCCGCCGCCGCCGCTCTGTTCGCCGAGCGCGGCCTCAACGACACCAAGATCGAAGACGTCGCCGCCGCCACCGGCATCGCTAAAGCCACCCTGTACTACTACTTCGCGGGTAAAGAAGACATCCTGACGTTCCTGCTGGAAGACGTCCTACACCAACTGACCGACGAGGTGAGCACCATCGTGGGCGCAGAGGGCACCGGCATCGACCGCCTCCACGGCGTGATCACCGCACAGCTTCAGATGATGGCGCAGCGCCCCGCCGTTTGCCGCGCGCTGATCGGAGAGCTCGGTCGCGCCGCGCGCATACCGGTCATCGCCGACATGATCAGCGCCGCCTACCTAGAACCCGTCGAGGCCCTGCTTCGCGCGGGGGCCGCCGACGGCTCCCTGGTCGCTGTCGACAACCCGAGGGCTGCAGCCATCGCGCTGTTTGGTGCCGTTACCACCAGCGCCCTCACCGTCCTCGTCACCGATGACGCATTCGACGAGGACCTCATCGCCCGCGCCATCGACGATGTGGCATTCACCGGCCTGCGACCAGGAAAATCCCGACAATAAATGACCCCAGCAAATCCGAGGATCATCGCCGCGCCCATCGCAACAGCCGGACAGAACGACTCGTGCGCACTCGGTGCGAGCCGAACTTGGCCACCAGGCCCAACCCCGCTCAGGGCTGCGTCGCCCGACAACCACACCCATAGGCCGGCTTCCACCGGCCCCGTCGCCAACACACCTTGCCCAGTTTCATAGGCCCGTTGAGTTCAGGAAGGAGATCACCACGGTTTCGAGGGGGCCCGGGCGGCCCCGCGCAGCGAAAGCTGGAGAGACGCGTGAACGCATCATCCGGGCGGCGCGTGAAGTCTTCAGCGAAGTTGGTTACGACGCCGCCACTTTTCAGGAAATCGCAATTCGAGCAGATCTCACGCGGCCGGCCATCAATCACTACTTCAAGAGCAAACGCCTGCTCTATCGCGAGGTAGTTGCGCAGACCAACGCAACAGTCGTTCGTGAAAGTGCTCAGAAGGTGTTCGAAGCCAATACGTTCACAGAACAGCTAGACGCCATCGTCGAGGGCGCGATGACGTGGTTCGCCCAGGACCGCTCGGCGGCGACGTTTCTGATCACCTCAATACTGGAGTCGCGGGGTCACCCCGAGTTGTATCAAGATGAGCACGACGCGGTGAGGAACACCCGCGCGTTCCTCGCTCGGATGATCAACGAAGCGATCCAGCGCGGCGAAATCGCTCCCGCCAGCGACACCCCCGTGGAGTCGTTGGTGGAGCTGATCATCGCGATGATGTGTGGCTTGGGCTTCTATGCCGGTTTCGTCGGCACGCACGAAGACCTCGAGAACATCACCCCCTCCTTTTCGCCAGCTGATTTCCGGAAGGCTGTGGGAGCGCGTATCGCGCGGCGAATTCGGCTCGACCGGCCCACACGCCGCACACGCACGTCAGCGCGAATAATCCACCAAAACGATTGCAGCGCAATTGTTTCCGATACACTGTAAACCGAATCAGCCTGGGTGCGAATTTCTAGAAATCCGACCATTGCGCAGGACATCAGCGACGGTGTTCTTCTGGTTAGGGGCCTGGCGGACCTTTTGTCGATGTGTTCGCGTCGGTTGGTGTGGGTGGGCGCTGGCGAAGTTACCGGCGGGAGGTCGAGTCGAGCAAGACCCAACTCTGCCCACGGCCAACTCACCCCCACTCAATTCGCCCTACAATTGACCACGACCCACCAACCCAAGCCGCATAGCGACTGGACCACCAAACGGGTCACCTTCAGGTGCTATGCCGCTTCCCCGTTGCCATGATCTTGTCGAGCCTTCCTGCCCACAGCGTGGGCCGCTGCAAGGCTCTCATAAGCCATGGATCCCAATCGGGTTCAGGCCAGCTATTTTCGACAGCGTGCGCCGGAAACCGCTGACGTCGCAGTAATTCCGGCATTCGCGCTTCAACATGTCTACAGAAATCAGCAATGGTCGCCCTGGGCGATGCCATGAGCAATGATCAGAACCTGTGCGTGCGAAGCGATGTCGCGTGTGTGAGTGAACTCGTGAGTAGGAGGTCGGTGGTGCCGGTCGCGTAGTTCTCGGTTGGTGTTCGTGACCGATCCCCGCTCCGACGTGCGTCGACTGGTCCTGCCTGGTGCGAAGCCCAGGGAAGGAACCTAAAGGCCTCCGTTTCCATCCGGAGGAGCGACCGGGAGGGGAAGGCCGGACAGGCGAACGTAAGTGACCCCTTGATGACGCCTGGTTATTTGAAGCTCGGGCAGACGGGATGGGAAACCGGTTGGGAGGACCTGGCCAGCCACGGCGCACCAATGCGCCAGGGCTACCGGACATGAGCTTTGGCGAGGGGGCGTGAAAGTGGGCGCGCCTTCCCGTGGATGACCTGAAAGTCCAGAAACTCTGATCAAGACCGGCGTTGGCGCGCTGGTTGGGAAGTTACGCCCGTGCTCACCGTAGTTCACGATGCCGCGGAGGCCAACGACACGGCCGCCGATCATCGGTCGTTGCTCGATGAGATCGTCCGCGACGGTGCTCGGCCGATGCTGACCGCCGCACTGCAGGCCGAGGTCGCCGCCTACGCGGCCCGGTTCGCCGACCAACTCGACGAGACGGCCACCGCCTGGTGGTGCGCAACGGCTATCACCAGGAGCGCGAGGTGCTGACCGCGGCGGGCGCGGTCAAGGCGCACGCGCCGCGGGTCAAGGATCGTCGTGTAGATGCGCAAGCCAAATATCCAGCCGCCCCGCGTCAGCGGAAGGGCGCGCTCACCAATGTCCATCCGACCGGCGCGGACCCGATGACCTACGCTTCAACGGGCCGGTCCTGAGCTAACCTCTCGCGCAGACTCTTCGGCCGGATATCGGGCCAGTTCTGTTCCACGTAGTCCAGACACGCAGCGCGCGCTGCCTCACCGAAGACCACCCGCCAGCCCGCCGGTACCTCAGCGAATGCCGGCCACAGGCTGTGTTGCTCCTCGTCGTTAACCAAGACGAAGAAGGTGCCGTTCTCGTCGTCGAATGGATTGACGCTCACGGTGCTTCCATCCCCTATTTCTCGCTACTTCAACTCGAAAATTGCGTTCAGACTATCCAGCGCCGAGTGGCCGGTCCGGTTCGGCTGATGTGTGTGTCGTAGTTGGCGTTATGCAAGCTTCCTCGGCACATTGTATCCGTGTTCGGTATCTCACCGAGCTTTTTCCGGTAATCCCTGACGACATGGACACCACTACGCGTTCGCACAGAGGGGTCAATCGGGGTGCGGTGCACCTATGGGTCGATTATCGAACTAGCCAGTCCGCCATATGATTCGGCCTCCATTATCGGATCAGGCTTGCGGCCGCACCGGCCGTGCCCGAGCGGGTCGGGTCCGTACATTGATCGGCCACCAGAACCACCGGCCGAGCAGCGCCGCGATGGAGGGCACCATGAACGACCGCACGATCAGCGTGTCAAACAGCAGGCCGAGCCCGATGAACGTCCCGATCTGACCGATGGTGCGCAGATCACTGACCACCATCGAAGTCATCGTAAAGGCGAATACCAGACCTGCCGCCGTCACTACACTGCCTGCTCCACCCATCGCGCGGATGATCCCCGTCTTCAGCCCGGCCGGCATCTCCTCTTTGAACCTGGCCACCATCATCAGGTTGTAGTCCGCGCCGACCGCCAACAGGATGATGACAGCCATCGACATCACCATCCACTGCAGCGGCAGACCCACGATGTACTGCCACAGTAGAACCGAGAGTCCAACGGATGCGCCCAGCGATAGCAGCACCGTGCCCACGATCACCATCGCGGCGACCAGACTCCTCGTGATCAACAGCATGATCGCGAAAATCAGGCAGACCGTGGCGATCACCGCGATTACAAGATCGTATCGAGTACCTTCCGACAGGTCGTGGTAAACCGAGGCAGTTCCGCCCAGTGACACCTTGGCATTCTCCAGCGGGGTTCCCTTGAGCGCCTCGATCGCCGCCAATTTGATCGGATCCACCCGCGATATCCCTTCTGCCGACGCCGGATCACCGCGGTGCGAGATGATCATCCGCAATGACTTGCCGTCCGGCGAGATGAACAGATCCATCGCGCGCCGGAAGTCGGGATTGTCGAAGACCTCAGACGGCAGGTAGAAGGAGTCGTCGTTGCGCGCCGCGTCGAAAGCCTTACCCATTTCGGCTGCGCCGTGGCTCAATTCGTCCATCTGGCGGTACATGCCGGACATGGTGCTGTGCATCGTCAGCATCATCTGCTGCATGCTCTCCATGGTTGCGATCATGGGGGGGAACTGCGCGATCATCTCCGGTATCAGGGCGTTCAAGTCGGTCATACCCTTGATCATCCGATCCATCTGGTCGGTCATCGCGTCGATCCCGTCGACGGAATCGGACACCGACCGCAGAGCCCAGCACACCGGGATGTCGAAGCAGTGCGGCTCCCAGTGGAAGTAGTTGCGGATCGGTCGGAAGAAATCCTCGAAATCCGCCAGACTGTCCCGCGCGTCGCGAACGGCGGTCTGCATGTCATCCATGTCGACGACGAGACCGTCGCCCACTCCGGCCATTCGGGACATCGAAGCCTGCATCCGCTTCATGATCGCCACCGTGTTGCCCAACGACTCGGCCTGAGCTTTCATATCGTCGATGCGGTCAAACATCAACTTCATGTTCTGTTGTAGACCGACGCCCTGCATACTCATCATGAAGGGTATCGAGGTGTGCTGGATCGGTGCACCATCCGGCCGGGTGATCGCCTGCACCCGCGCAACACCTGGCACGCGGAAAATGGCTTTGGCGAGCTTGTCGATCACCAGGAAGTCAGCCGGGTTGCGCAGGTCGTGGTCGGCCTCAACCAGCAGAACCTCAGGATTCATCCGGGCCGCCGAGAAGTGCTGCTCGGCGGCCGCATAGCCCGCATTGGCCTCAATATCGCCGGGGATGTATCGGCGATCGTTGTAGCTGGGTTGGTAGAACGGCAGTGCTATCAGTCCGACCAGGGCCGCCGCCAGTGACGCGAGCAGAATCGGTGCGGGCCACCGCACCACCGCGGTTCCGATGCGCCGCCAGAAGCGAATTCGTATGGCGCGCTTGGGCTCCAGCAGGCCGAACCGACTGGCGACGGTGACCGCAGCCGGGCCCAGGGTCAACGCAACACTCAAGGCCACCAGCATGGCTACTGCGGTCGGCACGCCGAGGCTCTGCAAATACGGCATTCGGGTCAGGCTCATACACAACGCGGCGCCGGCGATCGTCAGCCCCGAAGCCAACACAACGTGCGCAGTGCCGTGCCACATCTCGTAGTACGCCGATTCGCGGTCGACCCCCGCGGCGCGCGCTTCCTGGTAGCGGCCGATCAAAAAGATCGCGTAGTCGGTCCCGGTCGCGATAGCCATGGCGACCACGAGGTTGACCGCGAACGTTGACAGCTCGACGACCCCAAGATAGCCGATCACGGCGGCGACACCGGTCGCCGCCGACAGCTGAATACCGACCACACCGAGCAGCACCAGAACGGTTGGGACCGACCGGAAGAAGAACAACATCAGCACGATGATCACCGTGAACGTAGCAATCTTGATCGTTCTGACCGTGCGTTCAGCAGAGTGGATCAGGTCCGCCTGCAGTGCCGCCGGACCGGTGACATACACCTTCACACCGGGCGGCGGCGGGCGCGCATCCACAGCCGCCCACACCGCCCCGACCGACTCGTTGGCCAGTGTGTCGCCGATGTTCCCGGAGAGATACAGCTGAAGGTAGGCGGCCTTGCCGTCCGGGCTCTGAGCGCTGCCTTCGGTCAGCGGATCACCCCAGAAGTCCTGGACATTCTGGACGTGGGCGGTGTCGGCCCGCAGTCGCGTCACCAGGTCGTCGTAGTACTCGTGAGCATCGGCCCCCAGCGGTTGTCGACCCTCGAGGAGGATCAGCGCGACGCTGTCGGACCTGGACTCGCCGAACACCCGGCCCATCTCCTTTATCGCCTGCAGTGACGGGGCGCCGGCGGGATTCATCGACACCGAGTTATCGGCCGCGACTTGTTGAAGCGAAGGAACCAGGATGTTGATGAGGACGATGATCGCCAGCCAACCCAACATGATCGGGATCGCCAGGCGACGGATCCAGCGCGCCAGCAATGCGGGCTCGGTGCGCACCTCTCGCGACGATGGGCGAAACACCCGGGTGATCACGCGGACTTCGCAATGCAATACACGTATGCACTCACGGCACTGGAGGTCCGTTCATCCTTGACCTCGCCGTCAGACGAGATACGGCAGCCGAGGAAATCGCTGTTTCCCTGCGCGATGATGTTGGCCACCATCGACGGTGCGTCCGTTTCGACCTCAATCGACCAGGGCAGTGCGACGTCGTTGAGCTGCTGAGCTTCGCCGGCCGGGTCCATGTAGTTGATGTCGGCGATGGTGCCTGGTGCGCCGAAGATCTCGTATCGCACGCGCTTGGGGCCCGAGCTGCTGACGTTACCCGCGGGCGTGCTATCAGCGTAGGTCGGCAGCTGCTGCGAGCCGAACATCCCGCGAACCCGCGACACCGCGAAACCACCGACGGCAAACACCACCGCCAACACCAGCGGCAACCACGCTCGTTTCAGAACGGTGACGATCTCAGTACCCCCCGCGTGGCCCGGCTGGCATCAAATGAGGCTACCTGAGCGGATTTCCCCTTCGTCGTAGTGCCGCACGACACAGTCATGGCGACGGTTCTATCGGATTCATGCTTTTAGCATCTGATCTAGAATCCGGCCGATCATAGCCATTGGCCCGGGCAGATCCATGCCGGCATGTTCGCCTTCAATGTAGTGTGCAGAAACATTTCCCTTCAAGTGAGGTGACCATTCCTCCAGATATTGCTCCCTCGACCACTTCTCGTCGATCGTGGGTATGAACAATACAGCAGGGCCTTCATAAATTGGCGATACAAAGTCGTTCAATATTTCTATTGTATTCTTCGTCATCACAGCAAGCGTTTCCGCGAATAATTTATATTCAGGACTATCGACCGAAATATTTTCATCACGCTCTTTGGCCCAGGCCTCCAGCGCACTGTGAAAACCACTTTCAGAGGCGACCTCGGATTCAGATAGCGCTACCCGGGTATTCTCATTTGCCGGTGCGGAGGCGATCAGTGCCAACAGTGCGACTTCGTGTCCGCGGTTCTGGAGCTCTGCCGCTATTGCATGGGCCACGACCCCCCCAAAGGACCAACCCAACAGGAAGAACGGACCCTCTTTCTGGATATCTAATATTCGCTCAAGGTAGTCATTCACCATGGTGCGCACCGATGCGGTGAACTCTGCCGTGTGATAAAAATTCCATGCCTGAAGTCCGTAGATCGGCCGGTCATCGACGTGGTCGAGGAGCCCACGATAAGACCAGCTCAGTCCGAATGCCGCAGAGGGGCACCAAATCGGTGGTCTAGTTCCACTCAGGCGAATTGGCAATACCATCGCAAACGGGTCCACAAATTCGGATTCGCATCCTTGGGAGAGCCATTCGGCTAGCTCGGCAACGGTAGGAGCGTTGAACACCGCTGGGATGGGAACCTCAACGTTGAGCTCCGCGCGGATCCGCGCCACCAACCGCGTCACCGACAGCGAATGCCCACCCAGATCGAAAAACCTGTCATCGATGCCCACCTGAGCGACGCCGAGTACCTCGGCGAACAAGCCCGCCAACACCGCTTCACGCTGATCACGCGGTCCGCGGTAGGCCGCCGTGCTGGTGAACTGCGGGGCCGGCAGCGCGCGCCGATCCAGCTTGCCGTTCGCCGTCAACGGCAACCCCTCCACCACCATCACCGCCGCCGGCACCATGTACTCCGGCAACCGCTCCCCCACCCACCGACGCACCTCGTTGGCCAACTCGATCGCCGAGGGGTCATTGACGTAACCGGCCAAAGAACCGATCGGCGCGCCGGACAGATACAGATCCGACAACGCGGGCAGCGGTTGAGCATCAAGCGAATCGACGAGCAACACGTCCATCAGACCGGGAGTCGAGGAGAAGGTCACCGCGACGCTGTATCCGGCTTCTCGCCCAAGCTGATGCAAGTGATGTGGCAACACCGCATCCGACGGGGAAAGGTCTGCACCTATCTGGCTGACCAGCACGCGGTCACCGGCCTGGGCCAGCGCGTGAGCCATCGCCACATCCGGCCATACCGCCTCGTGGGGTATCCCGCTAACCCGCAACCCCGCCGGGCGGTGCTCCTGCAAATACTCACCCAGCGCAGCCGGACCGCCAAACCGTTGCCACGGCAAGGCCGAAAGACCCGCCAACGACCGAACCCCTACCGGCCCTTTACGCAGCACCACCTCATAGCGGTAACAGCTGAGCTCGTTGACCGCCTGCATCCGCTTGAGCTGTATGTCCACCGCCGCGATATCGGGCAGATACTGCGGCAGGGCGGAAAAGAATTCCGGCGCCAACAACAGTTCTTGCTCGGCAAGCATCTCCCTACGCACCCGCTCACGCATCACCGCGGCAGCATCGTTGGCCCCGGCGGTGCCGGTGCACAGCACCTTGGTGGTAAACGCCCTCAACAACCCCAGACTGCGCACATCACCGATAAACAACGCCCCGCCCGGCGCCAACAACCGCATCGCCACCGCCAGCACATCAAGCAGATACCCCGCGCTCGGGAAGTACTGGATCACCGAGTTGAGCACCACCACGTCGAAATGGCCCGCCGGCAACCCCTCGGCGCTATCGGCAGGCTGCACCCGTAACCGCACCCGATCACCCCACGGCCGCGACGCCACCGCCGCCTGCAACATCTCAATCGTCGACGCAGAAAAGTCGGTACCCCAATACTCCACACAGTCGGGGGCAAGCTGGGCAAGCAACAACCCCGTACCGACACCGATCTCCAAGACCCGCCCCGGACTCAACCCCACGATCCGCTCCACCGCGGCCGCACGCCATTCACCCATCTGTTCCAGCGGGATCGGCGCCCCCGTATAACTGCTAACCCAGCTCCGGAAGTCCTCCCCCAACACCGCCGGCACCTGCGACGTCAACCCCGAATACACCCCGCCCCACACCTGTCCCCACTGCTGCACCAGCCCGGCCTCTCGCGGTGCCTCGCGCGCGAGCGTCACCTCCCGATCGGGCACGATATAACCCACCAACTGCTTCTCGCCGATGCCCCCACCGGTATCGGTGGTGGTGGTATGGGTGCTGACCGCTGCCTGGGCCACCCGCGGATGAGCCGCTAGCACCGCTGCAATTTCACCTGGTTCAACGCGGAACCCGCGGATCTTGACCTGATCATCGGCGCGGCCCACAAACTCCAACACCCCTGAGCTGTTCCAGCGCACCAAATCCCCGCTGCGATACATCCGCGACCCAGCAGGCCCGAACGGACACGCCACAAACCGCTCCGCGGTCAACCCCCCCCGACCCCGATACCCCTGTGCTAGCTGCGCACCGGCGATATACGCTTCACCAGCCACCCCCACCGGCACCGGACACAACCCCGCATCCAACACAAACACCTGACAGTTCCACTGCGGAGCACCGATCGGCACACTGTGAACATCAGAGGGGCTGGTCCTCCAGGTGGTGGTTGTCACCGCCTCGGTTGGCCCGTACGCATTGTGCAGTGCTGCATCGCATACGGTGGTGAATGCTTGTGCTGTTGTTGGTGGTAGCGCTTCGCCGATCACGAACACATCGCGCAGTGATACCAACGCATCGTGGGGTGCTGAGGCGCAAAACACCGACAGCATTGATGGCACGAAGTCGGTCAGCGTGACCCCGCGCGAATGTATCGTTTTCGCTAGATATTGGGGGTTCCCCTGCTCATTCGGGGCGGCCAGCATGATTTGGGCACCTGAGATCAGTGGCACAAAATAACCCCACAGCGACACGTCGAACGTTGCGGCTGTCTTCTGCAGATACACATCTTTGGGTCCGACTGCATAGTGAGCGCGCATCCACAGCACGTGATTGACGATGGCGGCGTGGCTAACAGCCACACCCTTGGGTTGGCCCGTGGAGCCCGACGTGAACATCACATAGGCGGTATTGTCCGGGCGCAATGACCTCACCCGATCGGCATCGGTGATGGGATCGGCCGAAAACCCTGAGACATCAACCTGATCGATCTCGATCACGCGCGCACCGACCGCTGCATCAAAACGATCACCGGATGTGGTTAGCACGCACACCGGATCAGCGGTTTTGATCACATACCCGTTGCGTTGGCTGGGCTGGTTCGGGTCAATCGGCACGAACGTCGCACCGGCCTGCACGACTGCATACATCCCCACCACCAACTCAATGCTGCGACGTATCGCCAACCCCACCACCGCCTCCGGTCCCACACCGGCAGCAATGAGGAACCTGGCCAAACGGTTGACCCGCGCAGCCAACTCGCGATAGGTCAGTGTTTGGTGGTCGTCGTGGAGAGCGGGGGCGTCGGGTGTGCGGGTGGCTTGGGCGCTAAACAGTTCGGCGATGGTGGTTTCGGGTATGGCGGTGGCGGTGTCATTGCACTCGACCAGCAGCCGTTGACGTTCGGCAGGGTCGATGATCTCGATCAGATCGATCCGTTGTTGGGGGTTGGTGGTGACGATGTCGAGGATGTGGAGGTAGGAGGTGGCGAACTTTTCGATGGTGTCGCGGTCAAACAGGTCGGTGGCGTATTCGATGGTCCCGGCGAGTGGTTGGGGGTCTTTGGTGGGCGAGGGCAGATCGACCAGATTGATGAACAGATCAAACTTGGCGGTGTGGGTGGGTGCGGACAGCACTTCGATGCCCAGCCCGGGGAAATCGATGGCGGGAAGGGGGTTGTTTTGGAACGCGAACGATACTTGGAACAGGGGGTGATGCGCGGTGGAGCGTGACGGGTTGAGCAGTTCCACCAGCCGCTCGAACGGGGCGTCTTGGTTCTCGTAGGCGGCCAACGCTTTATCGCGGACCTGTTCGAGTAGTTCACCGAAGCTCGGGTTGCCGGAGGTGTTGACCCGCAACACCCAGGTGTTGACGAAAAACCCGATCAGATCGTTGAGCGCATCATCGGTACGTCCGGCGATCGGCCCGCCGATCGTCAAGTCGTCACCGGCTCCGAGTTTGTGCAGCAGCACCATCAACGCGGCTTGCAGCACCATCGAGGTGGTGGTGCCGCTCTGGCGGGCCAACGCCTCGATACGTGTCCGCAGTCCCGCGTCGATGTTCAACGCGACCTGGTCGCCGCGGAATGATTGTTGTGGGGGGCGGGGTCGATCGGTGGGCAGCGCAATGTGTTTGGGTGCATCAGCCAGTTCGGCGCGCCAATAAGCGAATTGGTGGGACAAGACGCTGTCGGGATCGTCCTCGCTGCCCAGGACCTCTTGTTGCCACAGAGTGTAATCGGCGTACTGCACCGCCAGCGGCGCCCAATCCGGGGCCCGCCCAACAAGACGCGCGGTGTAGGCGGTGGCCACATCGCGGGCTAACGGCACCAACGAAGCCCCATCGGCGGCGATATGATGAATCATCACCACCAACACATGCTCGGTGGGCGACACCCGCAACAACTCGGCCCGGATCGGGATTTCGGTGGCCAAATCGAGCCGATACCCCACAGCATCGATCGCCGCCGCAGCCAACCCCTGCGCAGCCACCTCGGTCACCACCACCGGCACATCAACATCCTCGACAGCCAAGACCTGCTGGCACGGAATACCGTCGCTCTCAGTGAACAGGGTGCGCAGACTCTCATGGCGGGCCACCACATCAACGATCGCCGCGCACAGCGCCACAGCATCGATCTCGCCGGTCAACCGCACCGCCAACGGAATGTTGTAGGTCGCCGACGGACCCTCATATTTATGCAGGAACCACAACCGAGTCTGGGCATAGGACAACGGCAACCGCGCCGGACGCTCCCGCGCCACCAACGCCGCACGCACCCGCGCACCGCCATGCACCGAAATCCATTGGGCGAGTTCAGCGACGGTGGGGGCGTTAAACACCGCCCGGATGGGGACTTCGACGTTGAGTTCGGCGCGGATCCGGGCGACGAGCCGGGTGACCGATAGTGAGTGTCCACCGAGGTCGAAAAACCGGTCATCAATGCCCACCTGAGCGACGCCGAGGACCTCGGCGAACAAGCCCGCCAACACCGCTTCACGCTGATCACGCGGTCCGCGGTAGGCCGCCGTGCTGGTGAACTGCGGGGCCGGCAGCGCGCGCCGATCCAGCTTGCCGTTCGCCGTCAACGGCAACCCCTCCACCACCATCACCGCCGCCGGCACCATGTACTCCGGCAACCGCTCCCCCACCCACCGACGCACCTCAACAGCCAACTCGGCATACTCATCGGCTGCGCCGGATGCGATCTCGGGGCCGGCGTCGGTTACTGACTCGGCCACGATGTAGCCCACCAACTGCTTGTCGCTGATGCCCTCAAGACCACCCGAGGTGCTGTAGGCGGCGACTGCTGCCTGAGCCACCCGCGGATGAGCCGCCAGCACCGCCTCGACCTCACCCGGTTCAATCCGAAACCCGCGGATCTTGACCTGATCATCGGCGCGGCCCACAAACTCCAACACCCCCGAGCTGTTCCAGCGCACCAAATCCCCGCTGCGATACATCCGCGACCCAGCAGGCCCGAACGGACACGCCACAAACCGCTGCGCGGTCAACCCCACCCGACCCCGATACCCCCGCGCCACCTGCGCACCGGCAACATACAACTCACCAGCCACCCCCACCGGCACCGGACACAACCCCGCATCCAACACAAACACCCGCACATTGCCCAACGGGCCACCAATCGGGGAGACGCCGCGCTCGGCGTCCTCGCTGGTGAGCTCCAGATACGTGGTATGCACCGTCGTTTCGGTGATCCCGTACATGTTGATCAAGGCCGGCGCCTGCTCACCCTGCCCCGGATACCAACCCCGTAACCGAGACGGGTCTAGCGCCTCCCCACCGAAAACCACCATCCGCAATGCGGAACTCTCTGCGCTAGCCGGAAGTTCGCGCTGCACACGGATCAATTCATAAAACGCCGACGGCGTCTGACTGAGCACCGTGATGCGCTCATCGACCACAAGCTGCCACAGTTCTCGCGGTGATCGCACCACCTCCCACGGCACCACCACAGCCTGGGCTCCGTGCAGCAGCGCTCCCCACAACTCCCACACCGAGAAGTCGAACGCCGGCGAATGACACCACGCCCACACATCGGTGTCGGTCAAACCACGCCACCACCCGAAACCGGTAAACAATGCCACCACGTTGCGGTGGGTGATGGCCACGGGTTTGGGGTGTCCGGTGGATCCGGAGGTGTACATGATGTAGGCCAGGTTGTCCGGTCCTGGCCCCAGGCTGTCCTGGTAGCAGTACCCGGGGGTGGCCTCGATCCCGCGGTCGGAGACCTCGGTGGTGTCGAGGGTGGTGTCGAGGATCAGCACAGCGACACCCGTGTCGGGCAATGTTGGGGCGGTGGGGGTGTCAGTGATCAGCAATTGGGGAGCGGCGTCGCTGAGAATGTAGGCGCTGCGCTCGCTGGGATAGTTCGGGTCGATCGGCAGGTACGCAGCACCGGTTTTCGCGATCGCCAGCAACGCAACCACCAACCGAGCCGAGCGGGGCAAAGCCACCGCAACAATAACTTCCGGACCTGCCCCACGAGCGGCCAAACCACGGGCCAAATCGGATGCCCGAACATCGAGTTCGCGGTAGGTCAGCGTCTCCAGATCATCGTGGACCGCCGCCGACTCGGGAACGCGAGCAACCTGCGCGCCAAACAGTTCCGCGATGGTGGTTTCGGGGATAGCGGTGGCGGTGTCATTGCACTCGACCAGCAGCCGTTGACGTTCGACAGGATCGATGATCTCGACCAGATCGACCCGTTGTTGGGGGTCGGTCGTGACGATGTCGAGGATGTGGAGGTAGGAGGTGGCGAACTTTTCGATGGTGCCGCGGTCAAACAGGTCGGTGGCGTATTCGATGGTCCCGGCGAGTGGTTGGGGATCTTTGGTGGGCGAGGGCAGATCGACCAGATTGATGAACAGATCAAACTTGGCGGTGTGGGTGGGCGCGGACAGCACTTCGATGCCCAGCCCCGGGAAATCGATGGCGGGAAGATCGTTTTGGAACGCGAATGATATTTGGAACAGGGGGTGATGCGCGGTGGAGCGTGATGGGTTGAGCAGTTCCACCAGCCGCTCGAACGGGGCGTCTTGGTTCTCGTAGGCGGCCAACGCTTTATCGCGGACCTGTTCGAGTAGTTCACCGAAGCTCGGGTTGCCGGAGGTGTTGACCCGCAACACCCAGGTGTTGACGAAAAACCCGATCAGATCGTTGAGCGCATCATCGGTACGTCCGGCGATCGGCCCGCCGATCGTCAAGTCGTCACCGGCTCCGAGTTTGTGCAGCAGCACCATCAACGCGGCTTGCAGCACCATCGACGGGGTCGTGCCGCTCTGACGGGCCAACGCCTCGATACGTGTCCGCAGTCCCGCGTCGATGTTCAACGCGACCTGGTCGCCGCGGAATGATTGTTGTGGGGGGCGGGGCCGATCCGTCGGCAACACAATATGTTTGGGCGCATCAGCCAACTCGGCACGCCAGTAGTCGAACTGCTGGGACAAGACGCTGTCGGGATCGTCCTCACTACCCAGGACCTCGTGTTGCCACAACGTGTAATCGGCGTACTGCACCGCCAGCGGCGCCCAATCCGGGGCCCGCCCAACAAGACGCGCGGTGTAGGCGGTGGCCACATCCCGGGCTAACGGCACCATCGAAGCCCCATCGGCGGCGATATGATGAACCACCACCACCAAAACATGCTCAGTGCTCGACACCTGCAATAGCTGGGCCCGGATCGGGATTTCGGTGGCCAGATCGAACCGATACCCCACGGTGTCGGCGGCCGCCGTGATCAACTCGTCAGAGGTCACTTCGGTGACGGTCACCGGCACGTCGAGGTCTTCGGCCAGCAGGACCTGTTGGCAGGCGATGCCGTCGGTTTCGGTGAACAGGGTGCGCAGACTTTCATGGCGGGCCACCACATCAACAATCGCCGCGCACAGCGCCGCAGCATCGATCTCGCCGGTCAACCGCACCGCCAACGGAATGTTGTAGGTCGCCGACGGACCCTCATATTTATGCAGGAACCACAACCGAGTCTGGGCATAGGACAACGGCAACCGCGCCGGACGCTCCCGCGCCACCAACGCCGCACGCACCCGCGCACCGCCATGCACCGAAATCCATTCGGCTAGCTCGGCAACGGTAGGAGCGTTAAACACCGCCCGGATCGGAACCTCAACGTTGAGCTCCGCGCGGATCCGCGCCACCAACCGCGTCACCGACAGCGAATGCCCACCCAGATCGAAAAACCGGTCATCAATGCCCACCTGAGTAACCCCGAGGACCTCAGCAAACAACCCCGCCAACACCGCTTCACGCTCATCACGCGGCCCCCGATACACCGCCGCACCACTAAACTGCGGAGCCGGCAACCCCCGCCGATCCAGTTTCCCGTTCGCCGTCAACGGCAACCCCTCCACCACCATCACCGCCGCCGGCACCATGTACTCCGGCAACCGCTCCCCCACCCACCGACGCACCTCAACAGCCAACTCGGCATACTCATCGGCTGCGCCGGATGCGATCTCGGGGCCGGCGTCGGTTACTGACTCGGCCACGATGTAGCCCACCAACTGCTTGTCGCTGATGCCCTCAAGACCACCCGAGGTGCTGTAGGCGGCGACTGCTGCCTGAGCCACCCGCGGATGAGCCGCCAGCACCGCCTCGACCTCACCCGGTTCAATCCGAAACCCGCGGATCTTGACCTGATCATCGGCGCGGCCCACAAACTCCAACACCCCCGAGCTGTTCCAGCGCACCAAATCCCCGCTGCGATACATCCGCGACCCAGCAGGCCCGAACGGACACGCCACAAACCGCTGCGCGGTCAACCCCACCCGACCCCGATACCCCCGCGCCACCTGCGCACCGGCAACATACAACTCACCAGCCACCCCCACCGGCACCGGACACAACCCCGCATCCAACACAAACACCCGCACATTGCCCAACGGGCCACCAATCGGGGAGACGCCGCCTTCGGCGTCCTCGCTGGTGAGCTCCAGATACGTGGTATGCACCGTCGTTTCGGTGATCCCGTACATGTTGATCAAGGCCGGCGCCTGCTCACCCTGCCCCGGATACCAACCCCGTAACCGAGACGGGTCTAGCGCCTCCCCACCGAAAACCACCATCCGCAATGCGGAACTCTCTGCGCTAGCCGGAAGTTCGCGCTGCACACGGATCAATTCATAAAACGCCGACGGCGTCTGACTGAGCACCGTGATGCGCTCATCGACCACAAGCTGCCACAGTTCTCGCGGTGATCGCACCACCTCCCACGGCACCACCACAGCCTGGGCTCCGTGCAGCAGCGCTCCCCACAACTCCCACACCGAGACATCGAACGCCGGCGAATGACACCACGCCCACACATCGGTGTCGGTCAAACCACGCCACCACCCGAAACCGGTAAACAATGCCACCACGTTGCGGTGGGTGATGGCCACGGGTTTGGGGTGTCCGGTGGATCCGGAGGTGTACATGATGTAGGCCAGGTTGTCCGGTCCTGGCCCCAGGCTGTCCTGGTAGCAGTACCCGGGGGTGGCCTCGATCCCGCGGTCGGAGACCTCGGTGGTGTCGGGGCTGGTGTCGAGGGTGGTGTCGAGGATCAGTACAGCGACACCCGTGTCGGGCAATGTTGGGGCGGTGGGGGTGTCAGTGATCAGCAGTTCGGGAGCGGCGTCGCTGAGAATGTAGGCGCTGCGCTCGCTGGGATAGTTCGGGTCGATCGGCAGGTACGCAGCACCGGTTTTCGCGATCGCCAGCAACGCAACCACCAACCGAGCCGAGCGGGGCAAAGCCACCGCAACAATGGCTTCCGGACCTGCCCCACGAGCGGCCAAACCGCGGGCCAAATCGGATGCCCGAACATCGAGTTCGCGGTAGGTCAGCGTCTCCAGGTCGTCGTGGACCGCCGCCGACTCGGGAACGCGAGCAACCTGCGCGGCAAACAGTTCCGCGATGGTGGTTTCGGGGATTGCGGTGGCGGTGTCGTTGCACTCGACCAGCAGCCGTTGACGTTCGACAGGATCGATGATCTCGACCAGATCGATCTGTTGTTGGGGGTTGGTGGTGACGATGTCGAGGATGTGGAGGTAGGAGGTGGCGAACTTTTCGATGGTGTCGCGGTCAAACAGGTCGGTGGCGTATTCGATGGTCCCGGCGAGTGGTTGGGGATCTTTGGTGGGTGAGGGCAGATCGACCAAAACGATGGCCAGGTCGAATCTGGCGGTGTGGGTGGGTGGGTTCAGTATTTCGATGCCCAGCCCCGGGAAATCGATGGCGGGAAGATCGTTTTGGAACGCGAATGATATTTGGAACAGGGGGTGATGCGCGGTGGAGCGTGATGGGTTGAGCAGTTCCACCAGCCGCTCGAACGGGGCGTCTTGGTTCTCGTAGGCGGCCAACGCTTTATCGCGGACCTGTTCGAGTAGTTCACCGAAGCTCGGGTTGCCGGAGGTGTTGACCCGCAACACCCAGGTGTTGACGAAAAACCCGATCAGATCGTTGAGCGCATCATCGGTACGTCCGGCGATCGGCCCGCCGATCGTCAAGTCGTCACCGGCTCCGAGTTTGTGCAGCAGCACCATCAACGCGGCTTGCAGCACCATCGACGGGGTGGTGCCGCTCTGACGGGCCAACGCCTCGATACGTGTCCGCAGTCCCGCGTCGATGTTCAACGCGACCTGGTCGCCGCGGAATGATTGTTGTGGGGGGCGGGGCCGATCCGTCGGCAACACAATGTGTTTGGGCGCATCAGCCAACTCGGCACGCCAGTAGTCGAACTGCTGGGACAAGACGCTGTCGGGATCGTCCTCACTACCCAGGACCTCGTGTTGCCACAACGTGTAATCGGCGTACTGCACCGCCAGCGGCGCCCAATCCGGGGCCCGCCCAACAAGACGCGCGGTGTAGGCGGTGGCCACATCGCGGGCTAACGGCACCATCGAAGCCCCATCGGCGGCGATATGATGAACCACCACCACCAAAACATGCTCAGTGCTCGACACCTGCAATAGCTGGGCCCGGATCGGGATTTCGGTGGCCAGATCGAACCGATACCCCACGGTGTCGGCGGCCGCCGTGATCAACTCGTCAGAGGTCACTTCGGTGACGGTCACCGGCACGTCGAGGTCTTCGGCCGGCAGGACCTGTTGGCAGGCGATGCCGTCGGTTTCGGTGAACAGGGTGCGCAGACTTTCATGGCGGGCCACCACATCAACAATCGCCGCGCACAGCGCCGCAGCATCGATCTCGCCGGTCAACCGCACCGCCAACGGAATGTTGTAGGTCGCCGACGGACCCTCATATTTATGCAGGAACCACAACCGAGTCTGGGCATAGGACAACGGCAACCGCGCCGGACGCTCCCGCGCCACCAACGCCGCACGCACCCGCGCACCGCCATGCACCGAAATCCATTGGGCGAGTTCAGCGACGGTGGGGGCGTTGAACACCGCCCGGATGGGGACTTCGACGTTGAGTTCGGCGCGGATCCGGGCGACGAGCCGGGTGACCGATAGTGAGTGTCCACCGAGGTCGAAAAACCGGTCATCAATGCCCACCTGAGCGACGCCGAGGACCTCGGCGAACAAGCCCGCCAACACCGCTTCACGCTGATCACGCGGTCCGCGGTAGGCCGCCGTGCTGGTGAACTGCGGGGCCGGCAGCGCGCGCCGATCCAGCTTGCCGTTCGCCGTCAACGGCAACCCCTCCACCACCATCACCGCCGCCGGCACCATGTACTCCGGCAACCGCTCCCCCACCCACCGACGCACCTCGTTGGCCAACTCGATCGCCGAGGGGTCATTGACGTAACCGGCCAAAGAACCGATCGGCGCGCCGGACAGATACAGATCCGACAACGCGGGCAGCGGTTGAGCATCAAGCGAATCGACGAGCAACACGTCCATCAGACCGGGAGTCGAGGAGAAGGTCACCGCGACGCTGTATCCGGCTTCTCGCCCAAGCTGATGCAAGTGATGTGGCAACACCGCATCCGACGGGGAAAGGTCTGCACCTATCTGGCTGACCAGCACGCGGTCACCGGCCTGGGCCAGCGCGTGAGCCATCGCCACATCCGGCCATACCGCCTCGTGGGGTATCCCGCTAACCCGCAACCCCGCCGGGCGGTGCTCCTGCAAATACTCACCCAGCGCAGCCGGACCGCCAAACCGTTGCCACGGCAAGGCCGAAAGACCCGCCAACGACCGAACCCCTACCGGCCCTTTACGCAGCACCACCTCATAGCGGTAACAGCTGAGCTCGTTGACCGCCTGCATCCGCTTGAGCTGTATGTCCACCGCCGCGATATCGGGCAGATACTGCGGCAGGGCGGAAAAGAATTCCGGCGCCAACAACAGTTCTTGCTCGGCAAGCATCTCCCTACGCACCCGCTCACGCATCACCGCGGCAGCATCGTTGGCCCCGGCGGTGCCGGTGCACAGCACCTTGGTGGTAAACGCCCTCAACAACCCCAGATTGCGCACATCACCGATAAACAACGCCCCGCCCGGCGCCAACAACCGCATCGCCACCGCCAGCACATCAAGCAGATACCCCGCGCTCGGGAAGTACTGGATCACCGAGTTGAGCACCACCACGTCGAAATGGCCCGCCGGCAACCCCTCGGCGCTATCGGCGGGCTGCACCCGTAACCGCACCCGATCACCCCACGGCCGCGACACCACCGCCGCCTGCAACATCTCAATCGTCGACGCAGAAAAGTCGGTACCCCAATACTCCACACAGTCGGGGGCAAGCTGGGCAAGCAACAACCCCGTACCGACACCGATCTCCAAGACCCGCCCCGGACTCAACCCCACGATCCGCTCCACCGCGGCCGCACGCCATTCACCCATCTGATCCAACGGGATCGGCGCCCCCGTATAACTGCTAACCCAGCCCCGGAAATCCTCCCCCAACACCGCCGGCACCTGCGACGCCAACCCCGAATACACCCCGCCATACACCTGTGCCCACTGCTGCACCAGCCCGGCCTCTCGCGCCGCGTCGCGCGCGAGCGTCACCTCCCGATCGGGCACGATGTAGCCCACCAACTGCTTGTCGCTGATGCCCTCAAGACCACCCGAGGTGCTGTAGGCGGCGACTGCTGCCTGAGCCACCCGCGGATGAGCCGCCAGCACCGCCTCGACCTCACCCGGTTCAATCCGAAACCCGCGGATCTTGACCTGATCATCGGCGCGGCCCACAAACTCCAACACCCCCGAGCTGTTCCAGCGCACCAAATCCCCGCTGCGATACATCCGCGACCCAGCAGGCCCGAACGGACACGCCACAAACCGCTGCGCGGTCAACCCCACCCGACCCCGATACCCCCGCGCCACCTGCGCACCGGCAACATACAACTCACCAGCCACCCCCACCGGCACCGGACACAACCCCGCATCCAACACAAACACCCGCACATTGCCCAACGGGCCACCAATCGGCACCGACCCGCCATCGAGTCCATCCGCGGCAGTAATCGGATACATCGTCGCGGCAACGGTGCCCTCGGTAGGCCCATAGGCGTTGACAATGGTCAGCTGTGGATGGGCGACCAGCACCTTGCCGACTGCCACCGGCGACAGCACATCACCGCCGGTGACCAGGTGATCCATCTGCTCAAGGCAGTCCGGGGTTTCGTCCGCCAACTGATGCAACAATGCGGTCGGCACGAACATAGATGTCACGCCGCGGTCGGTGATGAGCCACCGTAGGGCCGCCACGTCCATTTGGCCCGCCCACACCACCAGAGCATTGCCCCTGAGTAGCGCCGGCCACACCTCAAGCACCGAGGCGTCAAACCCTGGCGACGCGGCCATCGCGACCCGGCCCTGCGCAGCTCCTTGCAGCCAGCCGCACAACACCGCCATATTAATCACGTTGTGATGGGTGATGGCAACGGCTTTGGGGTGTCCGGTGGATCCGGAGGTGTACATGATGTAGGCCAGGTTGTCCGGTCCTGGCTGCGGGCAGTCCCGGTCGCGGTGCGCGGGGGTGGCCTCGATCCCGGTCTCGGCGCCATGGTGCGCAACCTCGCTGGTGTCGAGGATCAGTACAGCGACACCCGTGTCGGGCAATGTTGGGGCGGTGGGGGTGTCAGTGATCAGCAGTTCGGGAGCGGCGTCGGTGAGAATGTAGGCGCTGCGCTCGCTGGGATAGTTCGGGTCGATCGGCAGGTACGCAGCACCGGTTTTGGCGATCGCCAGCAACGCAACCACCAACCGAGCCGAGCGGGGCAAAGCCACCGCAACAATGGCTTCCGGACCTGCCCCACGAGCGGCCAAACCGCGGGCCAAATCGGTTGCCCGATCATCGAGTTCGCGGTAGGTCAGCATCTCCAGGTCGTCGTGGACCGCCGCCGACTCGGGAACGCGAGCAACCTGCGCGGCAAACAGTTCCGCGATGGTGGTTTCGGGGATTGCGGTGGCGGTGTCGTTGCACTCGACCAGAAGCCGTTGACGTTCGGCGGGGTCGATGATCTCGACCAGATCGATCTGTTGTTGGGGGTTGGTGGTGACGATGTCGAGGATGTGGAGGTAGGAGGTGGCGAACTTTTCGATGGTGTCGCGGTCAAACAGGTCGGTGGCGTATTCGATGGTCCCGGCGAGTGGTTGGGGATCTTTGGTGGGTGAGGGCAGATCGACCAGATTGATGAACAGATCAAACTTGGCGGTGTGGGTGGGTGGGTTCAGTATTTCGATGCCCAGCCCGGGGGAGGACTCGATGGCGGGAAGAGGGTTGTTTTGCAGCGCGAATGATATTTGGAACAGGGGGTGATGCGCGGTGGAGCGTGATGGGTTGAGCAGTTCCACCAGCCGCTCGAACGGGGCGTCTTGGTTCTCGTAGGCGGCCAACGCTTTATCGCGGACCTGTTCGAGTAGTTCACCGAAGCTCGGGTTGCCGGAGGTGTTGACCCGCAACACCCAGGTGTTGACAAAAACCCGATCAGATCGTTGAGCGCATCATCGGTACGTCCGGCGATCGGCCCGCCGATCGTCAAATCGTCACCGGCTCCGAGTTTGTGCAGCAGCACCATCAACGCGGCTTGCAGCACCATCGACGGGGTGGTGCCGCTCTGACGGGCCAACGCCTCGATACGTGTCCGCAGTCCCGCGTCGATGTTCAACGCGACCTGGTCGCCGCGGAATGATTGTTGTGGGGGGCGGGGCCGATCCGTCGGCAACACAATGTGTTTGGGCGCATCAGCCAACTCGGCACGCCAGTAGTCGAACTGCTGGGACAAGACGCTATCGGGATCGTCCTCACTACCCAGGACGTCGTGTTGCCACAACGTGTAATCGGCGTACTGCACCGCCAGCGGCGCCCAATCCGGGGCCCGCCCAACAAGACGCGCCGTATACGCGGTGGCCACATCCCGGGCTAACGGCACCATCGAAGCCCCATCGGCGGCGATGTGATGAACCACCACCACCAAAACATGCTCAGTGCTCGACACCTGCAATAGCTGGGCCCGGATCGGGATTTCGGTGGCCAGATCGAACCGATACCCCACGGTGTCGGCGGCCGCCGTGATCAACTCGTCAGAGGTCACTTCGGTGACGGTCACCGGCACGTCGAGGTCTTCGGCCGGCAGGACCTGTTGGCAGGCGATGCCGTCGGTTTCGGTGAACAGGGTGCGCAGACTTTCATGGCGGGCCACCACATCAACGATCGCCGCGCACAGCGCCGCAGCATCGATCTCGCCGGTCAACCGCACCGCCAACGGGATGTTGTAGGTCGCCGACGGACCCTCATATTTATGCAGGAACCACAACCGAGTCTGGGCATAGGACAACGGCAACCGCGCCGGACGCTCCCGCGCCACCAACGCCGCACGCACCCGCGCACCGCCATGCACCGAAATCCATTGGGCGAGTTCAGCGACGGTGGGGGCGTTGAACACCGCCCGGATGGGGACTTCGACGTTGAGTTCGGCGCGGATCCGGGCGACGAGCCGGGTGACCGATAGTGAGTGTCCACCGAGGTCGAAGAACCGGTCATCAATGCCGACCTGAGCGACGCCGAGGACCTCGGCGAACAAGCCCGCCAACACTGCTTCACGCTGATCACGCGGTCCGCGGTAGGCCGCCGTGCTGGTGAACTGCGGGGCCGGCAGCGCGCGCCGATCCAGCTTGCCGTTCGCCGTCAACGGCAACCCCTCCACCACCATCACCGCCGCCGGCACCATGTACTCCGGCAACCGCTCCCCCACCCACCGACGCACCTCGTTAGCCAACTCGATCGCCGAGGGGTCATTGACGTAACCGGCCAAAGAACCGATCGGCGCGCCGGGCAGATACAGATCCGACAACGCAGGCAGCGGTTGAGCATCAAGCGAATCGACGAGCAACACGTCCATCAGACCGGGAGTCGAGGAGAAGGTCACCGCGACGCTGTATCCGGCTTCTCGCCCAAGCTGATGCAAGTGATGTGGCAACACCGCATCCGACGGGGAAGGGTCTGCACCTATCTGGCTGACCAGCACGCGGTCACCGGCCTGGGCCAGCGCGTGAGCCATCGCCACATCCGGCCATACCGCCTCGTGGGGTATCCCGCTAACCCGCAACCCCGCCGGGCGGTGCTCCTGCAAATACTCACCCAGCGCAGCCGGACCGCCAAACCGTTGCCACGGCAAGGCCGAAAGACCCGCCAACGACCGAACCCCTACCGGCCCTTTACGCAGCACCACCTCATAGCGGTAACAGCTGAGCTCGTTGACCGCCTGCATCCGCTTGAGCTGTATGTCCACCGCCGCGATATCGGGCAGATACTGCGGCAGGGCGGAAAAGAATTCCGGCGCCAACAACAACTCTTGCTCGGCAAGCATCTCCCTACGCACCCGCTCACGCATCACCGCGGCAGCATCGTTGGCCCCGGCGGTGCCGGTGCACAGCACCTTGGTGGTAAACGCCCTCAACAACCCCAGATTGCGCACATCACCGATAAACAACGCCCCGCCCGGCGCCAACAACCGCATCGCCACCGCCAGCACATCAAGCAGATACCCCGCGCTCGGGAAGTACTGGATCACCGAGTTGAGCACCACCACGTCGAAATGGCCCGCCGGCAACCCCTCGGCGCTATCGGCAGGCTGCACCCGTAACCGCACCCGATCACCCCACGGCCGCGACACCACCGCCGCCTGCAACATCTCAATCGTCGACGCAGAAAAGTCGGTACCCCAATACTCCACACAGTCGGGGGCAAGCTGGGCAAGCAACAACCCCGTACCGACACCGATCTCCAAGACCCGCCCCGGACTCAACCCCACGATCCGCTCCACCGCGGCCGCACGCCATTCACCCATCTGATCCAACGGGATCGGCGCCCCCGTATAACTGCTAACCCAGCCCCGGAAATCCTCCCCCAACACCGCCGGCACCTGCGACGCCAACCCCGAATACACCCCGCCATACACCTGTGCCCACTGCTGCACCAGCCCGGCCTCTCGCGCCGCGTCACGCGCGAGCAACGCCTCCCGATCGGGCACGATGTAGCCCACCAACTGCTTGTCGCTGATGCCCTCAAGACCACCCGAGGTGCTGTAGGCGGCGACTGCTGCCTGAGCCACCCGCGGATGAGCCGCCAGCACCGCCTCGACCTCACCCGGTTCAATCCGAAACCCGCGGATCTTGACCTGATCATCGGCGCGGCCCACAAACTCCAACACCCCCGAGCTGTTCCAGCGCACCAAATCCCCGCTGCGATACATCCGCGACCCAGCAGGCCCGAACGGACACGCCACAAACCGCTGCGCGGTCAACCCCACCCGACCCCGATACCCCCGCGCCACCTGCGCACCGGCAACATACAACTCACCAGCCACCCCCACCGGCACCGGACACAACCCCGCATCCAACACAAACACCCGCACATTGCCCAACGGGCCACCAATCGGGGAGACGCCGCCTTCGGCGTCCTCGCCGGAGAGCTCCAGATACGTGGTATGCACCGTCGTTTCGGTGATCCCGTACATGTTGATCAAGGCCGGCGCCTGCTCACCCTGCCCCGGATACCAACCCCGTAACCGAGACGGGTCTAGCGCCTCCCCAGCGAAAACCACCATCCGCAATGCGGAACTCTCTGCGCTAGCCGGGAGTTCGCGCTGCACACGGATCAATTCATAAAACGCCGACGGCGTCTGACTGAGCACCGTGATGCGCTCATCGACCACAAGCTGCCACAGTTCTCGCGGTGATCGCACCACCTCCCACGGCACCACCACAGCCTGGGCTCCGTGCAGCAGCGCTCCCCACAACTCCCACGCCGAGACATCGAACGCCGGCGAATGACACCACGCCCACACATCGGTGTCGGTCAAACCACGCCACCACCCGAAACCGGTAAACAATGCCACCACGTTGCGGTGGGTGATGGCCACGGGTTTGGGGTGTCCGGTGGATCCGGAGGTGTACATGATGTAGGCCAGGTTGTCCGGTCCTGGCCCCAGGCTGTCCTGGTAGCAGTACCCGGGGACGGCCTCGATCCCGCGGTCGGAGACCTCGGTGGTGTCGAGGGTGGTGTCGAGGATCAGCACAGCGACACCCGTGTCGGGCAATGTTGGGGCGGTGGGGGTGTCAGTGATCAGCAATTGGGGAGCGGCGTCGCTGAGAATGTAGGCGCTGCGCTCGCTGGGATAGTTCGGGTCGATCGGCAGGTACGCAGCACCGGTTTTGGCGATCGCCAGCAACGCAACCACCAACCGAGCCGAGCGGGGCAAAGCCACCGCAACAATAACTTCCGGACCTGCCCCACGAGCGGCCAAACCACGGGCCAAATCGGATGCCCGAACATCGAGTTCGCGGTAGGTCAGCATCTCCAGGTCGTCGTGGACCGCCGCCGACTCGGGAACGCGAGCAACCTGCGCGCCAAACAGTTCCGGGATAGTCGCCTCGGGGATAGCGGTGGCGGTGTCGTTGCACTCGACCAGCAGCCGTTGACGTTCGACAGGATCGATGATCTCGACCAGATCGACCCGTCGCTGCGGTTCGGCGCTAACTGCGCGCAAAAATGAAACCAAGTGATCCGCTAAACGGATCAGGTCCTCGTTGGCGTACAGCAGTCCATTTCCATCAATTTGGATGTAAACACTGCCGGGCTCTCCGTTGTTGAGTTCGCGCGCATCGTAATATATAGAAATTAGTAGATCGTCGCAGGCCCCAAAAGATCCGTCCCGAAAAGCCCCATGACTATCAGGAAGCTCGTGTGTCTCGGAAAAAAAGGGCAGCACGTTGATAACCGGCCCAAATTGACTTCTTTGCATTTGAAGGCGCCCGATATCCCGAATTTCCGTTACCGGATAGCGGGAATGCCTGAGTACTGAGCTGATCTCTCGACCAAGAACACTTGCGAAGTTTGAAAATCCGACACCGGATGGGACATTTACTCGCACCGGAACGGTATTCGACAGCAGGCATGGCGTTTTCCGTGCGATACCGAACCTATTAGCGACCGCCAGTCGAACCGAAAACTCGGACGTTGATGACAATCGGCTAAGACATCCGGCCACCGCGGCAATGAAAAAAACGGGCAGCAACGTGCCGGCGCCATCAGCGGCAGCATGCAAGCGCCCCGGAACCTCTCCAGTCAGAATCGTGCTGTAGCGCAGGGTTGCCGCGCGCGGCGCAGTTGGGCGCCGAATGGCATTCAGCGGCTCCGGCCATGCGCGCGTGTAACTAGTCCAAAATTCTTTATCGGAAGTATATCTTTCAGAGAGTTTATAACGCGAATCATATTCGGCGACCGCCTCGGGGCTACAATACGCAGATCGAGGAATGCTGCTGCCTGATTTCAACGCTGTATATATTTCGGCTACCCGCCGTACGGCAATGAGTGTTGAAAATCCATCGCAAACAATATGGTGAACTACCAAAAAGACAAAATGGCGTAGCTCATTTAGCTTGATCAGTCCAGCTCGGCCCAATAGGCCATGACTTAGATCGAAGGAGGTTCCTCTTATTTCTAAAATGATGCTTTGAGCAGCGGCATCCGGGTCGGGTGCATCACTGACGTCGAAGAATTCCGGTTCCCACGATTCCGGGCCGCACAATACTTGATGAAGCCCATCCTGGTCTTCAAGAAATCGAACACGCAGCGTATGCGCCTCACGACCGTGGTGGCGCAATGCTACAGCCATCATATCGTGATCTATTGGACCGGATACCTCGAAGCAGATAGACACATTATTGGGTAGATCCGGAACCAATTTCTGCGCAAACCATAAAGCTTCTTGCGCAGATGAGGCTCTAACTCTATCCACCAACATCACCACCTCATGCACCAGTCGAAAATGATTAGGAACGGCTCACAGCGCATCGGCGGCGCCGAACAGGTCCCGACCGGAAATTGGTCCGGAAACCGACTCGGCTAGAGCGCCGGGGACGGGCTGCGCCGGATCGGACCCCAGTCCAACAATGCTGTTGACCGCGTCGACGTGCACCACCTTCGCCGAATGGCCACAACGCTCCTCTTCGCCAACGATGAGGTACGACATGATGATGACCAGATCGCCCGGCGCAATAAGATGTGCTGCCGCGCCATTTATTCCGACGACACCGGAACCCCCAGGACCCGCGATCGCGTAGGTGACCAGTCGCGCTCCGTTGGTGATGTCGAGGACGTGGACCTGTTCGCCTTCAACAATCCCGGATGCCGCCATGAGGTCGGCGTCGAGAGTGATCGATCCAACGTAGTTCAAGTCGGCCTGTGTGACGGTGGCGCGATGAATCTTCCCTCCAAGGACCGTCCGCTGCAATCTGACTCCTCAGTGAATTGACCATCGTTTCGGGCTCACCGGTCACGAATACGTTTGTTCCACAAATGCCGCCGCGACACCAAAATGTCTGTCGGCTCAGCGGCCACTACGTCGGTTAAATCCCCCTGTCCCCGAATCGACGGAGCTGCTGTCCACAAACCGGGTCGGCGGCAGCCGAATACTGACTAGAGCGCGGCAAGGTGGGTCCCAGTCATCGTCGCAACACATGATGGCCTGGCGAGTCTAGCAAGAGGGTGAAAAGCTCGGCGGGACTTCGGTTGACGGGGCCCCAGCTTCCGGGCCGACTTCTATGAGAGCTTTTGGTTGGTGGTTTCCCGGTGCATTTTGGAAGGCCTTGGCGGTGAGGTCGTTCAATGCGCTGTGAGGTCGGTCGGTGGTGCATTCGGTGCACCAGTCCTCGGCGAGAACCTGGGCTTCGAGCAGACTACCGAAGGTTTCGGAGGTCAGGAATTCGTCGCGAAAGCGCCCGTTGAAGGATTCGCAAATGCCCGTTTTCCCACGGTGCGCCGGATTCGATAAGAACGGTGCCTACCGCGCCGAAGCGAGCCCAATCAGCCAGGGCGTGACTGGTCAGTTCGGGTCCGTTGGCCATCCGGATGTGTTCGGGCTTGCGGCCCGTGGTCAGGATCAGCCCATCAGAATGATCGGTGGTCTGATCGGCGTTCCAGGATCGTCGTGGCCGGGTGGCCAACGCCTCGCGGGTGAACTCGTCAATGACGTTGCAGAAGCGCAGCTGAAGGCCATCGACGGTCAGGTCGTGCTGATAGTCCAGCGCCCACACATGATCGGGGCGGGCAGCGACCCTGGCGCTGTGGCCCCCGCGCCAGGGCCCAGGCGCATGCACTTGCGGGTCTTCGGCCGACGTTGCAGCCGTTCGTCTTTCCACAATCGGTGCGTGCGTTTCGGATTGACTACCAGGCCTGGTGGTTTCCAGGGACGATCGCAACTCTTCTCTAGATTCTGGAGGTTGTGTTGGCATCGTCGCGTCGGGTGAAGAAGGGGCCAGGGCGTCGCCCATCGCCGCACCACCGTGCGGAGAGCACGTCAGCATCGGCAACGAGTGGACACGAACAGCGAGCTCCGCGCCGTGATCGGCGAGCTGCTTGCTCAGCGGTGGAGCCCGCAACAGATCAGCCGTCATCTCCGGCTGCGCTTCCCCGACGACCCGTAGATGCGGCTGTGCCACGAAAGCATCTACCAAGCTGTGTATCAACCGAATTCGTGTTTCCTGCACCCCTCGCGTTTGGCACCGCACCGACGCTCACCGTTGCGCACCGGTCGAGATCACCGCCGAGCACACCACCGCCAACAGCGCCGGCGCGGCCGTTTCCAACAGCCGATGCTGACCATCCACGACCGGCCGTTCCCGCCCGTCGACCGATCAGAGGCAGGGCACCGGGAGGGTGACCTCATCATCGTTGACAACCACCACTCAGCGATCGGCACGCTAGTCGAGCGTCAGACCCGAATGCTACGACTGCTACACCTGCCCCGCGCCCACTCCGACTCGCTCCACGGAGCCCTGGTAGCCCGCATACAGGATCTGCCGACGGCTCTCATGCGGTCTATCACCTGGGACCAGGGCACCGAGATGGCACGCCATCTGGCACCACGAAGAAGCGCGGAGCGCCGGTGTACTTCTGCGATTCCCGATCACCCTGGCAACGGGGTAGCAACGAGAACACCAACGGACCGCTGCGCGACTACTTCCCGAAGGGCGTGACGCCTATCAGTCACCCGCCAGCGCACCTGCAGGCCGTCGAGGACGACCTCAATCACCGTCCGCTTCGAGACCGTTGTCCCGCCGACCTATTCGCCGCCCTGATAGCCTCGCAGAATCCGCCGGTGTTGCGACGTTGACTTGAAACCACCCCGTCGTCAACAGGAACTCTGCGTTCCACACGGACACTTGCTTCCCCTCCCGACAACACCGGCGCGTTGCCAGGCCAGGACGCCCTTGGTACCTTGCACCACCAGCGGCGGCTCAGCTGCTTTGCAGCCGTGAGTCGACGATCTGAAAGGCAGGCGATAGATGATCAATCGGGAGAGCACGGACGAGATCGGCAGCGATTCTTCGAGCCCGACCGTTCTCGACGTGCAGGGTTCCGGTGTGCAACCGCCGGTGGCCACTCGAGTCCGCCGGGCGTTCTGGCTGCTGGAGCGCTTCGCCCCCGCATTGGGGTCGCGGTGGGCGACCGAGCTGTGGTGCACCCCGCCGGTCCTGGAGTCAAGTTTGCGCATGCCGCCCGGCGTTCCGCCCGGCCAGCCACTGGAAGCGCACTGGAACGGGCATCGCATCGTCGGGGAAGCCTGGGGCGAGGGGCCACCGGTCTATCTCGTGCACGGCTGGGGCGGGCGTCGCCCGCACCTCGGCATGTTCATCAAACCTCTCGTCAAGTCCGGTCATCGCGTCATCGCGTTCGATCTGCCCAGCCATAACGAGTCCGATCCGGGCGCACTGGCACCGGGTCGCACCACCGCCATCGAGTGCGCCGAAGCGGTTGCCGCGATCATCCGAGAGCACGGGCCGGCCCGCGCTGTCGTCGCCCACTCACTCGGGGCCAACGCGACCGTATTCGCGGCGGCGTGGGGCACGACGGTCGGGCGTTTGGTGTTTCTCGCGCCAATGGGAGAGTTCCCGATCTATCTGGATCTCTTCGCCGCGCGCCACGGCTTCGGCCGACGGATACGCGCCGGCCTGCAGCGCCGTCTTGAACGCCGCATCGGCATGCCTTTAGAGGACACCAACATGGTCCGGGTGGCCGCCCGGACCGACTATCCGCCGATGCTGCTCATCCACGACCCCGATGACCCCGAGACTCCATATGCGACGAGCGAGAAGATTGTTGCGTCCTGGCCAGGCGCGCGTTTGATGACGACACGGGGACTCGGCCGGCTGGCGCATTTCCGGATCCTGAGGCACAGCCCCGCGATTCGCGCGGGCGTCGAATTCATCGGTCCCGCACGGGTTTAAGCATGCCGGGGGAACCCTGCCCGATCGGGGTTATCGCTGGTCGTCGGGGCGGCGTTGTCAGGCTGTGTGAATGCCGTGCTGATGCACAGTCGGCGCACACGATCCGGTAGATGGTCGCGGTCGGCGGTTACAGCGGCGACGTTGTGTGCGGTGCGGGCCCCCTCATCAGGATGACGATGATCGCGCACATCAGGGCGACGGCGTCCTGGCCGCGGACGAATCGGCGTATCGGCCCGTTGCCACCCCACCTCCGCTCGATCGAGTTCGGGCTGGTGGTGAGGTCGTCATCACCGACCTAACCGAATCCGAGCTCGCCGAAGCCGAGCGTGACTGGGAGGACTTCTGGGCCGCCACCCGCCCCGTCGAACACACCACGACGGTTGAACACCACGCCGACCACCTCGCCCGCGCCCATGCGTTACGCGGAGCCCAGGCTGTCCATCTGGCCAGCGCGTTGGCAGTCGGCGCCCCAGGCCTGATCATCGCCGCATGGGACCGACGCCTCCACACCGGAGCCCAAGCCCCCAGGTGCCGAGTAGCCCCCCGCCCAACTCGACCCCTAGCCCACCGCCCCGATATCGGAGTGACTCAACCCCAGCACGGACGACGATCAGGTACCGATTCGCCAGGTCTCGACCCGTGTCGCAGTTCAGGTTCGCGACAGTTCAGGTTCGCGACAACGGAACCCAACAAATCTCGGCAGGCGCGGTAAGCATCACAGCATCAGCTTCTCGAAGTAGTCGGACAGGCTCAATCCGAGCCAATAAGCCGCACTAGCCAACAGGATCGGGCTCGAGCCACGGCATGGCGCGCTATTCGGCGCTGTCGTCACGCTTAGCGTCGGCGGACACCGTCGATTCTTCCGCAGTATCGGCGTCCTCTTGGCCCTCGGTGTCCTCTGGGCCCTCGGTGTCCTCGGAGCCCTCTTCGGCGTCCTCGACATCTTCGGCGGCCGGTTCCGCCTCGGCGTCATCGTCAGGGTATTCGACGTAGTCGGCCTCGCCGTCGGCATCGGCTGGTTGTTCGGCCTCATCCTGGTCTTTGCTGGCCGCCTCACGTTGCTGACGCTCCCTGAGGGCGTCAACGATCAGCAAGACCACACCCAGTGCACTGGCGCCGATGCACACCCACGCCACCAGCTGATTGCTGGTGACCACCGCGAACACCAGCGCAACGAGCCCAATGAGGGCTAAAACGAGGGCAATGATCAGCATCGGTCATCCTCCGGCCGGCGGGCAGCGACTGCCAAAACCTACCAGGGTTTGCGCGCCAGCCGGCCAGCCCGGCCCGTGTCCCGGCTAGTTGTTGCCCCGGTTGAATTGCTCGAACCCGCCGGCGTCCGCGCTCGAATCGACCGGCGCGGCCGATCCGCGCTGACCGAGCTCCTCGAGCTGGGACTCCAGGTAGGTCTTGAGACGAGTCCGGTATTCGCGTTCGAATGTCCGCAGTTGCTCGAGGCGGCCTTCCAGCACGGTGCGCTGCTGGTTGATGGTGCCCATGATCTCGGAATGCTTGCGCTCCGCATCGGCCTGCAGGGCGTCCGCCTTCTCCTGGGCCTGCCGCAACTGGCTCTCCGACCGGGCCTGCGCATCCGCTAGCATCCCATCGGCGCGCTGCCGGGCTTCGGTGACCGTTGTCTCGGCCGTGTGCCGGGCCTCGCTGAGGATTTGGTCGGCGTTGGCGCGGGCGTCGGACAGCATCTTGTCCGATTCGGCCTTAGCTGTGCTGGTGAGGCGGTCGGCGGTGTCTTGCGCCAGGCTCAGCACCCGGGCCGCCTTCATGGCCTGTTCCTCGTTGGTTGCGGCCGAGGCCACAGGCGCAGCGGGCTTTGCCGGCTCGGGCTCCGGCTCGTACACGGGCATGGCTTGGGTGGGCTGAGCGGTCACAGCAGCCCCGTCGCCAGCACCCGCGGCCAGCTCCTGGTCCAGCTCGGCGATCCGTTGACGCAGATCCGAATTCTCTTCGATCAGTCGAGTGAGCTCGTTCTCCACCAGGTCAAGGAAGGCGTCGACCTCATCTTCGTTGTACCCGCGCTTGCCGATAGGCGGCTTACTGAACGCCACATTGTGGACGTCGGCAGGTGTAAGCGGCATTGTTTGTCCCCTCAAGTTCCTGGACGGTCAAACGATCTGGAAAGTGTAGAACGAACTGGCAGCAGTCGCGCAACTGCCGTCCATCCTGTCACACCAGACTCGGCGGTTGCCGATTGGACTAATAAATAAGGACCAATTTCAAACTCTCAGGCAAATAAATCACATTCCTTAGATTTGAAAATCATGCCGGCCAAACTTGTCGCCAAATCGTGGCCGAACCGTCTCTCAACTAAGTCCAAATGGCGGCAGGGGCCACTCAGGCGGCGGCACCGAATGCCAGCTGCATCCCGATGAAGGCCACCAGCAGCAGCACCATGATGGAGAGATCGAAGCGCACCGCGCCGATGGTCAGTTGCGGGATCAGCCGGCGCAGCAGCTTCACCGGAGGATCGGTGATCGACATGATGATCTCGAGGATCACCACCGTGAAACCGGTGGGGCGCCAGTCACGACTGAACGAACGAATGAACTCGACGACAACCCGAGCGATGAGCAGCAGCCAGAAGATGAACAGCGCAAACCCGAGAATCTGGAAAAACAGCACCAACGAGAGCCTGACCTTACCGATTCGGATACGAGGACGCCGCCCGTGCGGTCGGCAAGCGCAAGCCTACCGACCAGCCCAACGGCACACATCGCATAGGTTCACCGCAGCCGGCCCCGACGAGCGGACAG
Organism: Mycobacterium marinum; assembly: GCF_003391395.1. Lineage (NCBI taxonomy): Bacteria > Bacillati > Actinomycetota > Actinomycetes > Mycobacteriales > Mycobacteriaceae > Mycobacterium > Mycobacterium marinum. The sequence continues at coordinate 3,671,291 of NZ_CP024190.1, forward strand.
CCCGTCAGGCCGAGCTGCGACCTGCCGGGCTGAACAGCAGCAGATTTGTCTATTGGTAAGCGTAGAAGCCGGTTTCGGCGATCCGACGACGCTCCTCCGGGGTTACGTCCACGTCTGCGGGCGAGAGCAGGAAGACCTTGGTGGCAACCTTGTCGAACGATCCGCGCAGCGCGAAGGCCAAACCGGCCGCGAAGTCGACCAGCCGCTTGGCGTCGGCGTTGTCCATCGACACCAAGTCCATGATCACCGGCGTGCCGTCGCGGAACCGCTCACCGATGGTGCGTGCCTCGCTGTAATCCTTGGGGCGCAGTGTGGTGATCTTCGACAACGGATGACCTTCCTCGAACATCATCGCCATCCGGCGCGGGTCCATCGCCAGCGAGCCGCGGGTGGGGTTGCGCAACCACGACCCGAAGCGCGGCCGGGCCATATCGGCCCGGTCGAACTCGCGCGGCTGGAATCGCGCTTCATCGGGGTATCCACCCCGATAGCCGCCCGGCGGTGGATAGTCGGCCGGCTCGCCGCGCAAATCGGCGCGCATATCGGCACGAGGATCGCGGCGCGGGTCTTCGAAATCGCGCCCTTCATAACGACCGTAATCATCCTCGAATCGAGGACGCGAATAGCCGCGGGAAGGCCCGCGGTCGTCGTAATACTCGTCGTCGTAATCCTCCATCGGAGCCATACCGAAGTAGGCCTTGACCTTGTGCAGAGTGCTCATCGCTGACCCCTTCTAGCCCTGGGATATTTGTTGTCTGTGATGAAGGTGTGACTACAGTGACTTTTCACGGTGACCGTAACCGCCGCGAACCCAATAGCGCGGTACCGACACGCACACACGTCGATCCATGTTTCACGGCGATCTCGAGGTCATCGGACATACCGGCGGAAAGTCGCACCGCCGTAGGGAACGACTCGAGCACTCGACTGTGTTCGGATTGCAGCCGCTCAAAGGCCTTTTCCTGGTCCCAATCGCGGGGCGGAACACCCATCAAACCGATCAGCTCGAGGCTCTGCGCATCGCTGACCTGGGCGCAGATCCGGTCCACCGCACCGGGGTCGGTCATGTCGACACCGCCGCGGGAGACGTCGCCGTCAAGGCTCACTTGGACATACACGCGCAACGGATTGCCGCGCCGACGATCGGCTATCGCCGTGGTTATCGCTCGGTCCAGCGCTGTCACCAGTTGGGGGGTGTCGATCGAGTGAGCGGTGTGCGCCCAGTTTGCTAGCGAACGGACCTTGTTCCGCTGAATCTGGCCCACCATGTGCCAGTGAATCCCCCGCGATCCCGACCGCATGGGAGCGGAAAACATCCGGGCCAGCTCGGCGACCTTTGCCGAAGCCTCCTGGTCCCTCGACTCCCCCACGGCTCGGCAACCCAGTCGCGCCAAGATGGCAACATCGGTCGCCGGGAAGAACTTGGTAATCGGCAGCAGCTCAATTTCACTGACCTTGCGCCCCGCCGCCTCGGCGGCCGCGGCGAGTCGCGACCGCACCACCGCCAACGCGTGCGTCAGTTCTGACTGACGCTCCCCGTGCGCTGAAATGTCCACGACCATCGCGGTCATTCCATCCACACCAGCGACGCCAGCCGCCCCGTGGGCGCACCGCGTCGATGGCTGAAAAGGGTCGGGTCCGCCACCGTGCAACGGGGGTCGACATCGATGGACTTCACACCCAAGTCCCCCAGCTGGCGGGCAATTCCGGCGCGCAGGTCCAGCGCGGCCGTCCCGGCAGCACTGGTGGTCCGGCTGCCCGGCAACGCCGCCTCGACCTCGTCGGCCATCGCCGCGGGAACTTCGTAGTTGCGCCCGCTGGCCGCCGGACCCAGGAATGCCGAAATGTCGCCGGGCTGCGCGCCCAGCGCCTGCATGGCCTCCACCGTGCGCGCCACGATGCCGCGCTGTGCGCCCACCCGGCCGGCATGGACGGCCGCGGTGACGCCCGCCCGCGCGTCGGCCATCAACACCGGCACGCAGTCGGCGGTCAGCACCGCCAACGCCAGGCCGGGAACCTTGGTCACCAACGCGTCGGTGTCATCGAAAGCGTTGTCGCGCGGCGCGTCGACCACCTCAACCCGGTCACCGTGGACCTGGTTCATCCACACCACTCGTTCGGTGGGCATACCGATGGTGGCGGCCAGCCGGGCTCGGTTGGCCGCCACGGAGGCCGGGTCATCACCGACGTGGTCACCGAGGTTGAAGGAGTCGAACGGCGGCTTGGACACACCGCCCTTCCGAGTGGTAGTCACCCGGCGGATTCGAACGCTCACCCCACCAGTATCCGGATTCGACTGCCGACCAGGCTGCGGCGCGGTCCGGCCGCGGCCGGTTTGTCGCGTTCTGGCAAGCAAATTGAGACCCTCAACGGCGCATGAAGGGTGGCACATCGACGTCGTCGTCATCGCCGCCAATGCTCAACGTCGCGCCATTGGTATGCAGCGGCACGCTGACCGCGTCGACCGGCTCGAACAACGTCGAGCTGAGCTTGCCCGCCTTGGCCGACTCGATCCGATGCGCGCCCCCGGTCTCCCCGGGTGCGGCGCCGGTCGCGCCCGCCACGGGCTTGCGGCCCGGTCCACTGGCGTCGAAGCCCGCTGCGATCACGGTCACCCGCACCTCGTCGCCCAGCGAATCGTCGATGACGGTTCCGAAGATGATGTTGGCGTCTGGGTGGGCGGCATCCTGTACCAATGACGCCGCCTCGTTGATCTCGAACAGGCCCAGGTCGCTGCCACCGGCAATCGACATCAGCACGCCCTGGGCGCCCTCCATCGACGCTTCCAACAGCGGCGAATTGATGGCAATTTCGGCGGCTTTGAGTGATCGACCATCGCCCCGGGCCGACCCGATGCCCATCAGTGCGGTACCGGCACCAGACATGATGCCCTTGACGTCGGCGAAGTCGACGTTGATCAGGCCTGGCGTGGTGATCAGGTCGGTGATGCCCTGCACACCGTTGAGCAGCACCTCGTCGGCGCTACGGAACGCGTCCATCAGGGATACGGCGGCGTCCCCCATCTGCAGCAGCCGGTCATTGGGGATCACGATGAGGGTGTCGCAGCTTTCCCGCAAAGCCGCTATACCGTTCTCCGCCTGGTTGCTACGGCGCTTGCCCTCGAAGGAGAACGGCCGGGTCACCACGCCTACGGTCAACGCACCAAGCTTGCGCGCGATGCTGGCCACCACGGGCGCACCGCCGGTGCCGGTGCCACCACCTTCGCCGGCGGTGACGAACACCATGTCGGCGCCGCGTAGCAGCTCCTCGATTTCATCCTTGGCGTCTTCGGCGGCTCGGCGTCCGACCTCTGGGTCGGCACCGGCGCCGAGTCCCCGGGTCGAGTCACGGCCGACGTCGAGCTTGACATCGGCATCGCTCATCAACAACGCCTGCGCGTCGGTGTTGATCGCGATGAACTCCACGCCTTTGAGGCCCTGTTCGATCATGCGGTTGACAGCGTTGACGCCGCCACCACCGATACCAACGACCTTGATGACAGCCAAGTAGTTATGCGGGGGGGTCATCATTCGTCTTCCTCCCTGACGGGCTCAGTTCTCCTGCGGTGTGTCTGCTTGCAAAACCCTCAACCTCAACCATAGAGTTAGAGTTATGTCAAGTAGTTCCGCGTAACCAGAACCGTATGGGTACGACGGGAACTAGCCGTGCAGGCGCGCCGACGCGTCATGCGCATTTTTTTGTGCCCTACCGCTGAGCGCGGCGTCAGGTCGGGCGCCGAATGCGAATCGGGTCGGGCTCTCGCGGCGGGTTGCGGACTACTTCACGGTCGGCAGATCGGGGCTGGACACGTCGTAAGTCCGCCCTGGCTGCGTCAATAACGCCGCTAGCTTCTCCGCCTTCTCCTCGGCACGATCGGTGGTCCCCCAGATCACCACTCGCCCGTCGGCGAGCGTCAGAGTGATCGATGACACAGACGGAGCAGCGATCCGGCCCACTTGGCCGGCGACCTCGGGACGCAGCGCGGTCAATACCTCCAACGCAGCCAGCGTGGCGGGATCGGTCGGACCCGGATCATCGACGTCGAGGTAGGGCAGCGCGGGTGGCGGCGGACCGGTCGCAAAATCCACCCCGTCGCGGTCGAACAGGTGCGGGCCGTCCGGGAAATCCTTCACCACCAGCGGCACCCGCTCCACAATGGTGATCCGGAGCGCCGATGGGTATTGGCGCTGCACCCGCGCACTGGCCACCCGACGGATCGTCGCTACTCGGTCGGCGACATCTTTGGTGTTGATCTGCAGTAACGGGGTCCCGGTCGGCACACTCGCCGCGCCGAGCACTTCCTCGCGGGTCACCGTGCCGACCCCCGTGACTACGACATCGCGAGCCGACATCGCCGGGGTGAAGTAGAGCACCAGCCCCAACCCCACACCCACCACCACCAACGCCACGGTGGCCAGCAGCATTTTCAAGCCGCGAACGACGCCACGAGCGACCGGCTGAGGTTCCTTGGCGACGTGGCCGCGAGCGCGCCGCTTGGCGTCGCGCCGAGCCTCCTCGATCGCGATCGCGCGAGCCTCGGCGGCACGGCGTTCGGCGCGTTCACGACGGGCGCGACGGCGTGGTCCCTCGAATTCGTCCTGATCCTCGGCTTGGTCCGCGGCCTCCTGCGGCTCCTGAGAATCGATGGCGATCGGTACGGTGGCCGGTTCGCGCTCGTCGTCCAGGTCGTCGGCGACCACGTCGGTCGATCGGCCGTCGCTAGCTTCGGTCACTGCAACACTCCTGGCCGTCCGGGTTCACTGCGATCGGCTCGCATCCGCAGCGCGGCCACGATCTCCGGTCCGAGCAGGGTGACATCTCCGGCACCCATGGTGACAACGACGTCGCCCGGTCCCGCGGCCGCGGCCACCACCTCCGCCACCGCAGAAAAGTCACGCAGATAGCGGACCGGCACGGTGACATGCTCGGCGACACTGGCTCCGCTGATCCCAGTCAGCGGTTGCTCGCGCGCGGCGTAGACGTCGAGCACGAACACCTCGTCAGCGGCATCCAGAGCGCTGCCGAACTCGGCGGCGAAAGCCTTTGTCCGGGAATATAGATGTGGCTGAAATACCACCAGTAGACGACCACTGCCACTTTGGCGAACCACCGAGCGGACCGCGCCCAGGGTCGCCCTGACCTCGGTCGGATGGTGCGCGTAGTCGTCGAAAACCCGCACCGACTCCGCCGTCCCGACCAGTTCGAATCGCCGACGCACCCCCTCGAAACCGGCCAGGCCGTCGAGCACCTCGCCGACCGGGGCGCCGACCTCGATCGCTGCCAGCAGGGCACCCAGGGCATTGAGCGCCATGTGCCGCCCGGGCACCGAAAGCCGCATCGAGCGTGGGTCCGCCTCGCCTGCCAGCTGGATCTGCGCAACCGCTCCGGTGCCCCGCTGTTCCCACGACACCAACGTCGCGGCCAACGCGGCCCCGGCATGTCCGGCCGATCCGTAGCGCAGCACCCGAATGCCCAGCTCGGCGGAGCGTTCGGCCAGCGCCGCCGAGCCCGGGTCATCGGCACAGACCACCAGCGCTCCGCCGGGGGCGAGTCGCTCCACGAAAGCGTCGAACACCCCGACATAAGCCTCGGTGCTGCCATAGAAGTCCAGGTGATCGGCCTCGATGTTGGTCACCACGGCGACGTGGGGGGTGTATTCCAACAGCGAGCCGTCACTTTCGTCGGCTTCGGCGACAAAGTAGTCGCCGCTGCCGTGGTGGGCGTTGGTGCCGGCCTCACCGAGTTCACCGCCCACCGCGAAGGAGGGGTCGCGGCCACAATGCTGCAACGCAACGATGACCATCGAGGTCGTGGTGGTCTTGCCGTGTGTGCCGGTCACCATCACGGTGGTGCGCCCGTCCATCAGCTTGGCCAACACAACCGGTCGCAGCATTACCGGCACGCCGCGGCGGCGGGCCTCGACCAGCTCCGGATTGGTCTTGGGGATGGCGGCGTGGGTGGTGATGACCGACGTAACACCACCCGGCAGCAAGTCCAGTGCGGACGCGTCGTGCCCGATCCGGATCAGCGCGCCGCGTGCCCGCAACGCGTGCACACCCCGCGATTCCTTGGCGTCAGAGCCCGACACCAAACCACCGCGGTCGAGCAGGATGCGGGCGATGCCCGACATCCCCGCTCCCCCGATGCCGACCATGTGCACCCGTTGCAGTTCGGGCGGCAATTGCTCGGCGGTCATCGTCGCCCTCCGACAGCTCGTCGCCGTGACGGAGCCAGACGCGCGATGTCCAATGCCGCCTGAGCCACCTGCGCCGCCGCGTCGCGGTGTCCGACCTGCGCGGCGGCCGCCGTCATCGCCGCCAGTCGCGGCGGGTCGGTGAGCAGGCCGGTCACTTCGCGAGCTACCAGCGCCGGCGTGAGATCGGCATCGGCAACCACCATGCCGCCGCCGGCGTTGACCACCGGGAGCGCATTGAGCCGCTGCTCGCCGTTGCCGATCGGCAGCGGAACGTAGATCGCCGGCAGTCCGACGGCCGATACCTCGGCTACCGTCATCGCACCGGAACGGCATATCACCAGGTCAGCAGCGGCGTAGGCGAGGTCCATCCGGTCCAGATAGGGCACCGCGACGTAAGGCGGGTCATCTTGGCCGGGGGTACGTGGCTCTAGGAGCTCTAGGACGTTTTTTGGCCCGTGCGCGTGCAGCACCGAAACACCCGACGCGGCCAGCTCGGCGGCAGCGGCAGAAACCGCCTTGTTGAGTGACACCGCGCCCTGCGATCCGCCGAACACCAGCAACACCCGGGCGTCGTCGGCGAAGCCGAAGTGAGCCCGCGCTTCCGCTCGCAGAGCCATGCGGTCAAGGGCGGTGATCGCTGCCCGGACCGGCACTCCGACTACCTCGGCACCCCGTAGCCCCGAATCCGGGACCGCCGAGAACACCCGGTCCGCGGTCCGTAGACCGACCCGGTTGGCCAGCCCTGCCCTGGCGTTGGCTTCATGAATCACGACCGGGATCCGGCGCCGTAACCCGGGGATGCCGCGGGCGGCCAGGTAAGCGGGCAGCGCGACGTAGCCACCGAATCCGATGACAACGTCGGCATCGACCAAGTCGAGCACCGCCCTGGTCTCCCGGACCGCTCGCCACACCCGGGGTGGAAGCCGGGCCAGGTCGCCGCTGGGTTTGCGCGGCAGCGGCACTGGCGTAATCAGCTCGAGGTGATAACCGCGCGCGGGCACCAACCTGGTTTCCAGACCGCGCGATGTTCCCAAAGCGGTGATTCTGACATTCGGTTCCAGGACGCTGAGCGCATCGGCCACGGCCATCGCGGGCTCCACATGGCCGGCGGTGCCGCCACCGGCGAGCACAACCGACAACGCAGGACCGTGATTTACCCCGAGCCCGCCAGTCGGCTCCCTGACCGTGTCATTCACCCGTAACGCTGACCTTCCAATGCACGAACCCGCCCACTATGACGCTGACCGGCGTAGCGCTGCCCAGCCCCCTGCTGCCCGGACCGAGCGCCCGGCCGATCTGGTCTGCGGGGCAACGCTGGCCGCAGCGGCTCCTCGGCGAGCCGAGTCGCCGCCTTGGGAGCCTTCCGCGCCGCCGCCTGCTTGGCCGGTGGCCGGGCAGCTGGTGGCTGCACGCGCTTACGGTCGCGGAACACCTCGAGGCGGGTTGGCGCATACGGCTTGGGTAGCGGGAGCCGCAGCATCCGATTCACTCTATCGTCGCGGCCCGCCCGCAACGCGGCAACCGCCTCCGGCTCGTGTCGTGCCGCGTTGGCGATGATGCCGATCATCGCAAGGGTGGTGGCCGTCGATGTCCCGCCGGCCGAAATCAGCGGCAGCTGCAACCCGGTGACCGGCAACAGGCCGATCACGTAGCCGATGTTGATGAACGCCTGGCCCAACACCCACAGCGTCACGGTGGCGGTCAACAACCGCAGAAACGGATCGGCCGAGCGGCGTGCTATCCGCATTCCGGTATAGGCGAACAGCCCGAACAGGCCGAGCAGTCCCAGCGCTCCGACCAGGCCCAGCTCCTCGCCGATGATCGCGAAGATGAAGTCGTTGTGGGCGTTGGGCAGGTAGTTCCATTTGGCCACGCCCTGGCCCAGACCGTCACCGAAGATGCCGCCGTGGGCCAGCGCAAACTTCGCCTGCCGCGCCTGGTAGCCCGAGTCTTGGGGATCGTTGTCGGGGTCGAGCCAGGAGCGCACTCGGTCCGACCGATAACCCGCGGTCATCGCCAGCACCCCCGCCGAGACAACAACGGCCGCAAATGAGCTCATGAAAACGCGCAGCGGCAAGCCCGCGTACCACAGCAGGCCCAGCAAGATGATGCCCATCGATACCGTCTGCCCGAGGTCGGGCTGAGCCACGATCAGGGCCAGCGCGATCACCGCTGCCGGGACCAGCGGAATCAGCATCTCGCGCAGGGATGCCCGCTCCATGCGGCGGGTCGCCAGCAGGTGCGCACCCCAGACGGCGAATGCCATCTTGGTCAGCTCAGAGGGCTGCATCGAGAAGCCGGCCACCACGAACCATCCCCGAGAGCCGTTGGCTTCCTTGCCGATTCCCGGGATCAGCACCAGCACCAACAGCACGATGGTGAAGGCAAAGCCGGAGAACGCGATGCGCCGCAAAAAGCTCACCGACATGCGCAGACCGACGTAGCAACCGACCAGGCCTACCCCCGTCCACAGGACCTGCTTGCCGAAGATCACCCATGCCGATCCGTCGTCGTCATAGGACCGCACGCCCGAGGCCGACAGCACCATGATCAGTCCGAGGGTGGTCAGCAATGCAGCAACCGCGATGATCAGGTGAAACGACGTCATGGGCCGACCCAGCCAAGCACCGAAACGGGTGCGCGGACCCCGCTCCTCGGAGTTGGTTTGCCCCTTTGCGGCCTTGGCGCTCGCGTCAGCGTCTACCGGCTGCTCGGCAGCGGAGTCAGCCGAATCCGCTAACTCCGGGTCCGTGTCGGCCTGCAGGTCGGCATTCTCGGTATCGGTCTTGCCCCGGCGTAACAGCCGGGTCAGCGCGCTGGCCACTCCCGCCTACCGGACCGCGGCGCGCACGGCCGCCGCGAAGGCGTCGCCGCGATCGCCATAGCTGGTGAACTGGTCAAATGAGGCGCCGGCCGGTGCCAGCAGCACCGTGTCGCCAGACCTGGCCATATTGCGAGCCGCCGCCACCGCGGCACGCATCACGCGAGCGCCGAGGGAACCCCCAACATCGTCAACTTTTGTAACAGAAGCACCACACGCCTCACCCATATCAGCATCCTCGCTTGTCACAACCTGGACAACGGGGACATCGGGCGCGTGTCGTGATAACGCCTCGGCAACCTCTGCGCGATCTTGGCCGATGAGCACCGCTCCGACCAGCCGCGACGCCATCCGGGCCACCTCCGCGTCCACGGATGCGCCCTTGAGCAGTCCGCCAGCCACCCACACCACCCGTGGATAGGCCAGTACCGATGCCTCGGCAGCGTGCGGGTTGGTGGCCTTGGAGTCGTCGACGTAGGTGATGCCGTCAACGACCTCCACAACTTCGCTGCGGTGCCGGCCAACCTGAAACGAGGCGACCGCGTCGGCGATCGCATCGGCCGACACCCCCACCGTGCGAGCCAATGCGGCCGCGGCCAGGGTGTCGAGGACTCCCACCGGTCCCGGCACCGGGATAGAGGAGGCCGGCAACAGCACCAGATCGTCGGAGAAGGCCCGGTCGACGAGATGGCCGTCGCGCAGGCCCAACTCCCCGACCGCCGGCGCACCGATTCGGAAGCCGACGCGTACCGGGGCCGGCGCGGTGTCGCGCAGCGCGGCCGCGCGGCTGTCGTCGAGCCCCACCACCGCCACCCGACCGGTAAGCACCCGCGCCTTGGCTTCGGTGTAGGCCGCCATCGTGCCGTGCCAGTCGAGGTGATCTTCGGCGATGTTGAGGACCACGCCGGCCTCGGGCCGCAGCGATGGCGCCCAATGCAACTGGAAGCTCGACAACTCCACGGCCAACAGGTCCGCGGGCTCCTCGAGCACGTCCAGCACCGGGCTGCCGATGTTTCCGCACAGAACGCTGCGGTGTTGGCCGGCCACCAGCATGGCGTGCAGCATCGAGGTCGTAGTGGTCTTGCCGTTTGTCCCGGTCACCACCAGCCAGCGGCGCGGCGGTCCGTAGCAGCCCGCGGCATCCAATCTCCAGGCCAGCTCCACATCGCCCCAGATGGGCACGCCGGCGGCCGCGGCCGCGGCCAGCACGGGCGTGCTCGGCTGGAAACCGGGACTGGTAACTACCAGGGCATATCTTGATTCCGGGCTGGCTTCGGGCTGCGCCAGCTGCTGCACGGCGACCGACGGGTCCACGGTGGCGACCCCGCTCTCGGCGAAGGGACGCAGCATCGCCGGATCGTCATCACACATCGTTGGTATCGCACCGAAGCGGGTCAGTGCGGCCAGCACCGCGCGGCCGGTCACCCGGGCGCCGGCGACCAGCACCGGTGCGCCCGGCACCAGCGGGTCCAGCATCTCAGGCACCGATCGCGGCCAGCCATTCACCGTAGAACAGGGCCACGCCCAGACCACAGGTGATGGCGGTGAGCAGCCAGAAACGAATGATCACCGTGGTTTCGGCCCACCCGACCAGCTCGAAGTGATGGTGGAACGGCGCCATTCGGAATACTCGGCGCCCGGTGGTGCGGAAGGTCAGGATCTGCAGCACCACCGAGGTGATTTCCGCGACGAACAGCGCCCCCAACACCACCGCCAGGATCTCGGTGCGGCTGGTTACCGAGAGTCCGGCGATGATGCCGCCCAGCGCGAGGGATCCGGTATCGCCCATGAAGATCTTGGCGGGAGCGGCATTCCACCACAGAAAGCCGATGCAGGCACCGGCGGTCGCGGCGGCAATGAGCGCCAGGTCCAGCGGATCACGCACGTTGTAGCAGCCCAGCCCGGGTGCCGTGACACAGGCGTTGTGGTCTTGCCAGAAGGTGATCAACACGTAGGCGCCGGTGACCATCGCCATGCACCCGGCCGCCAGCCCATCGAGCCCGTCGGTGAAGTTGACCGCGTTCGACCAGGCGCTGACAACGAGCACGCAGAACAGCACGAACAACGCCGGCGTCAAGGTGACGGTGGCGATCTCGCGCACATAGGACAGTTCGGCGCTGGCCGGCGCCAACCCGGCCGGATTGCGGAACTGCAACACCAGCACCGCGAACAGCACGGCGGAGGTGATCTGCCCCACCGTCTTGGCCGTCTTGTTCAGCCCCAAGTTGCGTGACCTGCGGAGTTTGATCAAGTCGTCGAGGAATCCGACGCCGCCCAGCGATGTCGCCAGGCCCAGCACCAGCAGACCCGATGCGGTGATTCCTTCGCCGTCAAAAGCCAGGCCGGCGAGGTGGGTACCGAAGTAGCCCGCCCAGATGCCGGCCAGAATCGCGACTCCACCCATCGATGGTGTTCCGCGTTTGCTGTGGTGGCTCGGTGGGCCGTCCTCACGGATCTGGTGACCAAATCCCTGCTTGGTGAACAGCCGGATCAAGGCCGGTGTCAGCAGGATGGAAACCGCCACCGCGATGGCGACGGCGATCATGATCTGTCTCATGAGTGCGCACTCCCGCGGTCTTGACCGCCTGCGTCTGCGCAAGCCAGCGCGTCGGCCAGCTCACCCAGGCCGGCCGAGTTCGAGGCCTTGATCAGGACGACATCTCCGGGTTGGATCTCCGCGCGCAACAATGCCAGGGCAGCGTCGCGGTCTGGGACGCTGACCGCCTCCGTGCCCCACGAACCCTCCATGACCGCTCCGTGGTACATGGCGCTCATCGACCTCCCAGTTCCCACGACAACGAGTCGAGACACATCTAAGCGCACGGCGAGCCTGCCGATGTGATCGTGCTCGGTTATCGCGTCCGCGCCGAGCTCAGCCATCTCGCCCAGCACTGCCCAACTGCGCCGACTTTGAGGCCGGACACCGGGCTGACTCGCGGTGGTCGACTCCGCCTCACCGCGGGCGATCCACGCCAGCGCCTGCAGCCCGGCGCGCATGGAATCCGGGTTGGCGTTGTAGGCGTCATCGATCACCGTCACCCCGTCCGGCCGGGTGCTCACCTGCATCCGGTGCCGCGACACGGGCCCCGCCTCGGCGAGTGCGGCCGCCACCTGCGACACGCTCGCGCCGCATTCGAGGGCCACCGCGCCGGCGCACAACGCGTTGGAGACCTGGTGGTCTCCGTACACCCCGAGTCGTACCTGGGCCGCGGCGTCACCGGCGTGCATGGTGAACTGCGGCCGGGCCAGCCGATCCAGCGAGACCGGTCCCGCCCAGACATCACCGGGACCGGGCCAGCCGGCTCCGGTGGCGGTGGCTCTACCCACCCGAACCACCCGGGCGGCAGTCACCTCGGCCATGGCCGCCACAGCCGGGTCATCCGCGTTGAGGATGACCACCCCGGATGCCGGGACGGCTTGCGGCAGCTCAGATTTGGTTTGGGCAATGATCTCGCGAGAACCGAACTCCCCCAGGTGTGCGGTGCCGACGTTGAGCACCACCCCAATAGCCGGTGGTGCCACCTGTGCCAGCGCGGCGATATTGCCGGGATGGCGTGCCGACATCTCCAGAATCAGGTAGTCGGTGCTGCGGGTGGCACGCAGCACGGTCCAGGGATGCCCGAGTTCGTTGTTGAAGGACCCGGGTGGTGCGACGACCTCACCCAAAGGTTTGAGCACCGCGGCCACCAGATCCTTGGTCGATGTCTTGCCCGACGACCCGGTGATCCCGATGATGGTCAGTCCGCCGGCCACCAGCTCCGCGGCCACCGCCTTGGCCAACTTGGCCAGGGCGGCCAGCACGGCCGCACCCGACCCGTCGGCGTCGTGCTCGAGCACCCCGGTCAACGCGTCGGCGGTCACGTCCGGCTCGGGTGAAACCACGATCGCCGGGACCCCGACGGGGCGGGCTGCGAGCACGGCGACGGCACCGGCCGCGACCGCCGACGCCGCGTGATCGTGTCCGTCGGCACGCGCGCCGGGCAGGGCCAGAAACAATCCGCCCGGGCCGACCGCCCGCGAATCGAACTCAACGGTCCCGGTGACCCGGCGTTGCTCAGCCTCTTGCGGCGAGATGTCGACCAGCGTCCCCCCGACAATCTCGGCGATCTCGGCGACGGTGTAGTCGATCATGTGCAGGACTCCAGCGCCTCTAAGGCTCGGGCCAGTTCCACCCGGTCGTCGAACGGACGCACTTCTGCGCCGCCACGCTGCCCGGTTTCATGCCCTTTACCCGCAATCAGCACCACGTCACCGGTGCGCGCCCAGTCGACCGCGTAGCCAATCGCCTCACCTCGGTCGGCAATCTCAACCACCTGCGCCGCCCCGCCGCTTTCGGCTGCCCCGGCCACAATCGTGCGTCGAATTGCCCCGGGATCCTCACCACGAGGATTGTCATCGGTCACAACGACCAAATCGGCGAGCTCCGCGGCGATGCGCCCCATCGGTCCACGCTTGCCAGGGTCACGATCACCGCCTGCCCCGAAGACCACCGCCAGCCGGCGCTGCGGATTCCGCAGGGTGCTCAGCACCTCCCGCAGCGCGCCGGGTTTGTGCGCGTAGTCCACCAGCGCCAGGAAGTCCTGACCGCGGTCCACCTGTTCCAGGCGCCCAGGCACCCGGGTTTCCCGCAACCCTGGCGCAGCCTGCTCCGGCGAGACCCCGACAGCATCCAGAATCGCCAGCGCCAGTAGGCAATTGGCCACGTTGTAGTGTCCGGGCAACCCAATGCGCACCCGATGCCCCACGCCGGCAGGATCGAGCGCGGTGAATTCTTGCCCTCCGGCCCCCACCGGGGCCACATCGGTTGCGCGCCAGTGGGCCGGCTGACCTGTGGCGCTGACGGTGATGGCGGCACCGGCTCTATCGGCCATCGCACGACCGGCCTCGTCATCAATGCAGACGACCACGCTGTGGCCACGCAGCGCCGAGGCAGGATCGAACAGCAATGCCTTGGCTTCGAAGTAGTCAGCCATCGTGGGGTGAAAATCGAGATGATCGCGCGACAGATTGGTGAAGCCGCCGACCGTGAACCGGATGCCATCCACCCGGCCCAGGGTCAGCGCGTGACTGGACACCTCCATCACCACCGTGTCCACCCCGCGTTCGACCATCGCCGCCAGCATTGCCTGCAGGGCGGGCGCTTCGGGGGTGGTCAGGGTGCTGGGTATGTCGGCGCCATCGATGCGGATGCCGATGGTGCCGATCAGGCCGGCGACCCGCCCGGCGGCCCGCAAACCAGCCTCCACCAGATAGGTCGTGGTGGTCTTACCCGACGTTCCGGTGATACCGACAACGGTCAGCCGGTCGGACGGGTGTCCGTACACCAGCGCGGCGGCCTCACCCAGTACGCCGCGGGGCGCGGGATGGACGAGTACCGGCACGGTGCCGGGCACACAACCCAGCGCGGATATCGCCGTCACCCCGGCAGGGTCGGTGAGCACCGCGACGGCACCGCGCTCGATCGCGTCGGCGGCATGGCGTGCCCCGTGGGTGGCAGATCCTGCCAGCGCCGCGAACAGATCGCCTGGCTGCACCGCCTGAGCGCGCAGCGTCATGCCCGTGATCAGCGTGTCCGGGACGGCCGCGGCTCGATGTGGGCCATCGGCGAGCACCGCTCCGACTTGAACTGCCAGCTCAGCCAGCGGCACACCTGGGCCGGCGCTGGGGCGCAACACCGACTCCACCTCGCTCACCACCTCCGTCCGACGGCCGACACCGGGAGAAACCGGTCGGCCATGACCGGCCATGACACCCTACCCAGTCGCGCCCGGTAACGACGCGGTGCCGTACCCACACGGCGCCGCGCCGGCTGCCCAACTCTGGGTTGACCCGCAGTGACAGCCCAGCTCACAGCGGACATCTGAACCCGCCGTTCCCGACCGCCGGAGCCCGAGCCTAGGTCCAGCACCGCGACGAACAGCTCGTGATCGGCCGCAACCCGGCGGGGCGGGGCCGACAATCGCGCTCACGCCGGTTCCTGGGCGCTACCTACTGAGGCGCACGACACCCCGATAAACAGCGGCTAGGCCACATGAAAGCCGACCAGCAGCAGACGGCGGCGGCGCAATCAGCACCGGCAAGCCGCCGACAGGCACATCAGCGCACGTCAGCCCTGGGCACCGGGCGAGCCGAATAGTCGACCGCCTCGCCCGCCGAAACCGCCGGTCGCTGGCGGCAGGCCTAACCCGCCGGCGCCGCCGGACCCGCCGCTACCGATCCAATCGGCGTTGCCACCGTCGCCGCCCAGCCCGCCAGCCGCGCTGCCGTCCCCACCGTCGCCGCCGGCCCCGCCATCACCCATCATCCCGGCTGCTCCGCCGCCACCACCGTTGCCGCCGGCACCGCTAGCGCCGGTTCCGCCAGCCCCTCCGGACCCGCCATTGCCATACAACGACCCGCCATTCCCGCCGGCACCGGCATGTGCACCGAGTCCGCCGGACCCGCCGGCGCCGCCGGACCCGCCGTTACCGATCCAATCGGCGCTGGCACCGTTGCCGCCCAGGCCGCCAGCGCCAGTACCGCCCCCTCCGTTGCCGCCCGCCCCGCCGGCCCCGCCATCGCCGATTAACCCGGCTGCCCCGCCGCCGCCACCAACCCCGCCCGTACCGCCGATGGTGTTACCTATACCTCCGACGCCACCGGTCCCACCACTGCCACCACTCCCGAACAGTTTCGCCGCGCCTCCGGTTCCGCCGGCCCCACCCACACCACCGATGCTGTTGGTGCTGGCGTGATTTGCGCCTCCGGTACCGCCGACCCCACCGGCCCCACCGCTACCGATCAGCCCACTGGTACCGCCGGCCCCTCCGTTCCCACCGACACCGGGAATGCCGGAGCCTTGCAAGAGCCCTCCCCCGGTACCGCCGGCCCCACCGGCCCCACCGTCGCCGTAGAACAACCCGCCATTTCCGCCAGCCCCGCCATTTCCGCCGACCCCGCCGTCCCCAACTGGTGCGGTAGCGGTACCACCGAAGCCACCGTGGCCGCCGGCCCCGCCATTGCCCCACAACCCGGCGTTTCCCCCGTACCCTCCGGCAGCGCCATTCGGAGTGCCTTTAGCGCCGAAAATCTGATTATTCAGCCCGGCGTCACCACCGCCGCCGCCATTGCCGAAAAGCAGCCCACCATGTCCGCCGTTACCACCGGCCCCCTCCACAGACCCCACCGTGAAGAAACCGGGACGCCAGGTATCGCCGCCATCGCCGCCGGCTCCGCCGTCACCCCACAGCCCAGCGTTGCCACCCGCACCACCAACCCCGCCCGCCGTGTAGTAAGTCCCAGCGGCGGCCCCGCCTTGC